>NZ_JBVJND010000018.1:0-202608 GCF_055583825.1 Streptomyces sp. NPDC104367 | reverse complement strand
CCTGACGCGGGACAGTCGTCGTGCCCCCAACACGCGTGTCTGCATGGGGAGTAGTGTACATACGCAGGTTCCCCGTGTACGGGTTGTCGTACTGGATCCATTCCTTCCCGCGCAGCGCGTGGCCGACGGGGGACTTGATCTTCTGCGCGAGTTCCATGACCTCGGCGTGGGCGCCGGCCGTGCCGCTGCCGCAGAACAGGGTCACCTTGTCCGCCGCGTCGATCATCGCGACGAGCCGGTCGAGTTCGTCGTCGCCGGGGCGGACGGTCGGCCGCGAGGTGACGATGGCGGCCGAGGCGCTCTGCTCCGGGGCCGGCTGGTCGGCGATGTCACCCGGCAGGGAGACCACGCTCACCCCGCTGCGGCCGACCGCGTGCTGGATCGCGGTCTGGAGGAGGCGGGGCATCTGCTTCGGGCTGGAGATCAGCTCGCTGTAGTGGCTGCACTCCTGGAAGAGGCGGTCCGGGTGCGTCTCCTGGAAGTAGCCGAGGCCGATCTCGCTGGACGGGATGTGGGAGGCGAGGGCGAGGACGGGGGCCATCGAGCGGTGGGCGTCGTACAGGCCGTTGACGAGATGGAGGTTGCCCGGGCCGCAGGAGCCGGCGCAGGCCGCCAGCTTCCCGGTGATCTGCGCCTCGGCGCCGGCCGCGAAGGCGGCGGTCTCCTCGTGACGGACGTGGATCCAGTCGATGGCGGAGTTGCGGCGGACGGCGTCGACGACCGGGTTGAGGCTGTCGCCGACGACTCCGTAGAGCCGGCGCACGCCGGCGCGGACGAGGATGTCGACGAACTGCTCGGCGACGTTCTGCTTGGCCATGGCGGACGGGTGCCCCTTCCCTCTGGTCGGACACCTCCCATCCACGCACAGGGGCGGCCCTCACGCCTCCCAGACGGCGGCCGCCGTACGGTCGTCCGCGTAGCCCTTGACCCGCACCTGGGTGTCCGCGAGGAACGCGGCGAGGCCGGGCGGGGTGCGGTCGGACCAGCGCCGGGCCAGGTAGGCGCAGAGGGCGGGCTCGCCGCGCAGCGGGTCGGCGAGGCCGCCGGTGCACATCACCAGGGCGTCACCCGGGCGGGCTACCGAGGCCCGGAAGAGGAACGGCTCGCGGGGCGGCTCGGGGGCGGGTTCGTAAGGGCTCGGCGGGGTCGGGATGCCGAGGTCCATGGTGAGCCGGTCGCCCTCCGGGGTCTCGGAGGGCAGCGAGCCGAAGCCGAGCACGGCCTCGCCGACGGTGTCGGGGCCGGTCCGCGGTTCGATGTCCTGCCACTCGCCGTCCCGGAGCCGGAACAGACCGCCGGGGCCGACACCGAAGAAGACCCGGGTACGGCACTGGGGGTCGGCCGGGACGAGCAGGCAGCGCAGGCTGGCCGCGTACTCGTCGGAGGGGACGCCCCGTTCGGCGGCGGCGGCGCGGAGCCTGCCGAGGCTGCGGTCGGTGAGCCGGTGCAGCCCGGACTTGAGGTCGCCGCGCCGGGCGGCCCGGATGTCCTCGGCGAGCCGCTGGTGGCTGCGGCCGACGGCTCGGGCGATCCACTCGCAGATCTCGGCGGCGGCCCGGTGGGCGCCGGGGGTGGCCCGGGCGCCGGTGGCCATCGCGACGAGGACGAGGGCCTGGTCGCCGTTCCCGAACCGGGCGGTGAGCAGCGCGTCGCGGCGCGGTTCGCCCCGGAACCGGGCGGAGTCGCCGCGCTGGGAGACGGCCCGCAGTGTGCGGGTGCCGTACTGGGCGCCGTCCAGCACGGTGTCCGGGACCAGGTCGCCGAGCGCGTCCGGGTCGGCGGCGGGCAGCGCGGTGGGCTCGGCCTCGTAGGTGGGCGGACCGGAGCCCACGTACTCGACCGAGGAGGCGGGCGGCGGGTAGACCGCGAGGTCGGCCCTGGTGACCGCACGGGGCACCGGGCCCGGGGCGGGAGCCGGGGGCGGGGTCGGGGACGGGGACGGGGTCGGGGACGGGGACGGGGACGGGGGCGGGGACGGCACCGGGGCCGGGTACAGGTCCGGAGCCGGATCCGCATACACGTCAGGACCCGGAGCCGCGTACACGTCTGGGTCCGGGGCCGCGTACGGGTCCGGCCCCGGAGCCGCGTACGCGCCTGGGTCCGGGGCCGCGTACAGGTCCAACCCCGGGGCCGGGTAGACGTCCGGGGTCGGATCCGCGTACACATCCGGACCCGGGGCTGCGTAGACGTCCGGACCCGGGGCCGGGTACGCGTCCGGGGCCGTCAGGACGTCGTCGGGCTCCAGCAGTCGTCGGTCGTCCTCGTCCCAGGGCCAGGACTTCGGGTCGGCCGTGCGGTCGTCGCCGGGTTCCCCGGCGGCCGCGGGGGCGCGCTGCGACGGCACGGTCGGCGGTCCCTGCCGTCCCCCGACCGTGTTCTTCGCCGAGGCGAAGCGGTCGTCCAGGGAGTCGGGGGCGGCCGTGGGCCCCGTGTCCTCGGTGGAGTCGTCGTACAACTGCCCCCACCAGTCGTCGTCGTGACGGGCGGGCCTACCCCCAGGCTGGCTCATGCCCCTAATTGTCCACCGCCGGGGCCGGATGAAAACGGGGCATCCGGAAAATCCCGCACCCGATCCGGTGTCGAACGGCGTGGCGAGGGATGTTCTGAACACCCGTACGAGGGCGGGAAGTCGGCGGCGAGCGGCTCCCGGAGGGCGCGAATGACACGTGTGAGTCGCCGGGTGGTCCCACCCCCCACGGGAGAACCACCCGGCGACACCCGGAGTGCCCCGGTCCCGGACCCCCTGCGCGTAAGCGCGTCCGGGACCGGGGTCACCGCTCGCACGGCCGGACGTGACGGCACCGGCCGGAAGCCGGATTGTGACGGCCGTTCCTTGCGAACAGCTGTGAACCGCATGGTCCGTGCCGCACCGGTCCGGTTCCGAGGCTTCACGGATCCGGAGCCCGTGTGGAGGTGCTGCGGTGAAGTGATCTTGGCAGAGTGACCGGCCGTCGGGCGATGATGGGTCCTGGCGGGTTTGCGCCGTGGCCGGTTCCCGCCACGGCGCCGGGCTTCGAGGGAGGAACGCGGGTCGATGCTGGCAGCGCTCGGTCTGGACGAACGCGACGAGTCGGCCTACCGGACCCTGGTGTCCGTGGGCGCCGCCGACGTGCCCGAGCTGGCACGGCGGCTGACGCTGGCCGAGCAGGAGACCGAGCGCGCGCTGCGCCGGCTGGAGGGGCACGGGCTCGCGGCCCAGTCCTCGGGCCGGCCGGGCCGCTGGGTGGCGGCGCCGCCGGGGGTCGCGCTGGGCGCGCTGCTCGCCCGGCAGCGGCACGAGCTGGAGAAGGCGGAGCTGGCGACGGCGCTGCTGGCCGAGGAGTACCGGGCGTCGGCCGCCGAGCCGGCGGTGCACGACCTGGTGGAGGTGGTGACCGGCGCGTCGGCCGTGGCCCAGCGGTTCCTCCAGCTCCAGCTGGGCGCGACCGACGAGGTGTGCGCGCTGGTCACCGGCCGGCCGGCGGTCGTCTCCGGGATGGCGAACGACGCGGAGGAGCAGGCCGCGGACCGGGGTGTGCGCTACCGGGTGGTGGTGGAGCGGTCGGTGTTCGATCTGCCGCACGGCATGACGGAGTTGACGGCGGCGCTGGCCCGGGACGAGCAGGTGCGGGTGGTGGACGAGGTGCCGACCAAGCTGGTCGTCGTCGACCGTGCCCTCGCGCTGGTCCCGCTCACCTCGCGCAGTTCGGAACCGGCCGCCCTGGTGGTGCACGCGAGCGGCCTGCTGGAACTTTTGTGCGGGTTGTTCGAGTCGGTGTGGCGTCAGGCGCTCCCGCTCCGCCTGGGCGCCCGTGGCCTGCCCGAGGAGGGGCCGGAGGGCCCGGACGCCACCGATCTGGAGGTGCTGTCCCTGCTGCTGGCCGGGCTGACCGACGCGCGCGTGGCCAGACTGCTCGACCTGGGACTGCGGACCGTGCAGCGCCGGGTGCGGCGGCTGATGGAGCTGGCCGGGGTGACGACCCGGTTGCAGCTGGGCTGGTACGCCCGCGAACGGGGCTGGGTGGCCCGGGACTGACCCGCACGGCACCCTGGGCAGATGGGAGCAGGGGAACTCCTGCTGGTCGGCCTCGTGATGGTGCTCGGCCTGTGCGGAGTGCTGGTGCCCGGGGTGCCGGGCTCGTGGCTGGTGTGGGCCGCCGTGCTGTGGTGGGCGCTGTACGACCCGCGCCCGCTGTCCTGGGCGGTGCTGGTCGGGGCCACGGCGGTGCTGCTGGTGTCGCTGGTGGTGCGCTGGGCGCTGCCGCCCCGGCGGCTGCGGGCGAGCGGCGCCACGCCCCGCGTGGCCGGGTACGCCGGGGCCGGCGCGTTCCTCGGCTTCGTGGTGCTCCCGGTGCTCGGCGCGATCCCCGGTTTCATGGCCGGGATCTACCTGTACGAACGCCTGCGCCTGGGCCGGCCCGCCGAGGCGCGGGCCGCGCTGCGCACGACGATGGACGCGGGCGGCTCCAGCGTGCTGGCCGAGCTGTTCGCCTGCCTGCTGATCGCGGCGGGCTGGCTGGCCGCGGTGGTCTGGGGCGGCTGACCGGTCAGCGGGCGGCCGTCGCGCGCGGGCCCGTCGCGCGGAGGGTCCTGATGTCGACGGCGGCGGCCAGGGCCCGCATCCCGGCGTCGTTGAAGTGCAGGTGGTCGCCGGGGTCGTAGGCGGACCGGATCCGCTCGGGCCGCCGGGGGTCGCGGACCACGGCGTCGAAGTCGACGACCGCGTCGAAGACGTGCCCGGTCCGGATGAGCGCGTTGACCTTCTGCCGGACGGCCTCCCGGGCGGCGGTGTAGCCGCTGAACCCGGCGTACGGCGTGAGCGTCGCGCCGATCACCCGGATGCCCCGCTTGTGGGCGCGGGCCACGATCGTCCGGTAGGCCCGCGCGAAGTCCGCCGGGTCCTTCGCCTCCGGGGTGCCCTTGATGTCGTTGATGCCCTCCAGTACGACCATGGCGCGCACCCCGGCCCGGGTGAGGGCGTCGGCGTCCAGCCGGGCCAGGGCGCCGGGGCCGCCGGTGCTGTCGAGCAGCAGCCGGTTGCCGGAGATCCCGGCGTTGAGGACGCCGAGCCGGTGGGGGCGCAGGCGTTCGGCGAGCCGGTCGGGCCAGCGGTGGTTGCCGTCGAAGCTGGAGCCGTTGCCGTCGGTCAGCGAGTCCCCGAAGGCGACCACGCTGCCGGCGGCCTCGCCGAGGACGTCGACGCCGGTGACGTAGTACCAGTTGCCGACGGTCCTGGTGTACGCGCCGCCGCTCTCGTCGGCCGCGTGTCCGGCGCCGTCGTCGGCCCGGTAGCTGGTCTGGAGGGCGACGCGGTGGTAGGTGGCCGGTCCGGGGCGGCCGGGGGTCTGCACGGTGACCAGCAGGTCGGCGGCGGCCGGTACGGCGAGCCGTACGGGGTCGCTGACCAGGTCCTGTCCGGCGGGTACGACGACGGTGCGGGCGCCCGCGAAGGTGGCGGCGCGCATCGACCCCGGCACGGCGGACGCCCGGGTGCCGTGCAGGGCGACGGTGACCGCGCCGAGCACGAGGGGCACACGGCCGAGCCGGTTGCTGATCCGGACCCGCACGGCGGCGCCCCCGGAGCTGAGCCGGACGACGTTGCGGAAGGCCGCGCCGGGCACGGCCGGGACGGTGCCGGAGGGCGCGGCCTCCCAGCTCCCGGTCCAGAGCGGACGCGTGGACTCGGCACCGGCCCGCGCCGCCGTACCCACCAGCACCAGCAACGTCACCGCGAGGACACGTCCGACCCTGCCCATCCGCACCCGCCCTTCCGAAGGCCCACTGGTGGGGAAGGTGACACACGCGGGGCGGCAGGCCGGGCAACGCGACCGGACGCAGCACTCTGCCGGCCCAACGCGAGGCGGGTGCCCGGGAACCGAGCAGGCACGAACGGCTCCCGCCGGATGCCGGAAACCGGGTGCCGGTGCCGGGTGCCCGGTGCCGGGTGCCGGGTGCCGGGTGCCCGGTGCCGGGTGCCGGGTGCCGGGTGCCCGGTGCCGGCGCGGCGGGCGGCGGGCGGCGGTGGGGCAGGCACCCGGCCCCTCGCGCCGCGCGTCGCGAAACCGCGCCGAGCCATCGCGAAACCGCGCCGAGCCGTCACGACGCCACGGCGAACCGTCACGACGCCACGGCTAGCCGTCAGAACACCGCGGCGACCGGCCGGACGCGGGCTGGCCCACGGCCGCCGCGCCCTCCAGGCCCAGCAGCCACACCTTGCGTTCGAGTCCGCCCGCGTAGCCGGTCATCGACCCGTCCGCCCCGATGACGCGGTGGCAGGGCCGCACGATGAGCAGGGGGTTGGCGCCGATGGCGCCGCCCACCGCGCGGACGGCCGTCCGGGACGCGCCGATCCGTGCGGCGATCTCCCCGTAGGTCGTGGTCGCGCCGTACGGAACGCCGTCGAGGGCCTGCCACACCCGCTCCCGGAACTCCGTGCCGTGTGCGCTCAACTCCAGCCGGAACTCCTTGAGTTCACCGGCGAAGTAGGCGGCCAGCTGTTCCTCGGCGGTCCGGAAGGGGCCCGCGTCGGCGTGCCATCCCGCCGCCACGCTCCGGCCGCCCTTCTGCCCCGGGACGGAGAGGGACGTCAGCGTCCCGTCGTCGTCGGCGGTCAGCAGCAGCTCCCCGACCGGGGACGCGATCCGCGTCCAGTACGTGGCACCCATCAGTTCCTCGACTCCCTTTCCACAAGCAGGTGTTGGACGGCGTACGACCGCCAGGGCCGCCACTCGTCGGGTACGTCCAGCCCCGGCGGGGCGACGTCGGGGTCGCCGAGGGCGCGGACCCGGACGGCGGCGAGGACCTCCGGCCCCACCCCCGGCAGGGCCCGCAGTGCGGCCTCCGCGGCGTCCCGGTCGGCCCCCGGGTCCAGCCGTACGGTGCCGTCCGCGAGGGCGGCGGCGAGCGCGCCGACGCTGCCCCCGGCGGCGGCGAGCACCGCGGGTTCGGGGAAGAGGTGGGTGAGGCCGCCGGACGGAGCCTCCATGGTCCCGCCGTACCGCAGGACCAGCCGCTCGACGTCGACGTCGGCGCCGGCGAGGGCCCGGACGGCGGCCTCGGCCGGATCGGCGGCGCCCGGTGAGCGCAGCCCGGGCCGGGCGGCGACCAACGGGGCGAGCCGGGGGTCCCCGGCGAGGCGTTCGTCGACGGCGTACGGGTCGGCGTCGAGGTCGAAGAGCCGGCGCAGCCGCTGGACGGCGGTGGTCAGGTCGCGAGGGTCGGTGAGGCGCAGCCGGACGTCGAGCCAGCCGCCGGGGTGGGCGCCGTCCGCCGTGCCGGACCTGGGGCCGGGGGTGCCGGTGCGCTCGTCGACGGCGACGACCGCGTGGCCGTGGGGCAGGCGGAGGGTGCGGCGGTAGGTGCGGGCGCCGGGTGTGCCGGTGATCTCCTCGATGCCGGGCACGGCCTCGCGCCGGAGCAGGTCGAAGACGGGGCCTGCCTGGTAGGGGCCGCGGTGGGCGAGCCGCAGCGGGATCCCGGTGGCCGGGGAGCCGCGCCGCGCGCCCCGGCCGCCGGGGGCCGCCGCGCGCAGCTCGCTCGGGGTCGTGGCGTAGACGGTGCGGACCGTGTCGTTGAACTGCCGGACGCTGGCGAACCCGCTCGCGAACGCGACCTCCGTGACGGGCAGTTCGGTGGTCTGGAGCAGCACGCGGGCGGTGTGGGCGCGCTGGGCCCGGGCGAGGGCGACCGGGCCGGCGCCCAGTTCGGCGGTGAGCTGGCGCTGGACCTGGCGGGCGCTGTAGCCGAGCCGGTCGGCGAGACCGCCGACGCCCTCCCGGTCCACGACGCCGTCGCCGATCATCCGGACCGCCCGGCCGACGACGTCGGCGCGGACGTTCCACTCGGCGGACCCGGGCACGGCGTCCGGCCGGCAGCGCCGGCAGGCCCGGAAACCCGAGCCCTGCGCCGCCGCGGCGGTCGGGAAGAAGCGCACGTTGCGCCGCTTCGGGGTGACCGCCGGGCAGCTGGGGCGGCAGTAGATCCCGGTGGTGCGGACCGCGAAGAAGAACGCCCCGTCGAAGCGGGCGTCCCGGCTGCGGACCGCCTCGTACCTGGTGTCCTCGTCCATCACACCTTCAAGTGTGGGTGATGGAGGAGAGTGCACGCTGGCGGAAATCGGACACGGCACCCGCAGGGCCGGCCCCGGGTCAGACACCCGCGGGGCCCAGGTCAGGGGCCGGCGGGACCGGACCCGGGCCAGGCACCCGCAGGGCCCAGGTCAGGCACCCGCGGGGCCCGGCCGGGTCAGACACCCGCAGGACCGGCCCCAGGTCAGGCGCCTGCGGGGCCCGGCCCGGGGCAGGGGCCGGACCGGGACCGGGGCCGGTCCGGGCCGGACCGGGACCGGGGCAGAGGCCGAGCCGGACCGGGGCCGGGGCAGGGGCGGGGGCGGGGGCGGGGCAGGAGCAGGCGCCTACCGCCACTGTCCCCGCTTGGCCTCCATCGCCGCCCTCCCCTCCGCGCCCTTGCGCTTCCAGTCCTTCCGAAGCTCGGACCGGAGCCGCGCGTCGGTCTTCGCGACGATCCACTGGTTCTCCCGCATCAGCTTGCGGTAGCTCTCCAGCCGGCGCACGGGCAGTTCCCCGCTCTCCACCGCGAGGCGGACCGCGCAGCCGGGCTCGCTCTCGTGGCGGCAGTCGGCGAACCGGCAGTCCTGGGCCAGTTCCTCGATCTCGGAGAACACCTGTCCGACCCCGGACTCGGCGTCGAAGAGGCCGACGCCGCGCAGTCCGGGGGTGTCGATCAGCACTCCCCCGCCGGGCAGCGCGAGGAGGTTGCGGGTGGTCGTGGTGTGCCGGCCCTTGCCGTCCACGTCCCGTGCCGCCTTGACGTCCATCACCTCATCGCCGAGGAGCGCGTTGGCGAGCGTGGACTTGCCGGCGCCGGACTGGCCGAGCAGGACCGACGTACCGGAGCCGACCAGGGCGGCCAGCGCGTCCAGCCCGTCGCCGTGGTGGGCGCTGACCGTCAGGACGGGCACGCCGGGCGCCGTCGTCTCCACGTCCTCGACGAGGTGCGCGAGCGTCACCGCGTCGGGGACGAGGTCGGCCTTGGTGAGGACCACGACCGGCTGCGCCCCGGACTCCCAGGCCAGCGCCAGGAACCGTTCGACACGGCCCAGGTCGAGTTCGACGGCGAGGGACACCGCGACGACCGCGTGGTCGACGTTGGCCGCGAGGATCTGCCCCTCGGACCGCTTGGAGGAGGTGGAGCGGACGAACGCGGTACGGCGGGGCAGATACGCGCGTACGTAACGGGGGTTGCCGCCGGGTTCGACGGCGACCCAGTCGCCGGTGCACACGACGCGCAGCGGATCGTGCGGGGTGACGAACGCGGTGTCGGCGCGCAGCGTGCCGCCGGCCGTGACCACGTCGCACTGGCCGCGGTCGACCCGCAGGACACGCCCGGCCAGCAGGCCTTCGGTGTCGTAGGGGGCGAACTCCTTCGCCCATGCCTCGTCCCAGCCGTAGGGAGCGAGAGCGGAGAAAACAGCGGAGCTGGAAGTCAAGGGTGACCCTTCGAAGGGCGGCCCCGGGAAGGAAGGTGGTCAGCCGGTGGCCGCGGAGGTGGAGTGGATGAACTTCTGGTCGCGGGCAGCGCCCTTCGCAACGACAGCCATCGGTCACACCTCCTGTTTTCTCGCTCGGCGGGCAGTGGGCTCACCGTACGCGGTACGTCCGCTCGCCACCACCGCTTTTTCCTGCGCCCCCACTCCGCCCTCTCCGCCCTCTCCGCCCTCTCCGCCCTCTCCGCCCTCTCCGCTACGCGGCGAACGGCCCCGGTATCTCCCCCGATCCCCGCCGGACCAGCCGGGTCGGCATGACCACCGTGCGGGAGGGCGAGACGTCGCCGTGGATGCGGGCGAACAGCAGGTGGGCGGCGCTGGTGGCGAGGGCCACCGGGTCCTGGGCGATGACGGTGACCGGCGGGTTCAGCCTGGCGGCCAGCGCGAAGTCGTCGAAGCCGACGAAGGCGAGGCCGGCGGGGAGCACGCCCAGGGCGCCGAAGGCGAGGAGTTCGTTGCCGGCCAGCAGGGCCGTCGGGGGGTCGGGCAGGCCCAGCATCGCGGTGACGGCCCGGGCTGCGTCGGGGCCCGAGCGCAGGTGGTCCCGGACGAGGGCCGGGTCCGGTGTGATCCCGGCCGCCGCCAGCGCCGCCAGATGACCGCGCCGCCGCTCGGCGAAGGTCCGGATCTCCGGTGTGTCGCCGAGGTAGCCGATCCTGCGGTGGCCGTGCGCCACCAGTTCGCCCACGGCCTCCCGCACCGCCCCGAAGTTGTCCACCACCACGGCGTCCACGTCCAGGCCGGGTGCCGCCCGGTCCACGCACACGATCTTGGTGCCCCGGACCTGGGCGGGGCGCAGGAAGCGGTGGCTGCCGGCGGCCGGGGTGAGGATCAGGCCGTCGACGCGGCGGGCGGTGAACGCGGCGATCACCTCGCGTTCGCGGCGCGGGTCGGCGCGGCTGGAGCCGATGAGCATGACGCTGCCGCGCTGGCGGGCCACGTCCTCGGCGGCGGAGGCGACCGCGGCCATGAACGGGTCGGCGACGTCGTCGACCAACAGCCCGATGGTCTGGCTCAGTTGATGGGTACGGCGCAACTGGCGTGCCACGTCGTCGCGTTGGTAACCGAGTTTGCGGACCGCGGCCTCCACCCGCGCGGCGGTCCCCGGGGCGACGGCCGCGTCGCCGTTGACGACCCGGGACACCGTCATCGCGCTGACGCCCGCTTCCGCGGCAACGTCCTTCATGGTCGGCCGGGTGGCTGCCACGCCACGTCCTCCACCTGCGTCACGGTTGAGCGTCGACCCGTTAACGCTACCAACTCGACGGAGTGTCAACTCCCTTGTGAACAGGGATAGATGAGGGCCGCGAAGAGGCCGCCGACCGCCGTCTGCACCACCCTTGACACCCCGCTGTGAGCGCCCCAAGAATCAGCCAAGCTGTTAACGATACCAACCAGAAGGCACAACATGGCCTCTGCAAGGGAACCACTGCTCACAGCACAGGGAGTGGTCAAACGTTTCGGCCACGTCCAGGCGCTCCAGGGCGCCGATTTCACGGCACACCCCGGCGAGGTCGTCGCCCTCATCGGTGACAACGGCGCCGGCAAGTCCACTCTGGTGAACGTCCTTTCGGGCGTGCTCGCCCCCGACGCCGGCGAGGTCCGGCTGGACGGTGTGCCGGTGCGGTTCTCCGGGCCGATGGACGCGCAGCGGCACGGCGTGGAGACCGTCTACCAGGATCTGTCGCTCGCACCCGACCTCGACGCGGCGGCCAACCTCCATCTCGGCCGGGAGATCGTGCGCTCAGGGCTGCTCGGCCGCCTCGGTGTGCTCGACCGGCCCGCGATGCGCCGGGAGGCGGAACGGGCCTTCGCCGCACTGGGCGTGCGGCTGAAGGATGTGACAGCCCCTGTGACAACGTTGTCCGGCGGGCAGCGGCAGTCCGTCGCGGTGGCCCGTGCGGTCGCCTTCGCCCACAAGGTCATCTTCATGGACGAGCCGACCGCCGCCCTGGGCGTGGTTCAGCGCGCCCGGGTCCTGGAGACCGTCCGCAGGGTCGCCGACCAGGGCATCTGTGTCGTGCTGATCAGTCACAACATGCCCGAGGTGCTGTCGGTCGCGGACCGGGTGGAGGTGCTGCGGCTGGGCCGGCGGGTGGCGTCGTACACCGCCGCCGACACCACGATCGAGGAGCTCGTCGGGGCGATGACCGGCTCGCTGGACGAGCCGAACGGCGGCGGGCGCGAGAGCGCGGAGGGCGGACGATGACGGCCGAGAGCGAGCGGGCCCCGGCGGCCGCGGAGGGCCGGACCGGCGTACCGGACCGGCTGCGGCGCCTGGCGGCCCTCAACGAGCTGTGGACCTTCGTGATCCTGGTGGCGCTGGTCGCGTTCTTCACGATCGCCGCGCCGGGCAAGTTCTTCACCACGTACGACATCACCCAGATCGCCGTGAACGCGGCCATCTACCTGGTGCTCGGCGTCGGCATGACGTTCGTGATCATCACCGCGGGCATCGACCTGTCGATCGGGTCGGTGCTGGTGCTGGCCGCGGTGGCGGCGGGCGAGTACAACATCCATCACGGCGGGCCCGGTTCGGGCTGGGGCACGGTCGCGGTCTGCGTCGTCATCGCGCTGGCCGTGGGCACGGCGTGGGGCGCGCTGCAGGGGGCGGTGGTGGCGACCGGCAAGGTGCCGCCGCTGATCGTGACGCTCGGCGGGCTCGGCGCGGCGCTGGGGATCGCCGAACTCGCCACCGGCGGCCAGGACCCGGCCGGTGCGGCCTCCGCCCACCTCCAGAACAGCCTCGGCTTCGGCAAGCTGCTCGGCATCCCCTGGATGGTGGTCCTGGCGGCCGTGGTCACCGCGGTCTTCGGCGCGGTGCTGGGCGCCACCCGGTTCGGGGAGCACACGCTCGCCATCGGCTCGAACCCGACGGCGGTACGGCGGGCGGGCATTCCGGTGGGCCGCCATCTGGTCAAGGTGTACGGGCTGATGGGGCTGCTGGCCGGGCTGGGCGCGGTGATGTGGCTGGCCTCGTACGGCACCACGTCGATCGCCGGGCACTCCACCGACAACCTCAAGGTGATCACCGCGGTGGTCCTGGGCGGCACGAGCCTGTTCGGCGGGCGCGGTTCGGTGCTGGGCACGGTGATCGGTGTCTTCATCCCGGCGGTGCTGACGACCGGGCTGATCGTGATCGGCGTCCAGCAGTACTGGCAGGACGTGGCGGTGGGCGTGGTGCTGGTGGTGGCCGTCTACATCGACCAGCTGCGCCGCACGACCCGGGAACGCGCATGACGGAGACACGCAGGACGGGAACGCGCAGGACAGGAACGCGCAGGACGGGCACGCGCAGGACAGGAACGCGCAGGACGGGCACGCGCGGGACGGAATCGCACACGACGGGAACGCACCTGACGGATCCGCGCACGACCAGGCACGACTGAATCGCTCGTGACGAAGGAGAACTCTGTGATGGTGAGCATTCGCAGCAGGCGCCGGCTGCTGGTCGCGGTGGGCGCGGTCCTGGCCCTGGGCGCGGCCTCGGCGTGCGGTTCGTCCGACGACTCCGGCGGCTCGGGGGGCTCGGGCGGCGCCGCGGGCAAGAAGGTCCGGCTGATCACGGGGGTGAAGAGCGACCCCTTCTACATCACCATGACCTGTGCGGCGCAGCGCGAGGCCAAGGCCAAGGGGATGGACTTCACGGCCGACGGTTCCGCGCAGTGGGACGTGTCGGTGCAGCGGCCGCTGCTCGACTCGGTGGCGGCGGCCCGCCCGGACGGGCTGCTGATCTCGCCGGTCGACACCGGCGCGCTGACGCCGTCGCTGAAGCAGATCCAGTCGGCGGGCACCAAGGTGGCCCTGGTGGACACGACGGTGACCGACACGTCGGTGGGCATCACCCGGATCTCCTCCGACAACGAGAAGGGCGGCCGGGTGGCGGCCGACGCGCTGGCGAAGCTGATGGACGAGAAGGGCTCGGTCGTCGTCATCAGCGTCAAGCCCGGCGTGTCGACGACCGACGCCCGGATCAAGGGCTTCACCGAGGAGATGGCCAAGTACCCGGACATCAAGGTGCTGCCCACGCTCTACGACAACGACCTGCCGGCCACCGCCGCCTCCCAGATCCAGTCCACGCTCGCCGCCCACCCGGACCTCGGCGGGGCGTTCGCGGGCAACACCAACACCGGTACGGGCATCGCCACCGGGCTGAAGCAGGCCGGCAAGCAGGGCACGGTGAAGGTGGCCGCGTTCGACGCCGAGCCCGACGAGGTGGCCGCGCTCAAGGCGGGCACCCTCCAGGTGCTGGTGGCCCAGGACCCGGCGGCGATCGGCCGGCAGGCGGTGGACCAGCTCGCCGCGGCCTTCGAGGGCAAGCCGGTGAGCAAGTCGATCGGCACGGACATGGTGGCGATCACGAAGGACAACATGAACGACCCGTCGGTCAGCAAGTACTTCTACAAGTCGCAGTGCTGAGCGGACCCCGAGATCGCTGACGGAGCGTCAACGGCCGGGTGGACCCACCCTCTTGGGTCCACCCGGCCGCCGGTCTCGCGAGACGCTCAGCTCGTCGTGCAGGATTCGCCGTTCAGGGTGAAGCCGTACGGCTCCGAGTTCTTGCCGCTCCAGGTGCCCAGGAAGCCGAAGGAGAGGCTGCCGTCGGCGGAGACCGACTGGTTGTAGGCGGCGGCGTTGGCGGTGACCCGGGAGCCGCTCTGACTGACGGTGGCGTCCCACATCTGGGTGACCTCCTGGCCGTCCCGGAAGGACCACTGGACGCGCCAGCCCGCCAGTGCCTGGGTGGTGGTGACGGTGACGGTGGACTGGAAGCCGTCGTTCCACTGGTTGACCAGGTCGTAGGTGACCCGGCAGGCCGCCGTCGACGTGGCCGGGTCGGTCGCCTGGTGGCCGCCGCTCGCCGTGGACGTGGAGGTGCCCTGCGGCTCCGGGTCCGGGTTCTTGTGGCCGGGCTTGCCCTCGGTGGCCGAGGAGGAGGGCTCGGCGGAGGCCGAGGGGCTGGGGGTCGGATCGGCCGACGGGACCACGACGGTGGGGTCGGCGACCGGCTGGCGGTCCTCCTGGGAGGCGGCGGCCGTGTCGTCGCCGGAGCCGCCGTCCATCGGCATCATCGACACGCCGAGCGCCACCAGCGAGATCAGCACCGCCGCGCCCAACAGGCCGTGGCGCAGCACCTTGCTGCGGCCCGCGCCCTCCTTGGGGTCGCCGCCGTCGCTCTCCGGGCCGCCCGGGCGGCCCGCGCCGAGGCGTACCTCGGCGGCCCGCCGACGGCGCTCCAGGTAGGCGAGGCCGCCCCAGCCGATGACCCCGCCGGCGAGCGCCGCGGGCAGTCCGCCGCCGTGCAGCCGCAGACAGGCGGCGGCCTCGGCGCACTGCACACAGGTGGCGAGGTGCCGGGAGAGGTCGTCGGGCGTGTCGGCCGCGGCGGAGCGGGTGACCGCGTCCAGCAGCCGGGCGTAGCTGCGGCACTCCGCGTCCATCGGCGTGTCGAGGTGGGCGCGGTGGCAGCGGTCCCGGAAGAGACCGCGCACCTGCTCCAGTTCCTCGCCCGCGACGGCCGGATCGAGGCCGAGCCGGCGCGCCACGGAGGACAGCGGCAGCGCCTCGACCTCGGCCAGCCACAGCAGCGAGGCGTCCGCCTCCTGCATGTCGCGCAGGCCGCGCAGCGCGACGGGCCGGGCCAGCGGCATGCCCGTATAGCGCGCGGCCTTCTCGGAGTTGAGCCACAGCCTGAGGTCCGGGTCGAGCTTGTGGCCCAGCCCGTCGGCCTCCCAGCTCGCGGCCGTGTTGCGTACGGCGGTGAGCAGCAGCGGGATCATGGGCAGCCGGGCGGCGCGCCGTCCGGTGCTGCGGAGCGGTGTGAAGTCCGCGTCACGGGCCTCGCGCATACCGAGCGCGAAGGCCTCGGTGGCCAGTTGATTGGCCGTCAGAGAGCCGGACGTGCACAGGTCGGCGTAGGAGAGCACCGCGTCCCAGCATTCGGAGAACAGCGCTGCCTCGGCGGCGTCCTGAGGGGTCGGCAGGTCGGGCATGGGTCTCCTGCATCGAAAGCGAGGTCAACTCACCATATCGGCAATGGAGTTGGGGGGAACCTCGCGGCAGGGCCCGAGCTTTTCACGTCTCCTGCACAACTGACAAGCGGCATATTCAAAACCGGTTACCGGCGGTCGTGCGACGGACTCCGCCCGTCACCTCATATCACCGGTTACCGGCGTCGCGTCAACCCGCCGTACTCAGCCGTCCGTCCGTTCGGAGAACGCGTTCGTGCCCGCCGTGGCCCACGACTCCGCCCTCTTGTACGGACGGCGACCATCATTCGACTCACCGTTCCCGTCGGTCTCTTGTGTCTCCCGTGCGCCGGCCCGCCGGGCGGGGCCGGTTCAGGGCTGTGCCGGGGCCTGCGCGGGCGCCTCCGCCTGCGCGGGCAGGCTGTCCATGAAGGAGCTGACGGAGAAGACGGCGCGGCCGGGGCCGGGCGGGCCGTAGCCGGGCGGGGAGGAGAGGCCGAAGTCCTCCATCGTCTGCCGGTACGCCTGGAGCAGCCGGATGTGGTACTCCAGCGGGGCGCCCGCCGGGTTGGCCTTGCCGAGCGGGGTGGTGGGCTCCGGGCACCAGGTGGTGAACCGGGGGGTGATGCCGTGCGACATGAAGAAGCGCAGGCCCTCGGTGGTGGAGGCGATGGCCTCGTCGACCGTCTTGAAGCCGAACGGCTCGGCCATCTCCACGCCCGCGACGAAGTTGGGGATCACGTTGCGCGCGCCGAAGATCTCCGCCGAGTCCAGGATCCGCCGGTGCCACTCGTCGCGGCCGACGTACCGCTCCTTGCCGGGGCAGTACATCTTGAAGAGGTACTCGTCCCACACCTCGTAGTTGGGGTGGTAGATCTGCACGCCGTAGTCCTTGAACCGCTGGACGTCGTCCTTCGGCAGCGCCTGGGCGACGACCTTGCCGATCCAGCGGCCGGGGAAGCGCTCCTCGATGGCCTTGGCGTAGTGGCCGTAGAAGTCGGCCTCGTCGCGTCCGGAGACGGTCTTGGTGATCGCGCCGCCGGTCAGCGTGTAGGCGGTGGAGGCCTTGGCGGTGTCGTAGCGGTCGATGATCTCCAGCGCCTCCAGCACCTCCTCCACGTCCTTGACGCCGGTGTAGGGCCGCCCGGCCGCCTTGTGCTGGCGCCAGTTGTGGTTGATGTCGCAGTACTGGCACTCCTCCTTGGCGCCGAAGTACTGGCAGACCCGGAAGACGGTGAGGTAGATCAGATAACCCCACTGGATGGTCGGGGCGACCTCCATCACGGACTTCCCGTTGGCGAGCTTGTGCCGGTAGTACTCCGGCATCGGGGGCACACCGACGTCGGCGATCCGCGCGCCGTCGAGGTAGAGCCCGAGCACGCCCTCCTCATCGGCGGCCACGCGGTAGGGCGAGGCGGGGTTCACCCGCACCGACACCACGGTGCGGCGCAGGTCGTACGGGCCGCCGGTGAGGATGATCTCCTCCGGCGGCCGGCGCAGCGCGGCCTCGCCCAGCTCGGGCAGGGTGCCGTGGTCGAAGGAGAAGATGAAGTAGGACTTCGGCTTGACCTCGCCCCCCTCGTTGTCGCTCAGCGCGGACGGGTCGAAGGCGACACCGCCCCGGAGCAGGTCCTCCTTGAAGACGGCTTCCCGTGGTACGTACGGGAACCTCTCCATCAGATCCTCGACCAGCGCGGTGCGGCTGCCCATCCCGTGTCTCCTCCCGGCTCAGGCGTTCGACTCCTCACGGTATGCCCCCGCTCCGCCGTCAGCCGTGCCGGGTCCCCTCACGGCGTGCGATGTGTCCCGGTACGGGGGTGTCCGCGGGCAGTGCCGGGTCCGCGACCGGCGCGCCCCAGGTGCTGGCCAGGGGCAGGGTCCCGGCCCACAGCCCCCGTTCCGCGTCCGGTCCGGCGCCGTCCTCCGGGGCACCGGTACGGATCTTGACGGAGGCCTCCGCCAGGGAGAGGGCGAGGAGGGTGGTGGCGGCCAGCTCCCTGCGGCTGGGGCCGCGGGCGTACGACCACTGGCCGGGCGCCGAGTGCTCGGTGAGCAGGCGCAGGCCCGTCAGCTTCTCCTCCGGGTCGGTCACCTTGCGGACGGTGCCGTGGATCACCGCGCTGCGGTAGTTGACGCCGTGCTCGAAGACCGACCGCGCCAGCACCAGCCCGTCGACGTGGGTCACGGTGACGCAGACCGGGGTACCGCCCGCGAGGCTGCGGCTGGCGACCGAGCCGTGCAGGTACAGCTGCCGCTCGTCGCGCCCGTATACCGTCGGCACGACCAGCGGACGGCCGTCCGTCACCACCCCGAGGTGGCAGACGAACCCGGCGTCCAGGATCGCCTCCAGATCGGCCCGCTCGACACTGCCCTGCTCGCGCAGCCGGCGGTGCCGGGTGAGGTCGGTGACGGGGAGGTGCGGGGACAGCGCATCGGGAGCCATGACGGCACGCTACCGATATCGCGGCCATATAGCCATAGGATCGACCATTACGACAACGATGCACCCACTCGGCAACGAAATCCGCAGAACGCCTGTCCCGCTCAGCCGCCTCCGGCCTGTCGCGTCGACTCCCGGAGCACGACATGCGTCCCGAGCACCAGGTGCTGTCCGTCGGGCAGCTCGTCGCGGTGCAGCGAGAGGCGGACGGCGGCGCGGCCCAGTTCCTCCTGGGGGACGTGGACGGTGGTGAGCGCCGGGTGGACGTCCCGGGCGACCGGGATGTCGTCGTACCCGGCCACCGCCACGTCGTCGGGGATCCGGCGGCCGGCCTCCCGCAGTGCCTGGACCACCCCCGCGGCGATCATGTCGGTGGCCGCGAAGACCGCCGTGAACTCCCTTCCGGAGGCCATGAGTTCACGGGCCGCCCGGTAGCCGTACGAGCGGGAGAAGACACCGTCGACGACGAGTTCGGGGTCGGGTGCGAGGCCGAGGAGTGCATGGGCGCGGGTGAAGCCGGCGAGGCGCTGGACGCTCGTGGACAGGCCGGGGACGCGGCCCAGGTAGGCGATGCGCCGGTGGCCGCCGGAGAGCAGATGCGCGGTGAGGGCGAAGGCGCCGCCCTCGTTGTCGTAGTCGACGACCGTGGCCGGGACGCCCGGACCGAGCGGCGGCCTGCCGACGAGCACCAGCCGGGACCCGGCGCGGTCCAGGGCGTGCGCGAAGTGGATCATGCGGTCGCGGTAGGCCGGGTCCTCCGGGGCGCCGCCCACCACGATCACCGCGTCGGCCCGCTGCTCCCGCATGGTCTCCACGACGGCGAGGATGCGCCCGGGGTCGCCGTGCGTGGTGCAGAGCATGCACAGCCGCCCCTCCGCCGAGGCCTGCTCCTCGACCCCGCGGGCGATGTGCGCGTAGAACGGGCCGGTGACGTCGTCGACGACGACGGCGACCGTGTTGTTGGTGGCCCCGCCCAGCGCGCGGGCGTGCGCGTTGACCACGTAGTCCAGCTCGCGCATCGCCTTGACCACCCTGGCGCGGGTGGCGGCGGCCACCGGGTAGGTGCCGCCCAGCACCCGGGAGACGGTCGAGGCGGAGACCCCGGCCCGCGCGGCCACGTCCCGCACCGTCGAGGCGTCCCCGTTCGACGCCGGGTGCGTCCGCTTCGCCACCGCTCGGCCCCCTTCGTCATGCGTGCCGGAATGCGTACCGGAATGCGTACCGGACCGGGTACCGGAATGCGTACCGGACCGCGTGTCGGACCGTATGCCGGACCGTGTGTCGGGTCACCCTACGAGACGGTCCTCACGCGGCCCGGTCCAGCGCCGAGTGGTCGACCGCGTGCAGCAGCTCCTCGCCCGCCCGCAGGCGCCCCGCCTCCGTGACGACGGTGAGCCCGAGCCGCGCCAGTTCGTTGCCCTGGGAGCCCGCGAGGTGCGGGGTGAGGAAGGCGTTCGGGAGGTCGAAGAGCGGGGAGCCGGCGGGCAGCGGCTCGGGGTCGGTCACGTCGAGGATCGCGGCGAGCCGCCCGGCGCGCAGCTCCCCGACGAGGGCGTCGTGGTCGACGAGGGAGCCGCGCGCGGTGTTGATCAGCACCGATCCGTCCGGCATCAGGGCGAGTTCGCGGGCGCCGACGAGGTGCCGGGTCTCGGGGGTCTCGGGGGCGTGCACGGTGACGACGTCCGAGGTGCGCAGCAGTTCGTCGAGCGGCAGCAGCGGTACGCCGAGCCGGGCGGCCTCCGCCCCGTCGACGTACGGGTCGGCGAGGGTCACCGACAGGTCGTACGGGCGCAGGAGTTCGATGAGGCGGCGGCCGATGCGGGAGGCTCCGACGATGCCGACGCGGCGGTGGAAGTTGCCGATGCCGGGGACGATCTCGCCGTACGGGAAGGACCGCTGCCCGCGCAGCCGGTCGCGGAGGGCGAAGACGTCCTTTCCGGCGAGCAGGATCATCGCGAGGGTGTACTCGGCGACCGGCAGCGCGTTGGCGGCGGCGGCCGAGGAGACCGCGATGCCGCGCCGCCAGACCTCGGGCGTGGTGAAGCCCTTGACCGAGCCGGCGGCGTGCAGCACCGCGCGCAGCCGGGGCGCGGTGTCCAGGGCCGCCGCGTCGAGCACCGGGCAGCCCCAGCCGGTGACGAGGACCTCGGCGCGGGCGAGCGCCTCCCGCGCCCGGGGGTCGGTGACGTCGCGCACCACCACGGTGGTATCGATTTCTACGTGCTCGCGCAGCCGAGCGAGCACCTCGGGCGGGAAGACGTGCGGAACGTTCTCGGCTGTCATGGCGAACACTGCCTGGAGACGCTCGGGCAAGGAAGTGACCTTCCGGCTCGGTGACGCGCGGATAGCAACCGGTCTCTACCGTAGGTCCCGGCGAATGAGAGGGTCAACGCACAGGGGCTCCCCGGAGCACGACAGGGATGGGACGACACAGATGACGGATTCGGCGCAGACGGTCACCAACTGGGCGCGCAACATCACGTACACGGCGAAGGAGTTCCACCGGCCGCAGACGCCCGCCGCGCTGCGGGCCCTGGTGGCCGGGAGCCCGCGGGTACGGGTGCTGGGCAGCGGCCACTCCTTCAACCGCGTGGCCGACCCGGGCCCGGAGGGCGTGCTGGTCTCGATCGCCGGACTGCCTCCGGCGATCGAGGTGGACACGGCGGCCCGCACGGTCCGCGTCGCGGGCGGGGTGCGCTACGCCGAACTGGCCCGCACGGTGCACGAGCACGGCCTCGCGCTGCCCAACATGGCCTCGCTGCCGCACATCTCGGTGGCCGGCTCGGTCGCCACCGGCACCCACGGCTCGGGCGTGGCCAACGGGCCGCTCGCGGCGCCCGTCCGGGAGGTGGAGCTGCTCCTCGCCGACGGCTCGACGGAGGTCGTCGCGCGCGGGGACGCGCGTTTCGACGGCGCCGTGACCTCGCTGGGCGCGCTCGGCGTCGTCACCGCGCTCACCCTCGACCTGGAGCCGGCCTACGCGGTCGAGCAGACGGTGTACGTCGAACTCCCCTTGGACGGGCTGGACTTCGAGACGGTGGCCGGGGCGGCGTACAGCGTGAGCCTGTTCACCGACTGGCGGGAGCCGGGCTTCAGGCAGGTGTGGGTGAAGCGGCGCACCGACCGGCCGGCCGCGGAGTTCGGGTGGGCCCGGCCCGCGACGGAGGCGATGCACCCGGTGCCGGGCATGCCGGGCACCAACTGCACACAGCAGTTCGGGGTGGCGGGGCCCTGGTACGAGCGGCTCCCGCACTTCCGGGCTCAGTTCACGCCCAGCAGCGGGGACGAGCTCCAGTCGGAGTACCTGCTGCCGAGGGCGGCGGCGCTCGACGCGCTGCACGCGGTCGACGCGATCCGGCGCACGGTCGCGCCCGTGCTCCGGACCTGCGAGGTGCGCACCGTCGCCGCCGACCCGCAGTGGCTCAGCCCCGCCCACGGCCGGGACTCGGTCGCCCTGCACTTCACCTGGGTCGACGACACGGCGGCCGTGCTGCCGGTGGTGCGGCGGCTGGAGGAGGCGCTGGAGCCGTTCGACCCGCGCCCGCACTGGGGCAAGGTGTACACCGCGTCCGGCACGGCGCTGCGCGGCCGCTACCCGAGGCTGGACGACTTCCGCGCGCTGGCCCGGAGCCTGGACCCCGGTGGGAAGTTCACGAACCCCTTCGTACAGGATGTACTGGACGGGTGAGGCGCCGGGCGTACCGGGCGGGTGGCCTGGCGGCCGGCCCGGTGAGCCCGGGGGCTGACGCGAGGGCGACTTAATAAAGCCCTTTTTTCAATACCTTGTCGAAAGTCCCCGCAGCCCATAGCCTTGCACCGCGTGAAGCACACATCACGGGACATCCGCACCGCGAACCGCTACGAGGTGCTGCGGCACATCATCGCCGAGTCGCCCACCTCCCGGCAGGAGCTGGCGGCCGCCACCGGACTGAGCCTGGCCACGGTCGCCACCCTGGTCGGCGAGCTGCTGGACCTGCGGATGATCACCGAGGTCGGCTTCGAGGACTCCGCGGGCGGCCGGCCCCGGGGGCTGGTGGCGGTCAACGCGTCGGGCGGCGCCCTGATCGGCGTCGACATCGCGGAGACGTACGTCCATGTCGAGCTGTTCGACCTCGCGCTGAACGTGCTGGCCCGCGCCGAGGAGGACATGCGCCCCGGCGAGAACCGCCCCGGGCAGGTGGTGGGCCATGTGGCCGCCGCCGTCGGCTCGGTGGTCGCCCAGGCCGGTGTCGAGGGCGCCCGGGTGCTGGGCGTCGGGGTGAGCGTGCCCGGGCAGGTCGACCGGCACACGGGCGTCGCCGAGTACGCGCCCAACTGGGACTGGCACGACGTGCCGTTGCTCGACCTGCTCGCCGACCACATCGCCTACCCCCTCCACCTGGACAACCCGCTGCGCGCCTGCGCGGTGGCCGAGCAGTGGTTCGGGGCGGCGCGCGGGCGCGGGGACACCGTGGTGGTGAACCTGGGCACCGGGGTCGGGGCCGGGCTCGCGCTCGGCGGCGGGCTGCACCGCGGGGTGAGCAACAGCGCCGGCGAGTGGGGCCACACCACGCTGGTGCTGGACGGGCGGCTGTGCCACTGCGGCAACCACGGCTGCGTGGAGACCTATGTCGGCGCCCCCGGCATCATGCTCAACCTGCGCGAACTGAGCCCGGACAGCCCGCTGCTGCACCCCGAGGACCAGACGGCCACCATCGACGCGCTGGCCCGGGGCGTGGCGGACGGCGACCCGGCCGCCCTGGAGGTCGTCAAGGACACCGCCCGCTACATCGGCGCCGGCATCGCCAACCTGGTCAACCTGCTCAACCCCGAACTCGTCGTGCTCAGCAGCTGGGTGGCCCGCCGGCTCGGCGAACCGCTGCTGGCAGAAGTGCGCGAGGCGGTCCGACGGCACGCGCTCGGGCGGCCGTTCGCCGCCACCGAGATCGTCCTCTCGCCCATCCCCACCGACCCGGTCAGCCTGGGCGCGGCCACCTTCGCGCTGGAGGGCGCGCTGCGGTCCGTCGGGCAGCGCAACCCGGCACGCGCCGGCCGTGCCGGGTCCGCCGCCCGGTGATCGAATAGTCCAAACCGCGGGTCCATAAATCCATTGCCGGGCTCCTCGGCGCTCTGCGACCGTCGAGACGTATCCGCGGCCGGTCGGCCTCCCAAGCCGGCCGGCCGTACGTCGTGCACGGAACGAGGGAGTCCTCCAGCGTGGCCGGAAGCATCGAGGTCCGCGGCCTGTCCCGCACCTTCCACACCACCGTCCGGCGCCCGGGTCTCGCGGGCGCCCTGCGGTCCCTGGTCAACCCGGAGCGCGTCGAGAAGCACGCGGTCTGCGACATCACCTTCGACGTCGCCCCGGGCGAACTCCTCGCCCTGCTCGGCCCGAACGGCGCGGGCAAGTCGACCACCATCAAGATGCTCACCGGCATCCTCACCCCGACCTCCGGCGAGGCCCGGGTCGCGGGCGTGGTCCCCTACCGGGAGCGCGAGCGCAACGCCCGCAACATCGGGGCGGTGTTCGGGCAGCGCACCCAGCTGTGGTGGGACCTGCCGGTGCGCGAGTCGTTCTCCATCCTGCGGGACATCTACGAGGTGCCCAGGGCCGAACACGCGGCCCGGCTCGCGGAATTCGACGACCTGCTCGAACTCTCCGCGTTCTGGGACACCCGGGTGCGGCACCTCTCGCTCGGCCAGCGGGTCCGCTGCGACCTCGCCGCCGCGCTGCTGCACGACCCGCCGGTCGTCTTCCTCGACGAACCGACCATCGGCATGGACGTGGTGGTGAAGGAGCAGGTCCGCGAGTTCCTCCGGCACCAGGTCTCCGAGCGCGGCCGCACCGTGCTGCTGACCACGCACGACATGACCGAGGTGGAGCGGCTGGCCGAGCGGGTGGTGCTGGTCAACCACGGGCGGCTGGTGCTGGACGGCACCCTGGACGAGATCCGCCGCGGCTTCGGCTCGACCTGGCAGGTGCGGGCCACGCTCGCCGACCCGCACACCCCGGTCGGCCCGCTGCCGGGCATCACGCTGGTGCGGCGGGACGGCCCGCAGGTGGTCTTCGGCCCGGACGGCGCGGCCGCGCCCACCGTCCACCAGGCGCTGAAACTGGTCATCCAGCGGTACGAGGTGACCGGCGTCGCGGTCGACGAGGCCGACCTGGAGGACGTCATGCGGGCGGCCTACGCCGAGGCCCGCGCCGAGGCCGAGGCGGTGTGACGATGTCCCTCACCTACGCCTGGCGGGCCGGCCGGGTCACCCCCCTCGGCGAGCTGTACACCCCGCCCCGCATCACCGCGGCCCTGCTGCGGCTGACCGTGCAGGTGGTGCTGGTCGCGTCCCTGTGGCACGGCCTGTACGCCCGGACCGGCCCGACGGCCGGACTCTCCCGCGACCAGGCGGTCACCTTCGCCGTCCTGGCCGTGCTCGCCTCCCGGCTGCGGGAGCTGGACCAGTACGCGGCCCGGGACACGGTCGTGCAGCACATGTACTACGGCACGATCGTCTACTGGTACCTGCGCCCGCTCTCCCCGCAGCGCTACTACGCCCTGCGCGCGCTGGGCGAGCAGTTGTACGGGTTCGTGTGGGCGGCGGCCGGGTTCGCGGTCTGCCTGGCGGCGGGCGTGGTCCGGCCGCCCGGATCGGCCGCGGTGGCCGGGGTGTTCGCGGTGAGCCTCGTGCTCGGCCAGTGGGTCCTGCACTACGTCATGCTGCTCATCAACCAGTTGTGCTTCTGGACGCTGCGCAACACGGCGGCCCTGCTGATCCTGATCTTCGCGCAGAACCTGATGTCCGGGGTGTACGCGCCGCTGTGGTTCTTCCCGCACTGGTTCCGCACGCTCAGCTCCCTGCTGCCGTTCCAGGCCTCGCTGAACGTGCCGCTGTCGCTGTACGTCGGCCGTATCCCGTTGTCCGAGGCGGGCTTCCAGCTCGGCGTCCAGGCGGCCTGGGTGGCGGCGCTCTGCCTCCTCACCCGGTTCCTGTGGCGGCGGGCCGCCCTTCGAGTCGTGTCCCAGGGAGGCTGACGTCCATGAACGCCGTACGGATCATGTGGCGGATCACCCGGCTCAACTTCCGTGCCCAGCTGGAGTACCGCGCCGAGTTCCTGATGATGATCGCGATCGGCGCGGTCTGGCAGGTGTCGGTGATCGTGTTCGCCACCGTGCTGCTGACCCGGTTCAGCGGGATGGGCGGCTGGGACAGCTCGGACGTGCTGCTCATCCCGGCGACCCGGATGCTGGCGCACGGCCTGTTCGTGCTCTTCCTCGGCCGGGTGCACGGCCTGGGCCAGCACATCCAGGAGGGCAAGATCGACGCGTACCTGCTCCGCCCGATGCCGGTCTACCGCCAGGTGCAGCTCCAGTACTTCCCGACCAACGCGATCGGCGACCTCACGGTGGCGGTGGGCCTGATGGCGGGCGCGCTCGGCCGCAGCCACCTGGACTGGACGCCGGGCCGGATCTCGTACCTGGTCGCCGCGGTCCTCGGCGGGATGCTCCTGGAGGCGGCCCTGTTCACGGTGGTCGCCTCGGCCTCCCTGCGGTTCCCGGCCGCCGACTACTGGGGCCGCTGGCTGGAGGACCTGCTCGGCACCTTCGGCAGCTACCCGCTCAACGTCCTGCCCAGGGCGGTCGGCGGCTTCCTGACCTACGGCCTTCCGCTCGCCTTCGTCGCCTACTTCCCGGCGGCCGTCCTCACCGGGCACGGCCACGACACCGGCGCCCCCTACTGGCTGGCCGCCGCCTCCCCCCTCCTCGGCCTCCTCGCCTACCTGGCCGCCCGCCGCCTCTGGCGCTGGGCCCTGAACCACTACACGGGGGTGAACGGCTGACGCCCCGGCCCCAGGCCGCCCCACGCGCCCCCTCCGCCTTCCCCCTCTCCCCTCCGCCCTCGTCGACACCCGCCCCGTGAGGAGCACGGCCCCCATGTCCGACCTGTACTACGACGTCACCGGTGGCGGACCCGTCCTGCTGGTCCTGCCGGGCGGCGCCGGCCACCCGATGGGCCTGGGCCCGCTCACGGAGCGCCTCGCCGCGGACTTCACCGTGGTGACGTACGACCCGCTGGGCCTGGCCCACGGCCGGCTGGGCGAGCCCGTCGCCGACCAGCGGGTGCCGGACTGGAGCGAGGGCGCCCACCGGGTCCTCACGGAGGTGCTGGCGGAGGGCGAGACGGCGTACGTCCTCGGACTCAGTTCCGGCGCCGTCGCCGCGCTGGACCTGCTGGCCCGCCACCCCGGCCGGCTGCGGCACGTCATCGCCCACGAGCCGCCGTGCGTCACCCTGCTGCCGGACGGGGAACGGCAGCGGGCCGAGCTGATCGGCCAACTCGCCGCCGGGCGGCCGGACGCACCGGAGGTGACGCCGTTCTCCGTCTTCCTGGCCCATGTCCTGTCCCCGTTCACCGCCTACCGGCCGGCGACCGCGCTGCCCCGCCTCACCCTGGCCGCAGGCATCGACTCCCGTGGCCAACTC
This sequence comes from Streptomyces sp. NPDC104367, assembly GCF_055583825.1. Classification (NCBI taxonomy): domain Bacteria; kingdom Bacillati; phylum Actinomycetota; class Actinomycetes; order Kitasatosporales; family Streptomycetaceae; genus Streptomyces; species Streptomyces sp. NPDC104367. Next base: position 176,196 of record NZ_JBVJND010000018.1, on the reverse strand, counting down.
CTGCACCGGACAGCCGAGTCCGTCGCCCGGCACACCGGCGGCGCCTTCACCGAGTTCCCGGGCGGCCACCTGGGCGCCGCCGAACACCCCGGCCCGTTCGCGGACCGGGTCGGCCGGACCCTGCCGGGAGGCAACCTTCGGGAGGCCGGCGGCGACCACGGGGCATGACTTCTGCACCACGCACCACGAGTCATCGCCGGGTACGCGCCTTCCGCAAGCCCGGGATCGGTCTCCTCGCCGCCGGCGGTCTGCCGGCCGGCACCTGGTACGCCACCGCCGGTGCGGCGACCGCCCCGGCCCTGAAGGTCACCTCCACGAGGGTCGCCCTCAGCGCCGAGTTCCCCTATCTCTCCGCGGGTTACAACAACACCCGGGAGTGGAACCGGACCGCCACCGAGAACGCCACGTGCTCGTCCGGCACCTTCACCGGCACCTTCACCGGCACCCATCTGCGGCTGACCGACTGGAGCGGCGCGTTCGTCGGCGCGGGCAAGGTGGTGAGCGCCCGGATCACCGGCGACATCGCGGTGCTCAAGGACGGCTCGCTCAGCTGGGCCTACGCCCCCGTGACCCCGAGCTACGGCAGCCCGCTCACGGGTGCCTCCCCGACCACGGCCACCCTGCGGATCGCCCGTCTCACCCCGTGAACCGGTGACGACCGTGCCGGCCGCCCGCCCAGCGGACCTCCACTTCCCGTTCCTCCCGCACCTCCACGGCCACCAGGCCGGCGAGGGGCCGGGGGGCCGGGTCCCGGGTGAGCCGGGCGAGGGCCACGAAGAGGGTCGCCGGACCCTCGCCCGTCACCCCGGTCAGGGCATCGCCGGTCGCCCCGGTCGGGCCGTCGGTCAGCTCCTCGGACAGGCCGTGGAGCGGGACGAGTTCGGCATCGGGGCCGGACCAGCCGGTCACCCGGACGGGGGTGCCGGGTGCCGCTCCGGCGACGAGGTGCGCCCGCACCTCCGCCGCGCCCTCGACCATCACCACGCTGGTCACGGTGACGCCCTCGGACACGGTGTGCCGCGAGGCCGCCCAGCCCTCCCCCACGCCCAGCGGCTCGATGCCGGTGCGGCTCGGGTCGCCGCCGACGATCACGCTGTTGTCGGGGGCGGCCGAGGGCTCGGTGACGGTGGAGTATCCGAGGCGGGTGTAGTAGGGGTCGTAGCGGACGTCCTCGCTGCCGTGGTTGTGCAGCCGCACCACACCGTCCGAACTCGTCGACTGGAGCAGCCAGTTGGCCGGGGCGATCGGGGTGGCCGCGTCGGCGCGCTCCGCGGGGCCCGGTTCCTCCGGCGCCGTCCACACGGGGTGCTCCGGCGGGAGCAGCAGGCCGAGGAAGCCCTTGCTGGCCCAGTAGGGGGAGGCGGGGCCCGAATAGCCCTGGAGGACGGCGGGGTCGGGGCCGTGCCAGCCGAGGGTCAGCAGACCCCGGTCGTCCACCGCGCCCCGGTCGAGGAAGTACCCGAGCGCCCCGGAGGCCAGCCGCCGGGTCTCGCCGGGGGCCAGCGGGGTGCGGCCGGTGAGCGCGCCGAGCCACAGCGGGGCGGTGGTCGCGAAGCGGTAGGTCAGGGAGCGGCCCTGGTGCATCGGGGCGCCGTCGCCGCCGAACAGCCGGGCGTAGTCCTCCAGATGGCGCGAGAGGCGGCCGCCGTAGAGGTCGAGGAGTCCGGGGTCGCCGGCGAGCCAGGCGTGCAGCACCGGGTAGAGGTGCATGGCCCAGCCGTTGTAGTAGTCGAACTTGCGGCCGTCGCCGTCGGTGTACCAGCCGTCGCCGGCGTACCAGTCCTCGATGCGTTCCAGGCCGCGGCCGACCGCCTTGTCCGCGGCCTCGGTCTCGTGGCCGATCTCGGCCAGGAAGCCGCCGACCGTCACCGGGAACAGCTCCCAGTTGCAGGGCCAGGGTTCGGCGGTGAGCGCGTCGGCGAGCCAGTCGGCGGCGCGCTGACGGACGGGGTCGGCGAGCCGGTCCCACAGCAGCGGGCGGGTCAGCCGCAGGGCGAGGGCGATCGAGGCGGCCTCGACCAGCGGCTGACCGCGGTCGCCGATGCGCGGCCAGACGCCCGACACTCCCGCGGCGAGGCCGTCCGCGTAGCGCTGGAGGGCGGTCTCGTCGCGGCGGAAGGCGGCGAGGAGCAGGGTGCGGGCGTAGCCCTCCAGGCCGTCGGAGAGGCGGCCGGACCAGCTCTCCCGGTCGCCGGGAAAGTGGTAGAGGGCGCGGTCCTCGGTGGCGTACGGCTCCACCGCGGCGAGCAGGGCGTCGGCCGCGGCCTCCCAGTGGGCCCGGGTGCAGCCGGTGCGCGGGCTGGTGGTGCGGTCCTCGGGAGGCAGGTGCATCGGTGCTCTTTCTCGCTCGTGCCGTTCGAACCTGGGGCGCCCCGGTTCCGGTCGGGACGCCCCAGGGGCTCAGTGGGCCCGCACGGTGGCGCGGGGCACCAGGTGCTGGGCGAGAAGCCCGTCGCGCACCAGGCCGGCGTAGACGGTGGCGCCGTACGCGGAGGTGTGCGTGTTGTCCTTCTTCTCGTTGTACAGGTACAGCGCCTTGGAGCCCTCCGTGCCGAGCGACTCGACCAGCGCCTTGGTCTGCGCCGTGAGGTCGATCAGCGGAACGTCCTCGGCGGCGGCGACCGAGCGGATCACCTCAGGATGATTGACGCCGAGCCCGTTGACCAGAAGCGCGGTGTCGTTGTTCAGCGTTCCGTCGGAATTGAACCAGCGGCGCACGATCGGCGTGACCAGCACCGGCCGCCCGCCCTTCTCCCGTACGCCCGCCACCAGTGTTTCGAGGTTCGCGCGGTAGGTCGCCTCGTCCGTCGTCTTGTCGTTGTGCGCCAGCTGGATCAGGACCAGATCGCCCGGACGGATCAACGGCTGGACGGTACCCCAGAGTTGGGGGTTCTGGAGGTAGGTCACCGTACTTTCCCCGGAGTCGGCGTAGTTGGCGACGGCGACGCCCTTGCGGAGGAACTGCGGGAGCTGCTGGCCCCAGCCGGAGTAGGGGTCGGCGGGCTGGTCGCAGACGGTGGAGTCGCCGACGAGGAAGATCTGCCGGGTGTGCCGGGCGGCGGGGGTGACCCTGATGCCGGCGAGGGCGGGGGCCGAGCCGCCGATCACCAGGTCGAGGCCGGCAGTTCCGTCGGGGCCGGTCGGTTCGCCCTCGGGGGTGCGGACGTTCACGGTGAAGCTGCGGGTGGTCCGCTCTCCGGCCGCGGTGGCCGTCTCCGGGAGCAGCGAGCGCCGGGTCTCGCCGCTGATGGCGGTGGCCGCCGCGCTGTCGCCGCCGAGCCGGACCGTGACGTCGTAGTCGCCCGGCGGGACGTCGAAGTGGCAGGCGGTGGCGGTGCAGTTCTCGATACCGAGCGGCGGCCGGCGGTCGTGGGCGTGGGCGGCGGGCGCGACCGTCAGACAGGTGCCGAGAACGGCCGCCGCGAGGGCGGCGACGCGAACACCGTTGAAACGTCTCACTCGGGACTCCTCCGTCGTTCCGACATGGCCTGGCGGGGACCGTACCGGTACTCGCAAGCGCTTTCTAGACCTCGGACCGATTTCGCAAGATTGCCAACTCCGGGAAGGCGAAAGCCCTTTCGCGAAATCGATTCAACTGTCACCCTCACAGACACCCGCAACCCCGCCCCACCGAAGGAGGCACCCCCATGTCCGGATCCAACGGGAGACCGCTCGGACGCCGCACCTTCGTCCTCGGCGGCGCAGCCGCCGCCGGTACCGCGGCCCTCGCCGGACCGCTCGCCGAGACCGCCTCGGCCGCGACCTTCGGCTGGTCCGACGACGGCTCCAACTACGTCGTCGACACCGGCGCCAGCCTCGTCTTCAAGGTCAGCAAGACCAACGGCGACCTGACCTCACTGGTCTACAAGGGCACCGAGTACCAGGGCTACGGCGGCAAGAACTCGCACGTCGAGTCCGGCCTCGGCACCTCCACGGTCACCATCGCCCAGTCCGGCACCACGATCCTGATCTCGGTCGCCTACGGCACGCTGAAGCACTACTACGCGGCCCGCAGCGGCGAGAACAACGTCTACCTGTGGACCAACAAGGCCGACTCGTCGGTCACGGCCACCCGCTACATCGTGCGCGTCAAGGCCGGCCTGTTCCTCAACGACGAGCCGGACTCCTACACCTACGCGCCCACCGTCATCGAGTCCGCGGACGTCTTCGAGAAGTCCGACGGCCAGACCCGCGCCAAGCACTACTCCAAGCTGCGGGTGATGGACTACGACTACATCGGCTGGACCACCGGCAGCGTGGGCCTGTGGATCGTGCGCAGCAACCACGAGAAGGCCTCCGGCGGCCCGTTCTACCGCTCCCTGCTGCGCCACCAGAGCACCGACGGCGGCGGCCTGTACGAGATCCTGTACTACGGCGAGAACCAGACCGAGTCCGAGCGCTACGGCCTCCAGGGCCCGTACGTCATCGCCCTCACCGACGGCGGCGCGCCCTCCTCCTCGCTGTACCCGGGCACCCTCACCACCTCCTGGGCCGACTCGCTCGGCATCTCCGGATACGTCTCCGCGAGCGGCCGCGGCCGGGTCGCGGGCGTCGGCGTCTCGGGCCGGGACACGGCGTACGCGTACACGGTGGGCCTCGCCAACTCGGCTGCCCAGTACTGGGGTTCGGCACGCTCCTCGGACGGCTACTTCTCCATCGCGGGAGTGCTGCCGGGGACGTACACCCTCACCGTCTTCAAGGGCGAACTGGCCGTCTACACCGGCTCGGTGACGGTGACGGCGGGCGCGACCACCACGCTCAACACGATCGCCATCGCCTCCTCCAACGATCCCAGCAACGCCTCCGCGATCTGGCGGATCAACAACTGGGACGGCACGCCGAGCGGGTTCAAGAACGCCGACCTGATGACGTACGCGCATCCCTCGGACGTCCGGGCCTCGTCCTGGACCGGGAACGTGGTGATCGGCAGCGGCACCGAGACCTCGGCCTTCCCCTGCTACCTGTGGAAGGACGTCAACAGCGGGATCATCGTGTACTTCAAGCTGACCGCCGCCCAGGCCGCCGCCGCGCACACCCTCAGGATCGGGGTGACGACGGCCTACGCCAACGGCCGGCCGCAGGTCGTCGTCAACGACACCTGGACCTCGGCCGTGCCCTCGCCGCCCACCCAGCCGAGCACCCGTTCGCTGACCGTGGGCTCGTACCGGGGCAACAACTACACGTTCACGTACAGCGTCCCGGCGTCCGCCTGGCTGACGGACACCAGCTCCTACAACACGCTGAAGATCTACGTGGCGAGCGGCTCCGGCACGACGTCCTTCCTCAGCGCCGGCACCTCGATCGACGCGATCGACCTGCTGGCCTGAGACCGGCAACCCCGCGGCGCCGGGCGGCGACCTGGGGGCATGACCGCTTCCTACGAGCAACCCCCCGCACCCGCCCGGCGCCGTACCGCGGCGCTCGCCGCCGGGACCGCGGCCGCCCTCGGGCTCGCCGTGGTGTCGCTGGCCGGCCCGGCCCGGGCCGCGTCCACCCTCACCGTCGCCAAGGACGGCTCCGGGATGTACACCACCGTCCAGGCGGCGGTGAACGCGGCCGCCGCCGGTGACACGGTCTCCGTCGCGAAGGGCACCTACCAGGAGACCGTCGACGTGCCGGTGACCAAGACCGGGCTGACCCTCAAGGGCGCCACCGGCAACGCCGAGGACGTCGTCATCAGCTACGACCGGGCCGCCGGTTACACCGACTCAGCGGGCAACAAGTACGGCACGCTGGGCAGTTCGGTGGCGACCTTCTCGGCGAACAACCTCACGGTCACCGGTCTCACGGTGCAGAACACCTTCGACAAGAGCGCCCACCCGGAGATCACCGACACCCAGGCCGTCGCCGTGACCGCGCAGGGCGACCGGCAGACCTTCCGCAACGACCGGTTCATCAGCCGCCAGGACACCCTGCTGAACTGGGCGCCGTCCGCCACCGGCCAGTACCGGCAGTACTTCTCCTCGTCATTCGTCACCGGGGACGTGGACTTCGTCTTCGGGAACGCGACGGCCGTCTACGACCGGGTCAACATCCAGCTGCGCGACTCCGGCGCCGCCGCGGGCGGCCTGAACGGCTTCCTCGCCGCGCCCGACACCAACTCGGCGAAGACGTACGGCATCCTGATCACCGGCAGCACGATCAGCAGCTCCGCGGCGGCGAACACCTACTACCTGGGCCGTCCCTGGCATCCGACGTCGGACGCGGTCGGCCAGCTGGTGATCCGCCAGACCGCTCTGCCGGCGGCCGTGAAGACCGCCGGGCCATGGACCGACATGAGCGGCTACTCCTGGAAGGACGCGCGGTTCTTCGAGTACGCGAACACCGGTGCCGGTGCCGGTGTGAACGCCAACCGCCCGCAGCTCACCGACTCGCAGGCCGCGACCTACACGGCCCAGAAGTACCTGGCGGGCACGGACGGCTGGAATCCCGTCGGCTGACCGCGTCAGCTACCGCGTGTCCACTGCTGGTTGGTGCCGCTGTTGCAGGTGTACGTGATGATCGCGGCCGAGTTGGCGGTGGACGCGCCGTTCACGTCCAGGCACTCCCCGCTCGCGCGCGCCTTGATGTTGACGTAGGAGCCGGAGGTCACCACCGACCACTGCTGGGTGGTGGCGCCGGTGCAGTCCTCCTGGGTCACCGTGGTGTCGTTCTCCTGGAGGCAGAGCGAACTGCCCCGGCCCATCAGCTCGTAGTAGCCGGTGCCCAGGTCCTTGAACCACCACTTCTGGTTGGTGCCGCTGTTGCAGGTGTACTGGCTGATCGCGACGGACTCCCAGAGGGACTGGTTGGGCACGTCGGCGCACTTGCTGCTGTGCCGGGCGATCAGCGTGTTGTACGTGGCGCTGGTCCCGCTGACGGTGCCGGCGGCGGTGTCGACGGAGACCTCCGGGTACCAGGACATCGACATCGAGGTGTCGGTCGGGAAGGTCAGCGGCAGCCAGACGTAGCGGGAGTCGTTGACCGTGCCGCCGAAGGAGTTGCCCCAGCGGTCGCCCATGTAGAGGTACGAGGTGCCCGAAGTGCCGCTGACCGGGAGGACGTAGGCGGTCTGGGAGTTGTACGCCGTGGAGTCGCCGACGTTGGTCCAGGACGTCCAGGGGCCGGCGAGGGAGGTCGCCGTGGCGTACTCCTGCTGGTTGGCGCTCCAGCCGGTGGCGCCCGAGGTCAGCATGAAGTAGACGCCGTTGCGCTTGAAGAGGGCCGGGGCCTCCCGGTGGCCGCCCGCCCACGGGTTGGCGACCAGGCTGTCGATCGCGGTGTAGTCGGAGGTGAGCTTGTAGATCTGCAGGTCGTAGTTCTCGTTGGCGGCCGAGACCATGTAGGCGGTGCCGTCCGTGTCCACGAACGTGGTGATGTCCCGGGACATGTACTGGCCGAGCGGCTGGAAGCTGCCCTGGTAGGTGTAGTTCCCGTCGACGGTGTCGGAGACGGCGACGGCGGCCTTGGCCTCGCTGTAGTCGACGCCGTTCTCCTTGTGCATCCACATCACGAACTTGCCGGTGGAGGCGTTGTAGATGACCTTCGGGCGCTCGATGTAGGCGGTGCCGAGCTCGGAGGCGGAGGACTGGGTGAGGACGTGGTTGCGGAACTCCCAGGTCTTCAGGTCGGTGGAGCGGTAGGCGTCCACGTACTTGAAGGTGTTGTCGGAGTTGCGGTCCTCGCCGAACCAGTAGTAGTAACTGCCGACCTTGATGACCCCGCCGCCGTGGGCGTGCACGACGTTGCCCGAGGTGTCGGTGAACTGGGTGCCGTTGGTGACGGTCTGGGAGGCGGCCGCGGCCGGGCCGGCGGTGGCCAGGGCGCCGATCACCGCCAGACAGACGGAGAGCAGGATCGCGTACGCACGTCTCATCTCACACACGCTCCTCGGGGGAAGGCATGCCGTCCGGTATCCCGAACGGCATGTGGTATGGCGAACGTTGTGATCGCCGAAAAGGTAAGGGCGTGTTACCTGTGGGTCAACGGGTCTGACGAGACATGGGGGAAAGCGATTTCCAAACGTGCGGCCCGAGCCGGTGTCCGCAGGACGGGCGGAGCGCTCGTCCCGTGGACGGGATCGGGCGTTCGGTGCCGTGTCGACTAGCGTCGGGGCATGACCAGCGACAACTCCCCCGCCCTCGCCGACGCCCTCGCCGCCGGGACGGTCGTGCTCGACGGCGGCATGTCCAACCAGCTGGCGTCCGCCGGGCACGACCTGAGCGACGAGCTGTGGTCGGCGCGGCTGCTGGCCGACCGGCCGGACGCGGTCGCCGACGCGCACCTGGCCTACTTCAGGGCGGGCGCGGACGTCGCGATCACCGCGAGCTACCAGGCCACGTTCGAGGGCTTCGCCAAGCGCGGCATCCCCCACGCGGAGGCCGCGCGGCTGCTCGCGCTCAGCGTGGAGCTGGGCCGTGACGCGGTCCGGCGGGCACGGGAGGAGGGCATCGTACGGCCGCTGTGGGTGGCGGCGTCGGTCGGGCCGTACGGGGCGATGCTCGCGGACGGGTCCGAGTACCGGGGGCGGTACGGGCTGAGCGTCGACGAACTGGAGCGGTTCCACCGGCCGCGCCTGGAGGTGCTGGCCGGGGCGGGTCCGGACGTGCTGGCGCTGGAGACCGTGCCGGACGCGGACGAGGCGGCGGCGCTGCTGCGGGCGGTGCGCGGGCTGGGGGTGCCGGCGTGGCTGTCGTACAGCGTGGCGGACGGGCGGACGCGGGCGGGACAGCCGCTGGAGGAGGCCTTCGCCCTGGCCGCCGAGGTGGACGAGGTGATCGCCGTGGGCGTGAACTGCTGTGCGCCGCAGGACGTGGACCTCGCGGTGCGGGCGGCGGCGCGGGTGACCGGGAAGCCGGTGGTCGTCTACCCCAACAGCGGTGAGGTGTGGGACGCGCGGGCCCGGGCGTGGACGGGCCGGTCGACGTTCACGGCGGAGCAGGTGGCGGGGTGGCGGGACGCGGGGGCGCGGCTGATCGGAGGGTGCTGCCGGGTCGGTCCGGAGGCGATCTCCGGGATCGCCCGGACGGTCTGAGAGCCGCCCGCCCGCCACGAGGGGGCCGCGCTGGGGCGGGGGCCGTGCTTGGGCGGGGGCTGTGCTGAGACGGGGGGCCGTGCTGAGACGGGGCCGTACTGGGACGGGGGGACCGTGCTGGGGCGACCGACCGTCGTCGCGGGTCACCCGCGCGGTTCCCCGCGCCCTCAGCGGAGACGGCCGACCGGTGCCTGCCGCCTCGGCGTACGGGTGGTGCGCCTGCCGCCTCGGTACGCCGGTGGTGGTGCGGGCGGTCAGTGGCGGCGCACGGCTGCCATCGAGCGGCGCAGACGGCGTACCGCGAGGGACGGTGCGGCCGTCCGTTCCGGGGGCGGGACCGGGGCGGGTGTCCACAGGGCGAACTCCTCGTCCCGGGGGCCGGACGCGGTACGGGGTTCCCCGTCGCCGATGATCCGGACCGGGTGGGTGTCGTCCCAGGCCTGCCAGCCGGGGTCGCCGGTGGCGGCGAAGCGGACCCACGCACCGTGCGTCTCGTCGCACAGCTCCCGCGGGGCGCCCTCGCCGGCCAGCCGGGCCGAGTCGGGCACGTCCCCGGTGTCGAAGACGAAGCCCAGCTCCAGGGCGTGGCAGGAGCCGAGGCCGGGGCGGTTGGAGGGCCAGGCGAACTCGTAGAGGTGGGCGGAGCCCGGGCGGGACTCGGCCAGCCGGTGCAGCGGCAGCCGGAGCAGGTGGTCGGTGACCATCTGGCCGACGGTCTCGGCGGGGCCCGCCTCCGGGTGCAGGGCGCGGTAGCCGCGGGGCACCTCGTGGCCGGTGTGGCAGCGGGCCATGGCGCCGGCGAAGGCGACCGGGCCGAGCCGGTCGACGTGGTCGACGAGGCCGCCGGGGACCAGCCAGAGCCGGTACTCGTCGCGGGTCCAGCCCATCAGGAGGTCGACGCCCCGGGCGGCCCCGCCGTCGAGGAGGGCCTGGAGCGGGTCGCACGGGACGAGGTCGCCGTCGAGGACGATCCCGAAGGCGGGACCGCCGAGGACCGGGCTGCTGAGCCGGCCCACCTCGGCCTGGGTGCGCAGCAGCAGCTCTCGGTCGACCGCGGCGAACGCCTCGGCGGTGGCCGGGATCCTCAGCCGGCCCGCCATCCGGCGCACCATGCGCCGTACCTTGTCGCGCTCCGCGGCCTCGGGCGCGCCGCTCTGCAGGACGGCCCGGCGGACCAGGCCCTGGGTCTGGGGCGCGGCGAGCAGGGCGCCGGTGCTGATGGCGCCGGCGGACTGGCCGCACAGGGTGATCCGGTCGGGGTCGCCGCCGAAGGCGCCGACGGTGTCGTGGACCCAGCGCAGGGCGGCGAGCTGGTCGCGCAGACCGGGGTTGGGCGGACTGTCCGGGAACAGTCCGTAGCCCTCGACGCCCAGCCGGTAGTTGACCGAGACGAAGACGATCCCGTCGCGGGCGAACGCGTGCCCGTCGTACACGGGTACGGCGGACGATCCCCTGGTCAGGGCGCCGCCGTGCAGCCAGACCAGGACCGGGAGCCGGGCACCGGGGCCCGGCTCCGGGGTCCACACGTTGAGGTTGAGACAGTCGTCGCCGGGGATCACCGGGTCGGAGAGGTACTGCGCGAACGCCTCCGAGTACGGCGGCTTGGGCGCCGTCGGCCCGAAGGCGCCCGCGTCCCGGACGCCGTCCCAGGGCTCGGGCGGCACGGGCGGACGGAACCGGCGCTCCCCGAAGGGCGGGGCGGCGTACGGGATACCCCGGAACACCGCCGCGCCACGCTCCCACCTGCCGCGTACCGCCCCGTACGGGGTCTCGGCCACGGGGTCCTTCGGGTCCGTCCGGTCCGCAGTCATCCGCCCACCAGCTCCTCCCGCCGCGCGTTCCGGTACGCCGGTAAAGACAGAGCACCACACCCGCCCCCGGTATTCCGGCGCACACGGCGACCGGGTGAACGCCCGCGGCCGTCCGGCGCGCGTGCGGCGCCCGCCTCCTCGAACCGCGCGGCGCAGCGGGCATACCCGAATATTCCGACCGCCCCCTGTTCGAAGTTTCGAAAGTTCCGTCGGGGATGATCCCGCGATTTCCCAGGTCTTCACGCCGTGTTGGCGCGCACCTATCGTAGGAAGCGCTTACTGCACGGCTTGCAGGCAGACCGCGGAAGCAGCGTTGGTCGCAACTTTCGTTACTTTCGTTGGCCCAAAGGCGGGCCGGAGAGGCGGGTTCCCATGGTCCGTGCCGGGGGTACGAGCGTGGCGGCGGCCGGTCCGACGCTGGCGGTGGTGGCCCGCGAGGCGGGCGTCTCCGTACCGACCGCGTCGAAGGTGGTCAACGGCCGCGACGACGTGGCGCCCGAGACCCGCCGCCGGGTCACCGAGGCGCTCGAACGGCTCGGCTACGTCCGCAGGCCCCGCTTCGACGCGACGAAGGCACCGGCCCTGATCGACCTGGTCGTGCACGCGCTGGACACCTCGTGGTCGGGCGCGGTGCTGCACGGGGTGGAGGAGGCGGCGCACGAGGCGGGGCTGGAGGTCGTCGTGTCGGCGGGGCCGGCCCGGACGCGGCCGGGGCGGCCGGAGCGTGACTGGCTGGACAAGCTCACCGCGCGGGGTTCCTCGGGGGTGCTGTTCAACCTGGCCGAGCTGACGCAGGCGCAGTACACCTGGCTGGACCACCACCGCATCCCGTACGTGCTGATCGACCCGGTCCACGAGCCGCCGGCCGGGGTGGTCTCCGTCGGGGCGGCGAACTGGCAGGGCGGGGTGACCGCGACCGAGCACCTGCTCGCCCTGGGCCACGAGCGGATCGCGGTGATCGCCGGCAGCCGGCGCAGGATGTGCGGCGGCGCCCGGGTGGCCGGCTACCGCTCGGCGCTGGCCTCGGCGGGCCTGCGCCATCGCGGCGAGTACGTGCGGCACGCGAGCTTCGACGAGGGCACGGCCCGGCACCGTACGCACGAGCTGCTCGACCTGCCGGAGCCGCCGACCGCGGTGTTCGTCTGCTCGGACCGGATGGCGCTCGGGGTGTACACGGCGCTGGCCGAGCGCGGGCTGCGGGTGCCCGAGGACGTCAGCGTGGTCGGTTTCGACGATCTGCCGGAGGCGCGCTGGGCGGCGCCGCCGCTGACCACGGTCCGCCAGCCGCTGTCGGAGATGGCGGCGACGGCGCTGCGGCTGCTGGTGCGGATGATGCACGGGGACCGCCCGGAGGGCACCCGGACGGAGCTGTCGACGCGGCTGGTGGAGCGGGCGAGCACCGCGCCCCCGGCTGCCCGTTCGGCCCTACGACGGTGACCGGGCCGGTCTCAAGATCGTTTCCCGGGTATGAACCTCACCCCGCGCACGGCGGCTGCCTGCGCTCTCGCCGCAGCCGCCCTGACCACGACGGCACTGGGCACCGCCCACGCCACGACCCGCACGCTCGCCCCGGCCCGCCAGCACGCCGCGGTGGCCGCCCCGATCGACGAGCACGACCCGAAGGAGGACGTGGAGCTGGACGAGAACGGCCGCCCCGACCTGAACGAGGACTGAGCCCACCGCCCGTCCTGAACCAGGACCGAGCACGTCCCCGTTCCGAACGAGGACCGAACAGGCCCCCGTCCGGAACCAGGACCGAGCGCGACCCCGTTCCGGAACCAGGACCGAGCACGCCCCCGTCCGGAACGAGGAGAACCGCGCGACCACGTACCACGGTCGCGCGGTTCACCACCGGCCGGTGGCTCAGTCGTCGTCCTGGAGCGGCTCGCCGAGCAGCGCCTGGATCGCGGCCACGGCGCTGCCGTCGTGGTCGCTGCCCGCCGTGCCCCGGCCGGTCTGGAGATTGGCCGTGCGGTCCACCTCCAGGACGGAGTCCGCGTGGGAGTTGTCGATCACGGTGATCAGGCCGCCGGACGCCTGGGCCGGCGCCGCGGCCCCGCCGAGCAGGGCCGCCACCACCGCGGCCGCCCGCAGCCGCGGCCCCGTCACACGCCCACGCCCTCGGGCTCCTCCAGGCGGTCCCGGGCGATGTTGCGCTCCAGCAGGGTGGTGGAGGCCTTGACGCCCACCCCGCTCGCCGCGTCCACCTGGGGCAGCCGGCCGTCCGCCGCCCTCAGGTCGCCGAGCGCGGAGTCCATCGCCTCGTGCGCGGCGAACAGACACGGGGTGGAGTAGATCGCGACGTCGACACCGAGGTCGTCCAGCTCGGTGAGCGAGAGGCGGGGCGACTTGCCGCCGGCGATCTGGTTGAACAGCAGCGGCTTGTCGCCGACGACCTTGCGGATGCGGCGGATCCACTCCTCGCTGCGCACCCCGTCGACGAGGACCACGTCGGCGTCGGTGGCGGCGAGCCGCTCCGCGCGGTGCAGGATGTCGTGCTCGTCCGTGGCGTCCGTACGGGCCACGACGACCAGGTCAGTGCGGGTCTCCAGGACCTTCTCCAGCTTCTCCAGGTACTCGTCCAGGGGCAGCACCTGCTTGCCGTCGGCGTGCCCGCACCGCCGGGGCCGCTTCTGGTCCTCCAGGATCACTCCGGAGGCGCCGATGCGCTCCAGCCCCTCCACGACGTGGCAGGCGACCTCGGGGTCGACGTAGCCGTCGTCGATGTCGACGAGCAGGTGGTGGCGCGGGAACGCGCCCCGCAGCCTTTGGACGAAGGCCACCATGTCGGGCCAGGCGATGAATCCGATGTCCGGCAGGCCGTAGTACGAGGCGGCGAATCCGAAGCCGGAGACGAACATCCCGTCGTAGTGCTTGGCCGCGATCGACGCCGAGTACATGTCGTACACGCCGATCAGCGGGGTGGTCCCCGGCCCGGCGATCTGCTCGCGCAGCTTCTTCCCGTAAGTCAAGGTCCGGCTCCTCCTGTGGGTGGGTGGCGCGGAGGCCGGACCGGCCTCCGCGTCTCGACAGCCCTTTGCCAAGACAAGAGCATCTCTAGATACACACGTGACTCTCTGCGTGCGCGAGCTTTACTCACCCCAATGGCGGACCGGGTTCACCGGAGAAACGTCACTGGCCGAGCTGTGCGGCCCAGGCCGGACCGCCGTACGGGCGGGCCGGGGAGGCCGGATCCCGGTACGCCTCGCGGGCGTGTCCGAGGGCCGTGCAGAACACCCGTCCGGTGCGATGCCGGCCGAGGCCGGGTGTCCGATCCGTTCAAGACCGCCGGCCGGGCCGCCGCCTACGGTGACGGCATGACTCCACGATTCGCCGTGATCGGTCTGGTCGTCTCCGACCTGGCCGCGTCCCTCGCCTTCTACCGCCGCCTCGGCCTGGACTTCCCGCCCGACGCCGAGGAACAGCCCCATGTCGAGGCCGAGCTGCCCGGCGGGCTCACCCTGGCCCTGGACACCGAGGAGACCCTCCGCTCCTTCCACCCCGGCTGGCGGCGGCCGGCCGGCGGGGGCCGTGTGTCGCTCGCCTTCCGCTGCGGCTCGCCCGCCGAGGTGGACACGGTGTACGAGGATCTGGTCGGCGCCGGCCACCACGGCGAGCTCAAGCCGTGGGACGCCTTCTGGGGCCAGCGCTACGCCACGGTGCACGACCCCGACGGCAACGGCGTCGACCTGTTCGCGCCGCTGTCAGCCGAGTAGCCCGGTCAGCGGCAGGCCCGCCAACTCCCTTACCTCGCGGGAGAGATGCGGCTGGTCGGCGTAGCCCGCCCGCGCCGCGGTCTCGGCGAGCGGCACCCCGGCCCGGGCCAGGGCCAGCGCCCGCTGCATCCGCAGCACCCGGCCGAGCGTCTTGGGTCCGTAGCCGAAGGCGGCCCGGCTACGGCGGTGCAACTGGCGTGCACCCACTCCGAGTTCGTCGGCGATGCCGGCCACGGAGCGCCCCGCGCCGAGCGCTTCGACGAGGAGGCCGGGCAACGGATCGGCGGGCACGGCACGTTCGAGCGCGATCTCCTCCAGTGCGGTGCGGGGGTCGCCGGCGGCGGCGACCCGGGCCCGCAGGCCCCGGACGGCCGAGGCCGGCCACAGGTCGCCCAGCTCCACCCGCCGGTCGAGCAGTTCGTGCGCCGGCACCCCGAGGAACCCCGGCGCGTCCCCCGGACGGAAGCGCAGCCCCGCCCACACGCCCGCGCTCCCGTCGGTGAGGTACGCGCGGGTGTCGGGCCCGGCGACCAGCAGCCGCCCCTCGTGCCAGAGCAGGTCCATGCACCCGTCGGGCAGCACGCGGCCCGGCACGCCCGCGTCCGTGGCATGCGTCCAGGCGAAGGCACCGGAAAGCCGGGACGCCCTTTCCGTGTACACGGCGCCGGCCTACGCGCGCCCGGCAGGGGGCGCGGCGCACAGCGCGGGCGGCCACGGCGGACCCGCGCCCGGCCGCTCGCGAACCGTCACGGCCGTCATCCCTCCGGCTTGTGCGGGGGATGGCTGCTCTTCACATGGGTGCGCAGGCGGGCGGTGACGTCCTCGGGCGGCAGGAACCGCGACCAGCGTTCCGGGAACTCGGACGGCATGTCCGGGTCCTCGGGGTCGGAGTCCCGCGCCGCCGCCGCGCGGGCGACGTACTCGACGACCTGGGCCTCCCGCAGCCGCTCGTTCGCCGCCCGTGCCGCGGCCGTCGCGGCGGCCGGCCAGACGCGGTCGATCGCCGCGTTCACGGCCGCCCCGACCAGCACCGCGAACGCGGACACGCCGATCCACAGGAGCACGGCGACGGACGCGGCGAGCGAGCCGTAGATGGTCGCGCCCTCGATGGTGTGGGTGAGGTAGATGCGCAGCAGGAAGCTGCCGAGGACCCACATCGCGAGGGCGACCAGCGCGCCGGGCACGTCCTCGATCCACGGGGAGCGGACCGGCACGGACACGTGGTAGAGCGTGGTCAGGAAGACGATGGAGAGGACGATCACGACCGGCCAGTACAGGACCTGGACGAGCGTCTCCGACCAGGGCACGACCCGGACCACCGCGTCCGGCCCGGCCACCATCAGCGGCAGCGCCACCGAGCCGATCAGCAGCGCGGCGATGAACAGCAGGAAGGAGACGATCCGGGTCTTCACGATGCCCCGGACGCCGTCGAGGCCGTACATCACGGTGATCGTGTCGATGAAGACGTTCACCGCGCGGGAACCCGACCACAGGGCGAACAGGAAGCCGATGGAGATGACGTCGGGGCGGCCGCCGCGCACCACGTCGTGCAGGATCGGCTGGGCGATCTCCTTGACGCCCTTGTCGGACAGGACCGTGCGGGAGGCGTCCAGGAGGTTGGCCTGGAGGCTGGCGATGGTGTGGGCGCCGGTCCACTCGTCGACGTAGGCGAGCAGTCCGATGAGGCTGAGCAGCAGCGGCGGGACGGACAGCAGGGTGAAGAAGGCGGCCTCGGCGGCGAGGCCGAGGATGCGGTACTCCATGCAGGAGTTGACGGTGTCCTTGAGCAGCAGCCAGGCCGTCCTGCGCTTGGAGACGTTCCGGTAGAGGGCTCTGGCCCGGTGGAGCCGGCCGGAGGGCCGCTCGGGGGTATCGCTTGCTGGCTGCACGTCCTAAAGGTATCCGCCGTCCGGGTCGGTACTCATCTCGCGGGGCCCTGACCGGGAACTTCCGAGATCGTCCGGCACGGCCCGCCCGGCCGCCGTGTCACGCTGGAGACCACCGCCGGCACCCGGGGTAGGTTCGCACCCATGGCAGGCAACACCACCCACAGCGTGACCAACCAGCCGCCCCCGCTGGTCGGATACGACCTGTTCGGTACCGATCAGGCCCTCGTGGAGGCCGTCGGGCGGCACATCGGCCCGCCGCTCCTGGACGAGGTGCGCGAGGAGCTGTCGGCGATCGGCCGCTCGGCCGGTTCCGCGCAGGTCCAGGAGTGGGCGGCGCAGGCGAACGAGCACCCGCCCCGGCTGCGCACCCACGACCGCTACGGCCACCGCGTGGACGAGGTCGAGTTCCATCCGGCCTGGCACCGGCTGCTCGGCAAGGGCGTGGGCGCGGGCCTGACGACCGGCTTCGTACGGCCGTCCGGGCACGTCCGCCGGGCCGCCGCCTTCCTGGTCTGGACCCAGGCCGAGGCCGGCACCTGCTGCCCGCTGTCGATGACGAACGCGGCGGTGCCCGCGCTGCGCGGCGACCCGGAGTCGGCCGCCGTCTGGGAGCCGCTGCTGACGTCGACGGTCTACGACCGTGAGCTGCGGCCCGCCGCCCACAAGGCCGGCGCCCTGTTCGGCATGGCCATGACGGAGAAGCAGGGCGGCAGCGACGTCCGGGCGAACACGACCGCGGCGGTGCCGCTCGCCGAGTCCGGGACGTACACGCTGACCGGGCACAAGTGGTTCTGCTCGGCGCCGATGTCGGACGGCTTCCTGGTGCTGGCCCAGGCGCCGGCCGGACTGACCTGCTTCCTCGTCCCCCGGGTGCTGGCGGACGGCACCCGCAACGTCTTCCTCCTCCAGCGGCTCAAGGACAAGCTCGGCAACCGGTCGAACGCGTCGGGCGAGGTCGAGTTCGACGGGACCTGGGCGCGGCGGGTGGGCGAGGAGGGGCGCGGGGTGCGGACCATCATCGAGATGGTCGCCGCGACCCGCCTCGACTGCGTGCTGGGCTCGGCGGGGCTGATGCGGCAGGCGGTGGCGCAGGCCGTGCACCACTGCACCTACCGGGAGGCGTTCGGCGGGAGGCTGGCCGACCAGCCGCTGATGCGCAACGTGCTGGCCGACCTCGCGGTCGAGTCGGAGGCCGCGACGGCGCTGGCGCTGCGGCTGGCCGCCGCCCAGGACGACGGGAGCGAGGCGGAACGGGCCCTGCTGCGCGTCGCGTTGCCGGCCGCCAAGTTCTGGGTGACCAAGCGCTGCGCGCCGCTCGCGGTGGAGGCGGCGGAGTGCCTGGGCGGCAACGGCTACGTCGAGGAGTCGGGGCTGCCCCGGCTGGTCCGCGAGTCCCCGCTCAACTCGGTCTGGGAGGGCGCCGGGAACGTCCAGGCCCTGGACGTGCTGCGGGCGTTGCGGCGCGAGCCGGGCGTCCTGGACGCCTACCTCCAGGAGATCGGCCGCTCCCACGGCGCCGACCACCGCCTGGACCGCGCGGTCAAGGACCTCTTCTCCGAACTGGCCGACCTGGCGGGCATGGAGGGCCGGGCCCGGCGGCTCGTGGAGCGCCTCGCGACCGTCCTCCAGGGCTCCCTGCTGGTCCGCTTCGCGCCGGCCGAGGTGGCGGACGCGTTCTGCGCGTCCCGGCTGGGCAACGACTGGGGTTCGTCCTTCGGGACCCTGCCCGCGAGCCTGGACCTGGCGGCGGTGGTGGACCGGGCCCGGGTGGCCCGCTGAGCCGAGGGGCGCGGGCCGGCGTACGGGGCACGGGGGTGGTGCTGCGCCGACACGGCACCACCCCCGCCCTGGCCCGTTCGAGGCCGCTGACGGCGCCCCGCGAGGCGCCGTCGGCTCAAGTTTCGGCCACCCCCGGTCGGTTCACCAGGGTTGCAAGGGGTTGCAACATCTCGGTGACTGTGTGCGGACTGTGCGCCTCCGTCATCGCAGGGCGGCAGTATGAGACGCACGGCCGGACCGGAAACCGCCGCCCGGACGGCTTGACAGCACTGTTCCACGCCTCTTTCGAGGCCTGTCCGGGAGGATCTCAGTGGGGAACCCGCCGATGGACGTGGCGCGACTCGCCGCGGTGAACGCGGCGCAGGCGGCACGGGTGCTGAGCGAGGTCCGTGACGCCAGACTCGCCGGACAGGCTGCGCGGATCGCGCCCCGGCCGGTGATCGAACAGTCCTGGGGACGGATGCTGCGCAGCGGTGTCGACCCCGACCACGACTTCCGCTCGGGGCTGCTGCCCGCCGACGAGGTCCGGCGCAGACGGGAGGAGTCACCGCTCAAGGACGTGCTCCCGGTACTGCGCGAGGGGCTGCTTTCGGTCGCGGACGTCGCCCAGCACATCATGGTGGTGGCCGACGCGGACGGCCGGGTGCTGTGGCGGGAGGGGTCCCCGCCGGTGCTGCGCAAGGCGGACGGGCTGGGTTTCGAGCTCGGCGCCGACTGGCGCGAAGACGTCGTCGGCACCAACGGGATCGGCACCCCGGCGGTGGTGCGCCGCCCCGTGCAGGTCTTCGCGGCCGAGCACTTCGTCCGCTCGCACGCCTCCTGGACCTGTTCCGGCGCCCCGATCACCGACCCCCGGGACGGCACCCTGCTGGGCGTGGTGGACGTCAGCGGCCCGCTGGACACCATGCATCCGGCGACCCTGGCCTGGGTGAACTCGGTGGCCAAGCTGGCCGAGGCGCGGCTGCGGGAGACGCACCTGGACGCGCTGGAGGGGCTGCGGGCGGTCGCGGCCCCGGTGCTGGCCCGGCTGGGCGGCCGGGCCCTGGTGGTGGACGCCGACGGCTGGACCGCCGCGGTCACCGGAATGCAGTGCCCGCGCCGGCTGGCGCTGCCCAAGTCCCTCTCGCCGGGCCGCCGCCGGCTGCCCGCGCTCGGGCTGTGCCTGGTGGAGCCGCTGGGCGGCGGCTGGTTGCTGCGGGCGGTGGACGGGCCGGTGCCGGCCGGCGGGGGCCGGCTGGTGCTGGACCTGGCCGCACCGCGCCGGCCCTCGGTGACGGTCGGCGGCGGCGCGGTCACCTGGTCGCGCGAACTGAGTCCGCGGCACGCCGAGTTGCTGTACCTGCTGGCGGTGGGGCGGGCCGGGCGCAGTGCGGCCGGACTGGCCGAGGAGGTCTTCGGGGACGCCTCGCGCACCGTGACCGTACGCGCGGAGATGTCCAGGATCCGGCGGTATCTCGGGGCGCTCCTGGAGCACCGGCCGTACCGGTTCCGGGAGGACGCCCGGATCGAGGTGCTGCTCCCCGACGACCCGCGCGACCTGCTGCCGTACTCGAACGCCCCCGCGGTGACGGCGGGCCGGGCGCCGGCGCCCGGGGGGCGCTGAGGGCGGCACCACGGGGGCGCATTCGGTGCATCAGGCATATCGGGGGAGATGTCTTCCGCGTATTTGCGGGGTCTTCGGGGTGCGGCGCCCTGGACTGCCGTAGCATCCCGGTACGGGCCTCCTCACCTGCTCCTCGGTCAACGTACGGACCATCAGGAGCAGTTGGCCCGCCTCGGGAGGAGACATGAAGCATCGCGGCAGACACCGGCGGCGCAGGCGGGGCACGGCACTGCGCGCGGTCCTGGCCGGGACCGCGCTCGCGCTCACCGCGACCGCCACGATCGTCAGCGCCTCGCAGGCCACGGTCGCCGAGGACCCGGGCGCGCTGAAGCGGCTCGTCGCCAGCACCGACATCGCGCCGATGCAGCTCCAGGAGCACCTGGTGCCGCGCCGTTCGCTGGACCGGCTCGCCACGGCGATGGGCGGGACGGTCGGGGTCGCCGACGTCCTGGAGAGCGCCGACCACACCCTGCGCCGGGCGGCCGACTGCGACTCCGACGACCGGGACTCGCTGCCGGTCACCCCGGCCGCCGACCAGGCGTACTGCTGGGACCCCGCCGACACCCTCACCGACGAGTGGCAGCCGGCCTCCGTGACCACCTCCTCCGAAGCGGACGACGACGGCCTGTGGGGCGCCAACCGGGTCGTCCTGGCCGGCTGGACGCACAGCACGTCCTCCGGCCCGGCCGCCTCCCGGGGCCTGGCCCGGATCGCCGTGGTGAACGAGAACGACCCCGCCCACCCCTCCTACGCGTGGATCCTGCTGACCGTGCCCAGCGCCGACGGCAGCGGCTACCGGGGACTGGCCTCGCAGATCTCCGGTATGGCCTGGTACGAGGACAAGCTCCTGGTCACCACCACGCCGGGCAGCGCCGAGGCGCTCTACGTGTACGACCTGAACCGCATCCAGCGCACCTCGGTGCTGTCCGACGCGATGGGCCGGGTGTCCGGCGGCTGGTCGGCCGACGGGTTCCGGTACGTGATGCCCGCCGTGGGCTCGTACACCTTCACCGCCGGAACCTGCTCCGAGGACGGCGCGCCCTGTCCGAGCGCGCTCTCCGTGGACCGGGGGACGGCACCGGACAGCCTGGTCCTCGGCGAGTGGACGGCCGCCGGCGGCGACCGGCGGGCCCGGCTGTGGCGGTACGCCTTCGACG
The DNA here is from genome assembly GCF_055583825.1 of Streptomyces sp. NPDC104367. Classification (NCBI taxonomy): domain Bacteria; kingdom Bacillati; phylum Actinomycetota; class Actinomycetes; order Kitasatosporales; family Streptomycetaceae; genus Streptomyces; species Streptomyces sp. NPDC104367. The sequence continues at coordinate 155,228 of NZ_JBVJND010000018.1, read as the reverse complement.
AGGAGCCCGCCCGTGGCGGGCTGCTCGCCACCGACACCTTCGGCCGGGCGGACGCGGTCGAGGCGTACCGGACCGGGGCGTCCGAGATCCGGGGCGTCCTGTCGTACCGCCCGCCGGGCGCGACCGCCTCCGACTGGTACGTGGGCCATCTGCCCGGGGCCATGGACGGGCACGGCAGCCTCTGGCGGCAGGACACGCAGGGCGCGCGGGCGGCCCGCTGCGGCTCGGACGCCTCGCACCGCTGCTGGGCCGAGGGCACCGGCTCGCTCTCCTACGCGCCGGACACCGGCGAGGTGTGGTCGGTCACGGACCGGATGCTGTTCTCCGTGCCGCTGCGCTCGATCGACGCCTCACTCGGATAACGGCTGTCGACACGGCCGGGGCCGGGATGATTGCCTGGCCCCCATGAGCACCGTCGTCGTGACCACCTGGTCCCTGGAGCAGACCTCCCCCGCCGACCTCCTGCCCGCCGCCGCCCCCGACGGCGACGAGGTCCGGATCGTCCGCTCCGAGGTCCCCTCCCCCGAGTTCAGCCGCTTCCTGTACGCCTCGGTCGGCGGCGACATCCGCTGGACCGACCGGCTGGGCTGGAGCCACGCCCGCTGGCAGGAGCACCTGGGACGGCCGGGTGTGGAGAGCTGGGTCGCGTACGACCGGGGGACGCCGGCGGGCTACGTCGAGCTCGAACCCCAGGACGACGGTGTCGTGGAGATCGTCTACTTCGGTCTGATCCCGGCGTTCCGCGGCCGCCGGATCGGCGGCCACCTGCTCTCGTACGGCGCGGCGCGGGCCTGGGACCTGGCGGAGCGGTGGGCCGAGCGGCCGCCGACGAAGCGGGTCTGGCTGCACACGTGCAGCCTGGACGGCGAGCACGCGATGGCGAACTACCAGCGGCGGGGGTTCAGGCTCTTCGACACGAAGGTCGAGGAGGAACCGGAGGTCGCGGCACCGGGCCCCTGGCCGGGCGCGTGATCCGGCGACCGCCCCTAAACGCGCCCGGAGCGTGACCCGCACCACCCCGTCTCACTATTCAGAATAGATCCGTCCAGATCTCGGACAATGGTGGACTGGCCCGAGATCCGCGTGACACGCTTCCGTCATGTCTGGAACTGGAATTGCCTTGGTGAGTCGGCGGCACGTCGACCTCGGCCGCATGTCCAGCGCCATCTGTCCGGCGGGCTGAGAGCACAGCACCGCCGCACCCTCCTGTCCAGACCCCCGTCCTGCGCAATGCTGCGCAGACATCCTCCCGTGCGCCCGTAAGCGCAGGTCAGAGCAGCTTCCCGCCTGTCCCGAAGGACGTATATCGCCATGGCCGCCACCCCGCAGAACCCTGCCTCCTCCGCGCCCCGCCGCAAGGTGAGCCGTCACCGTGGCGAGGGTCAGTGGGCCATGGGCCACTTCACCCCGCTCAACGGGAACGAGCAGTTCAAGAAGGACGACGACGGTCTCAATGTGCGGACACGCATTGAGACGATCTACTCCAAGCGCGGCTTCGACTCGATCGACCCCAACGACCTGCGCGGCCGTATGCGCTGGTGGGGCCTGTACACGCAGCGCAAGCCCGGCATCGACGGCGGCAAGACCGCCGTCCTGGAGCCGGAGGAGCTGGACGACAAGTACTTCATGCTGCGGGTGCGGATCGACGGCGGCCGCCTCACCACCCGGCAGCTGCGGGTGATCGGCGAGATCTCGCAGGAGTTCGCCCGGGGCAGCGCGGACATCACCGACCGGCAGAACATCCAGCTGCACTGGATCCGCATCGAGGACGTCCCGGAGATCTGGAACCGGCTGGAGGCCGTCGGCCTGTCCACCACCGAGGCCTGCGGCGACTGCCCGCGTGTCGTGATCGGCTCGCCGGTCGCCGGCATCGCCGAGGACGAGATCATCGACGGCACCTGGGCCATCGACGAGATCCACGAGCGGTACATCGGCAGCAAGGAGTTCTCCAACCTGCCGCGCAAGTTCAAGACGGCGATCTCCGGCTCCCCGCTCCTGGACGTCGTGCACGAGATCAACGACGTGGCGTTCGTCGGTGTCGAGCACCCCGAGCACGGCCCCGGCTTCGACCTGTGGGTCGGCGGCGGCCTGTCCACCAACCCGAAGATCGGCGTCCGGCTCGGCGCCTGGGTGCCGCTGGAGGAGGTCCCGGACGCCTGGGCCGGCGTGATCGGCATCTTCCGCGACTACGGCTACCGGCGGCTGCGCACCCGCGCCCGGCTGAAGTTCCTGGTCGCCGACTGGGGCCCGGAGAAGTTCCGCCAGGTGCTGGAGGACGAGTACCTCAAGCGCAAGCTGGTCGACGGCCCCGCGCCCGCCGAGCCCGTCTCCCGCTGGCGCGACCACGTCGGTGTGCACCGGCAGCAGGACGGCAACTTCTACGTCGGCTTCGCCCCGCGCGTCGGCCGCGTGGACGGCACCACCCTGGCGAAGATCGCCGACCTCGCCGAGGCGCACGGCTCGGGCCGGGTGCGCACCACCGTCGAGCAGAAGATGATCATTCTCGACGTCGCCGAGGACCAGGTCGAGTCGCTGGTCGAGTCGCTCCAGGCGCTGGACCTGACCGCCAAGCCGTCCCCGTTCCGGCGCGGCACCATGGCCTGCACCGGCATCGAGTACTGCAAGCTCGCCATCGTCGAGACCAAGCAGCGCGGCTCCACCCTGATCGACGAGCTGGAGCGCCGGCTGCCCGAGTTCGACGAGCCGCTCACCATCAACCTCAACGGCTGCCCCAACGCCTGCGCCCGTATCCAGGTCGCGGACATCGGTCTCAAGGGCCAGCTGGTCCTGGACGACGAGGGCGAGCAGGTCGAGGGCTACCAGGTGCACCTCGGCGGCGCGCTGGGCCTGGAGGCCGGGTTCGGCCGCAAGGTCCGCGGTCTCAAGGTGACCTCGGAGGAACTCCCGGACTACGTCGAGCGGGTGCTCAAGCGCTTCCAGGCGGAGCGCGAGGACGGCGAGCGGTTCGCCGCCTGGGCCTCCCGTGCCAGCGAGGAGTCCCTCTCATGAGCGAGCGGGCCGCCCCCTTCTACTGCCCCTACTGCGGTGACGAGGACCTGCGTCCCGGTGAACAGGGCCACGGCGCCTGGGAATGCGCGGCCTGCAACCGCGCATTCCAGCTGAAGTTCCTCGGGCTGCTCGCCCGGGGGCTGAAGCACTCCGAAGCTGGAGGGGAACAGATATGACCACCGCTCAGGAAGAGCGTGCGAGCGAGGAGTTGAAGGCGCTGGCCGAGCAGGCCGGCCGCGATCTCGAAGACGCCTCCGCCCTGGAGATACTCCAGTGGGCGGTGGACACCTTCGGCAAGGGCTTCTGTGTGACCTCCTCGATGGAGGACGCGGTGGTGGCCCATCTGGCGTCGCGTGTCCAGAAGGGCGTGGACGTCGTCTTCCTCGACACCGGCTACCACTTCCCGGAGACCATCGGCACCCGGGACGCGGTCGAGGCCGTGATGGACGTCAACGTCATCACCCTCACCCCGCGCCGAACGGTCGCCGAGCAGGACGCGCAGTACGGCCCCCGGCTGCACGACCGCGACCCCGACCTGTGCTGCAAGCTCCGCAAGGTCCAGCCGCTGGAACAGGGACTGACGGCGTACAGCGCCTGGGCGACCGGACTGCGCCGCGACGAGTCCGAGAGCCGGGCGAACACCCCGGTCGTCGGCTGGGACGAGAAGCGGCAGAAGGTCAAGATCTCCCCGATCGCCCGCTGGACCCAGGACGACGTGGAGGCCTACGTGGCCGAACACGGCGTGCTCACCAACCCGTTGCTGATGGACGGCTACGCGTCCATCGGCTGCGCCCCCTGCACCCGCCGGGTGCTGGACGGCGAGGACGCCCGCGCCGGCCGCTGGGCGGGGCGGGCCAAGACCGAGTGCGGGCTGCACGAATGACCGCGCGGGCCTCGGCGAGCGCCGGGACGACCACCGAGACGACCACCCCCGACCCACAGGAGAACCACGTGACGACCGGAGCCACCGTCTGGCTCACGGGTCTGCCGAGCGCCGGCAAGACCACCATCGCGTACGAGCTGGCGGGCCGGCTGCGCAGCGAGGGCCACCGCGTCGAGGTGCTCGACGGTGACGAGATCCGCGAGTTCATCTCGGCGGGCCTCGGCTTCAGCCGCGAGGACCGGCACACCAACGTGCAGCGCATCGGCTTCGTCGCCGAACTGCTGGCCCGCAACGGCGTCAAGGCCCTCGTCCCGGTGATCGCGCCCTACGCGGACAGCCGTGAGGCGGTGCGGGGGCGTCACGAGGAGAACGGCACCGCGTACGTCGAGGTGCACGTGGCGACCCCGGTCGAGGTCTGCTCCGTCCGCGATGTGAAGGGCCTGTACGCCAAGCAGGCGGCCGGCGAGCTGACCGGGCTGACCGGTGTCGACGACCCGTACGAGCAGCCCGAGGCGCCCGATCTGCGGATCGAGTCGCAGAACCAGACGGTGCAGGAGTCCGCGGCGGCCTTGCACGCGCTGCTCGGCGAGAGGGGACTGGCATGACGACCGTGGCGACCCACGAGGAGGGCACGGGTACCCCGTACACCCTGTCCCACCTGGACTCGCTGGAGTCCGAGGCGGTCCACATCTTCCGCGAGGTGGCGGGCGAGTTCGAGCGGCCGGTGATCCTGTTCTCCGGCGGCAAGGACTCCATCGTCATGCTGCACCTGGCGCTCAAGGCGTTCGCCCCGGCCGCGATCCCCTTCTCGCTCCTCCACGTGGACACCGGGCACAACTTCCCCGAGGTCCTGGAGTACCGCGACCGGGCGGTCGAGCGGCACGGGCTGCGGCTGCACGTCGCCTCCGTGCAGGACTACATCGACCGGGGTGTGCTCAAGGAGCGCCCGGACGGCGTCCGCAACCCGCTCCAGACGCTGCCGCTGACGGAGCGGATCCAGAGCGAGCGGTTCGACGCGGTCTTCGGCGGCGGCCGCCGCGACGAGGAGAAGGCCCGCGCCAAGGAGCGGGTGTTCTCCCTGCGCGACGAGTTCTCCCAGTGGGACCCGCGCCGCCAGCGCCCCGAGCTGTGGAACCTCTACAACGGCCGGCACGCCCCCGGCGAGCACGTCCGGGTCTTCCCGCTCTCCAACTGGACCGAGCTGGACGTCTGGCAGTACATCGCCCGCGAGGAGATCGAGCTCCCGCAGATCTACTTCGCGCACGAGCGCGAGGTGTTCCAGCGCAACGGGATGTGGCTGACGGCCGGCGAGTGGGGCGGGCCGAAGGAGAGCGAGACGGTCGAGAAGCGCCAGGTGCGCTACCGCACCGTCGGCGACATGTCCTGCACCGGCGCCGTCGACTCCGGCGCCACCACGCTGGACGCCGTGATCGCCGAGATCGCCGCCTCCCGGCTCACCGAGCGCGGCGCCACCCGCGCCGACGACAAGCTCTCCGAGGCCGCGATGGAAGACCGCAAGCGCGAGGGGTACTTCTAGACATGAGCACCAGCACCACGGAACTCGGCCTGACCGAGACGACCCTGCTGCGGTTCGCGACCGCCGGTTCGGTCGACGACGGCAAGTCCACGCTGGTCGGACGGCTGCTGCACGACTCCAAGTCGGTCCTCACCGACCAGTTGGAGGCCGTCGAGCGCGCCTCCGCGAGCCGCGGCCAGGACGCCCCCGACCTGGCGCTGCTCACCGACGGACTGCGCGCCGAGCGCGAGCAGGGCATCACCATCGACGTGGCCTACCGCTACTTCGCCACGGCCCGGCGCCGGTTCATCCTCGCCGACACCCCGGGGCACGTGCAGTACACCCGGAACATGGTCACCGGCGCCTCCACGGCCGAGCTGACCGTGATCCTGGTCGACGCCCGCAACGGGGTCGTCGAGCAGACCCGCCGCCACGCCGCCATCGCCGCCCTGCTGCGCGTCCCGCACGTGGTGCTCGCCGTCAACAAGATGGACCTGGTCGACTACCAGGAGTCGATCTTCGCCGGGATCGCCGAGGAGTTCACGGCGTACGCGACCGAGCTGGGCGTCCCCGAGGTCACCGCGATCCCGATCTCGGCGCTCGTCGGCGACAACGTCGTGGAGCCGTCCGCGAGCATGGACTGGTACGGCGGCCCGACCGTGCTGGAGCACCTGGAGACCGTCCCGGTCAGCCACGACCTGGCGCACTGCCACGCGCGGCTGCCCGTGCAGTACGTGATCCGCCCGCAGACCGCCGAGCACCCGGACTACCGGGGCTACGCGGGCCAGATCGCGGCCGGCACGTTCCGCGTCGGCGAGGCCGTCACGGTCCTGCCGTCCGGCCGTACGACGACGATCTCGGGCATCGACCTGCTGGGCAGGCCGGTCGACACGGCCTGGACCACCCAGTCGGTGACCCTCCTGCTGGCGGACGACATCGACGTCTCGCGCGGCGACCTGATCGTCCCGACCAAGGACGCCCCCTCGACCACCCAGGACGTCGAGGCGACCGTCTGCCACGTGGCCGACCAGCCGCTGACCGTCGGGCACCGGGTGCTGCTCAAGCACGGCACGCGCACGGTCAAGGCGGTCGTCAAGGACATCCCGTCCCGGCTCACGCTCGACGACCTGTCCCTGCACCCGCACCCGGGACGGCTCGTCGCCAACGACATCGGCCGCGTGAAGATCCGCACCGCCGAGCCGCTGCCGGTCGACTCCTACGCCGACTCGCGCCGCACCGGCTCGTTCATCCTGATCGACCCCGCCGACGGCACCACGCTCACCGCGGGCATGGTCGGCGAGTCGTTCGCCTCCCCCGAGCCGGTCAAGGACGAGACCGAAGACGACGGCTGGGACTTCTGACATGACGATGACCGACGTCTACTCGACGTTCGCGAAGGAGGGCGGCCGCGTCGGCAGCGGCGCCCTCGGCAGCGGGCAGGGAGGGGTGGCGCGATGTGCGCGATGACGTACGCGCACTGCCTGCGCGCCCTGGCCCCCCACCCGACGTCCCGGATGCGACGAAGACCTGCCGACCTCCCGGCCACGACCTGAGAGACCGTGACCGCCGGGCCAACGAGAGGAAAGCCTCCCGTGCCTGCCAACCGCTCAACGCTCCTTCGCCGCGGCCTCGCCGTGGCCGCCGCCCTGCCCCTCCTCGCACTCGCCGCCTGCGGTTACGGGTCGGAGTCCACCGGCGGCAACGCCAAGGAGAAGGTCGCCGCCGGATCGTCGAAGATCGACGGCCTGGACTCGGTGAAGATCGGCTACTTCGGCAACCTCACCCACGGCACCGCGCTGGTCGCCCGTGAGCAGGGCCTGTTCCAGAAGCAGCTGGGTGCCACCAAGGCCGAGTACGCCACCTTCAACGCCGGTCCCTCCGAGATCGAGGCGCTGAACTCGAAGTCCATCGACATCGGCTGGATCGGCCCCTCGCCCGCGATCAACGGCTACACCAAGTCCAACGGGACCAGCCTGAAGATCATCGGCGGTTCGGCGTCGGGCGGTGTCAAGCTGGTCGTCAACCCGAAGAAGATCAAGTCCCTGAAGGACGTCAAGGGCAAGAAGATCGCGACGCCCCAGCTGGGCAACACGCAGGACGTGGCGTTCCTCAACTGGATAGCCGACCAGGGCTGGACGGTCGACGCGCAGAGCGGCAAGGGTGACGTCACGGTCGTCCGCACCGACAACAAGATCACGCCGGACGCGTTCAAGGCCGGTTCCATCGACGGCGCCTGGGTGCCGGAGCCGACCGCGTCCAAGCTGGTCGCCGAGGGCGGCAAGACGATCCTCGACGAGTCCACGCTGTGGCCCGACAAGAAGTTCGTGATCACGAACATCATCGTGCGCCAGGACTTCCTCAAGGAGCACCCGAAGGCGGTCGAGGCCGTCCTCAAGGCCTCCGTCGAGGCCAACAAGTGGATCAACGCCAACCCCGACAAGGCGAAGGCCGCCGCGAACAAGCAGCTGGAGGCGGACTCCGGCAAGGCGCTCCCGGCCGACGTGCTGGACCCGGCCTGGACCTCCATCCAGTTCACCGACGACCCGCTGGCCGCCACCCTCAACACCGAGGCCGAGCACGCGGTCAAGGCCGGTCTGCTGGAGAAGCCCGACCTCAAGGGCATCTACGACCTGACGGTCCTGAACAAGGTCCTCAAGGCCGAGGGCGAGAGCACGGTCGACGACGCCGGTCTCGGCAGCAGCTGACACCCACCGACGGACCCCAGGAGGTGACGACCATGGCCACGACCACGACGCTAGCCGAGGCCGGCGAGTCGGTGGAGTACGCGGCACGCCTCGAGCATGTCTCGAAGTCCTTCGCGACCCCTGGCGGGCAGCAGCTCGTCCTGGACGACATCAGCCTCGATGTCGCTCCGGGCGAGTTCGTCACCCTCCTGGGGGCCTCGGGCTGCGGCAAGTCCACGCTGCTGAACCTGGTGGCGGGGCTCGACGAGCCCACCACGGGCACCATCGCGACGGACGGGCGGCCCGCCCTGATGTTCCAGGAGCACGCCCTCTTCCCGTGGCTGACCGCGGGCAAGAACATCGAACTCGCCCTCAAGCTCAGGGGAGTTCCCAAGAACGACCGCCGGGACCGGGCCGAGCGGCTGCTCGAACTGGTCCGGCTGAAGGGCGCGTACGACAAGCGCGTCCACGAACTGTCCGGCGGCATGCGCCAGCGCGCGGCACTGGCCCGTTCACTCGCGCAGGAGAGCAATCTGCTGCTGATGGACGAGCCGTTCTCGGCGCTGGACGCCATCACCCGGGACGTGCTGCACGACGAGCTGACCCGCATCTGGGAGGAGACCGGGCTCTCCGTCCTGTTCGTCACGCACAACGTGCGCGAGGCGGTACGGCTCGCCCAGCGGGTCGTCCTGCTGTCCTCCCGCCCGGGCCGCATAGCCCGCGAGTGGGAGGTCGGCATCCCCCAGCCGCGCCGCATCGAGGACGCGCCCGTGGCCGAACTGTCCCTTGAGATCACCGAAGTACTGCGTGGGGAGATCCGCCGCCATGGCCAGCAGTGAGACGCGGGCGACAGACCTGTCCAAGGGCACGGCGGGGCCGGCCAGGAGCACGATCCAGGCGATCGGCTCCATGGAGGCCGGTCTGGACGCGCTGGAGAGCGCGGTCACGGCGCCGCCGTCGTTCCGGCAGAGCTTCCGGCACACGTTCGGGAAGAAGATCCTGCCGCCGCTCGTCGCGATCGCGGTGGTCCTCGTGGCCTGGACCCTGCTCTACCCGGTCGTCGACAACCCCAGCAAGCTGCCGTCCCCGGCCGCGGTGGGCACCGAGTTCAAGGACGCCTGGCTGAAGGGCGAGCTGCTCGGCTACATCTGGACCAGTGTCTCGCGCGGTCTGCTGGGCTTCTTCTTCGCCCTGCTCATCGGCACCCCGCTCGGCCTGCTGGTGGCACGGGTGAGGTTCGTGCGCGCGGCGATCGGCCCGATCCTGTCCGGTCTCCAGTCGCTGCCGTCGGTCGCGTGGGTGCCGCCGGCCGTCGTCTGGCTGGGGCTGAACAACTCGATGATGTACGCCGTGATCCTGCTCGGCGCCGTCCCCTCCATCGCCAACGGGCTGGTGTCCGGCGTCGACCAGGTGCCGCCGCTGTTCCTGCGGGCCGGCCGCACGATGGGGGCGACCGGCCTGAAGGGCACCTGGCACGTGGTCCTCCCGGCCGCGATGCCCGGGTACGTCGCCGGGCTGAAGCAGGGCTGGGCGTTCTCGTGGCGCTCGCTCATGGCCGCCGAGATCATCGCCAGCTTCCCCGATCTCGGGGTCGGCCTGGGCCAGTTGCTGGAGAACGGGCGGACCGCCATCGACATGGCCATGGTCTTCGAGGCGATCCTCCTCATCCTGTTCGTCGGTATCGCGATCGACCTGCTGATCTTCAGTCCGCTGGAGCGGTGGGTGCTGCGCAGCCGCGGTCTGCTGGTGAAGAGCTGACATTCCATGTGTACGAAGCCCGTTCTCCTCGTCGTCGCCCACGGCAGCCGTGACCCGCGGCACGCGGCGACCGTCCACGCCCTGGTACGGCGGGTACGGTCGCTGCGGCCCCGGCTGCGCGTGGAGACGGGCTTCCTGGACTTCAACCTCCCGTCCGTGTCGGGGGTCCTGGAGTCCCTGGCCTCCGAGGGGGTCCGTGACGTCGTCGCCCTCCCCCTCCTGCTCACCCGCGCGTTCCACGCGAAGGCGGACATCCCCGCGGTCCTGCGCGCCGCGCCGCCGCAGCTGCGCATCCGGCAGGCCGAGGTGCTCGGCCCGTCCCCGCTGCTCGTGTCGGCGCTGGAGCGGCGGTTGTACGAGGCGGGGCTGACACCCGCCGACAAGCCCTCGACCGGGGTCGTGCTGGCCGCGGCGGGGTCCACCGACCCGGAAGCCGTCGCGGTGATCGCGGACATCGCGCGCAGGTGGCGGGACACGGGCTGGTCCGCCGTACGGCCGGCGTTCGCGTCCGCTTCGCTTCCGCGTACCGAGGACGCGGTACGCGAGCTGCGCGCCCTGGGCTGCGCCCGGGTCGCGGTCGCCCCGTACGTCATCGCGCCGGGCCGGCTGCCGGACCTCATCGCCAAGGGCGCCGACTCCGGCGGTGCCGATGTCCTGGCCGATGTCCTGGGTTCCGCACCGGAGTTGGCCTCTCTGGTGCTGCGTCGGTACACCGACGCGCACAGCGCGCCGCACTCCGCGGCAGCCTGAGCACAGCGCCCGTAATTCCGTTGCCCAGCTGCGCCTCGCGCGAAATGATCAAGGTGCACAAGCAAACGGGAGGAAACGAATCGTGGGAACGAAGATCACGGCCGCGACGGGCTTCGTCGCGGCGGCGCTGCTCGTGGCGTCCACCCCCGCGCTGTCGGGCACGGCGGTCGCGGCGGAGAACGCCAGAGCGACGGCCGCCTCGACCGCGGCGAAGAAGCTCAAGACGCAGAAGTGCGACGAGGACCACGACATCACGGTCTGCATCACCTACCGCACGAAGGGCAACGCCGGGGCCAGGACGAACCAGTTCGTCGCGTCGGTCAAGAGCTACAACAAGGCCACGTTCTCGCCGCGCCTGACGGTCAGCAACCAGAAGACCTGGCACAACGACAAGTACCCGACGGTCAAGAAGGACAGCTACGTCGAGGTCGTCCACAAGACGAAGAAGAACGGCCACGCGTGCGCGTTCCTCTACGTGCCGGCCGGCGCTCTCACCCCGGCCTGGGGCGCCTGCATCAACTAGGACCGAGCCGGTCCGGCGCTCCTCGGGGCGCAGGGCCGTGACGAAGAGGCCCGCGGTGGGACCCCCGCGGGCCTTTTCCGCCGTCTCGTCCGACGGGTGGGTCAGCCCGTCAGCTCGACCAGCCTGAGGACCGTGTTCCAGTTGCGGGTCGTCGCGATCAGACCCCGGTTGGTGCGGGGGCGGGAGAGCGCCTCCGCCAGCCTGGAGCGCCCCAGGCCGTCCGGGGCGTGGAGGTAGAGCGCGCGGTCCCCCAGGCGGAACTCCTCGGGAAGGTGGGCGGCCCGGTCGATGTCGGCGTAGCGCTCCGGGGTGACCGGCTCGGAGAGGTAGGTGAGGTGGAGCTGCTTCGCCTCCAGCTCGGCGGCCGGGAACGGACAGGCCTCGGCGACCGCCCGCAGATAGGCGTGGTCCCGGACGATCACCTCGACGGAGAAGCCGAACCGCCCCTCGACCGCCTTGGCCAGTTCCGCCGCCAGGCTGTCCTCGTCGCCGGCGGCGGAGGTGAAGACGGCCTGCCCGCTCTGGAGGTAGGTCTGCACGGAGCCGTACCCGAGCCCGGTCATCAGGCCGCGCAGCTCGGCCATCGGGAGCTTCTTCCTGCCGCCCACGTTGATCCCGCGCAGCAGTGCCGCATACGTCGTCATTCGAACACCATAGAACGGCCGCCGTGCCCCGTGGGGGCGGGCACGGCGGCCGCGCCGGGCAAGCCCGGCTGCCCGAAACTCTGGCTGATCGGACCGGTCCGGATCAACTCCTACACGCGCCTGTGACTTGTTCAACAAGGTTTCGTATTCACAAAGAGGATGCCCGTCGTCGGAAGGGACAGCCCTGATCATCACCCCCGAGATGCGGCGATAGATGTAAGGGGCCGACATCCTCCTGGGCGACGAGACGGGGCGGCCGCACTTCACCGGGCAGTACGACGAGTCGTTCTTATCGGGCCCCTACCTTCGAATCGAACGAAGGAAGTCGTGAAGGAGTCGTGGCGGCTGGGGGCCGTCACCGCACACGAGGGGGAGATCCGTCATGGATCCCGTCATGGGAAGCGGAGAGACGCGGGTGCGGGGCCTGGCCGCCCGGGCCGGCGGCTGGAGCGCCAGGCACCGCTGGGCCGCCGTCGGCATATGGGTGCTGTTCGTCGTCCTGGCCATGGGACTCGGCTCGGCGGCCGGCCGGGTCGACGTGGACGAGAGCGACCAGCTCAAGGGCGAGACCCACACCGCGGCGAAGATCATCGACGACGCGGGGATCAGGGAGCCGGCCGGGGAGACGGTCCTCGTCCAGTCCAGGGACGCGTCGCTCAAGGCGACGGACGCCGGGTTCCGGGCCGCCGTCGCGGCCGTCGTCGACGCGGTCGAGGGCACCGGCGAGGTCACCGACGTCACCTCGCCGTACGACACCGGGACGGTCTCGAAGGACGGCCGCAGCGCGCTGGTCCGGTTCGACATGCGCGGCGACGCCGACACCGCGGCCGACCGGGTCGAGCCGGTGCTGGACGCCGTCAGGGACGTGCAGCAGGAGCACGGCGCGCTGCGGATCGAGGAGATCGGCAGCGCCAGCATGAACAAGCAGTACGACGACGCCTTCGGCAAGGACTTCCGGCGGGCCGAGTACTCGGCCGTGCCGGTCGCCTTCGGCATCCTGCTGATCGCCTTCGGCGCCCTGGTCGCCGCGCTGCTGCCGATCGGGCTCGCCGTCACCGCGATCATGGCGACGATGGGTCTGATGGGCCTGGTCAGCCATCTGCAGCCGATGAGCGACACCGCCAACTCCGTGATGCTGCTGGTCGGCATGGCCGTCGGCGTCGACTACTGCCTGTTCTACCTGCGCCGGGAGCGCGAGGAGCGGGAGGCCGGCCGGGACGCGGACAGCGCGCTCAGGATCGCCGCCGCCACGAGCGGGCGGGCGATCATCGTCTCGGGTGTCACGGTGTGCGTGGCGATGGCGGGCATGCTGTTCACCGGCCTCGCCGAGTTCGAGGCGATGGGCCTGGCCTCGCTGATGGTCGTCGCGGTCGCCATGGTCGGCTCCGTGACCGTGCTGCCCGCGCTGCTCTCGCTGCTGGGCGGGCGCGTCGAGAAGGGCCGCATCCCGTTCCTGCGCCGCCGCGAGACCGGCGGCCCGTCCGAGAGCCGGTTCTGGACCGCCGTCCTGCGGGTCGTGCTCGCCAGGCCGCTGGTCTGCGTGGTCGTCGCGGCGGGCGCGCTGCTCGCCGTGGCCGCTCCCGCGCTCGGGATGAAGACCTCGCAGCTCACCCTGGACCAGGAGTTCGGCGGCTCGCTGCCGATCGTGCAGACCTACGACCGTGTCAACGAGGCCTTCCCCGGCGGCTCCGAGCCCGCCGAGGTGGTCGTCAGGGCCAAGGACATCAACGCCCCCGAGGTCAGGCGGGCCCTGGCCGGGTTCCGGGAGCGGGCGATCGGCTCGGGCGCCTCGCGCGGCCCGGTCGACATCAGGGTGCACGCCGCCCAGAACGTCGCCCTGATCTCCGTACCGCTGGTCGGCGGCTCCGACATGGACAAGGCCGGACGGAGCCTGGAGAAGCTGCGCGACGAGGTGCGGCCGGCCACGCTCGGCAAGGTCGACGGCGTGCAGGCGCCGATCACCGGGTCGGTCGCGGGCAACGAGGACTTCAACGACCAGCTGACGGGCTCGGTCGTCCCGGTCTTCGCCTTCGTGGTCGTCTTCGCCTTCCTGCTGATGCTGCTCTCCTTCCGCTCGCTGACGGTCGCGATCACCTCGATCGTCCTCAACCTGCTCTCGGTGGGCGCCGCCTACGGCATCCTGGTCGCCGTCTTCCAGCACGGCTGGGGCGCCTCGCTGGTGGGTGCGGAGGGGGTCGGCGCGATCGTCAGCTGGCTGCCGCTGTTCCTCTTCGTGATCCTGTTCGGCCTGTCGATGGACTACCACGTGTTCGTGGTCTCCCGGATCCGCGAGGCCCGGCTGCGCGGCCGGTCCACGAAGGACGCGATCCAGCACGGGGTGGTCACCACGGCGGGGGTCGTCACCAGCGCCGCCGTGATCATGGTCGCCGTGTTCGCGATCTTCGGCACGCTCTCCATGCAGTCGATGAAGCAGATGGGCGTGGGCCTGGCGGCCGCGGTCCTCATCGACGCCACGGTGATCCGGGGTGTGCTGCTCCCGGCGGTGATGGCGCTGCTCGGCGAGCGCAACTGGTACCTGCCCCGCCGGCTGCGGTGGCTGCCGGACCTCACCCACGACGAGTCGCCGGAGCCGGTGGCGCCGGTGGCGCGGGGCGAGCAGGACCGGCTGCGCGTCTGAGGCCGGCGGCGCCCCCGGCACAGGGTCCGTCGGCTCCGGGGGAGCCGGCGGACCCTGCAGCAGCGGGGGCAGGGCGGCGAGGAGGGCGGCCGCGGCCGGCGGTCCCAGGTCGGCCACGCCCTCCGCGCCGATGAAGCGGGTGAGGACGACCGGCAGGGTCTGTCTCTCCGGTGTCTTCAGCAGCACCAGGAACAGCGGGTGATCACCAGCACGAACGGGAACGCCTGACCGACCACCACCCACGCGGTGGCCGCAGCGGGCCGACGCTGAGCACGAGGGTCGGGATCAGGGCGGGCAGCACCAGGAACCAGGCGCCCCGGTCGGCCACCGCGGACGCGGCCGGCCGTCCCCGGGGCGCCGCGTCGGTGAGCGATGCCGTGTCGTCCCCCTTCGCACGGCCCCGTCCGGCCCGGTCATGGTCGTGAAGGCGGCTGGTCCCGTCAAGGCACCGCGCACCGCGACCGGCCTTCGCGGATGCGAGACTGACCGCCGGACGGCGAGAACAGGACGCCGTGTGCACACGCACAGCCGCGGGCCCGGCCCGGCGGGCTCCGGGAACGGACACGGAGGCGGACGATGGACGAGGCGAGGGCGCGGGACGTGCTGGCCGCGGCGGATGTGCTGCCCGGTCCCGGTGCGGCGGCCGGCGCCTCGCTCCTGGCCCTGGGCGAGAACGCGGTGTTCGCCGCCGGTGACCTGGTGGTCAAGGTGGGCCGTGACGCCGAGCTGCTCGACCGGGCCCGGCGCGAGCTGGAGATCGCCGGGTGGCTGGCCCAGGCCGGTGTCCCGGCCGTGCGGGCCGCCGAGCCGGAGGCGCGGCTCGTGGCCGGGCACCCGGTGACGATGTGGCACCGGCTGGCCGATCCGGTGCGCCCCGCCGAACCGCGCGATCTGGCCGCGCTGCTGCGGATCGTGCACGCCCTGCCCGCGCCCCCCTTCCCGCTGCCGCCGCGGGAGCTGCTGGGCGGGGTGGAGCGCTGGCTGCGGCTCGCGGGCGACGCGGTCGGCCCCGCCGACGCGGCGTATCTGCGGGAGCGCCGGGACGGCTTCGCGGCGGCCGCGGCCGCGCTGACGCCGCGGCTGACGCCGGGGCCGATCCACGGGGACGCGCTGCCCCGCAACGTCCATGTCGGGCCGCAGGGACCGGTGCTGGTCGACCTGGAGACCTTCTCCTCGGACCTGCGCGAGCACGACCTGGTGGTCATGGCACTGTCCCGGGACCGGTACGGCCTGCCGGCCGAGGCCTACGACTCCTTCACCGGGGCCTACGGCTGGGACGTGCGCGAGTGGGAGGGGTGCGGTGTGCTGCGCGGGGCCCGGGAGACGGCGAGCTGCGCGTGGGTCGCCCAGCACGCGCCGAGCAACCCCAAGGCACTCGCGGAGTTCGAACGCCGGGTGACGTCGCTGCGGGAGGGCGACGAGTCGGTGCGCTGGTATCCCTTCTGAGCGGCGGCGCCCCGCGAAGGGGCGCGGGGAACCGCGCGACCGGCCCCCACCGGCCCGCGGCAACCGCACCACGTGACCGGCCCGGCGCTCAGACGGCGTCGGCCGGCTGGCGCATCGGCCACGCCCCGTCGACCACCGCGTCCGCCTCTCCCTTGCGGCGCAGGAACTGCTGGAAGTCCGCCGCCCACTCCGCGTACCACTCCACCTGGCGGCGGTGCAGCTCCGCCGGGCCCAGGGCCGCGATCTTCGGGTGCCGGTCGGCTATCGCGCCGGCCAGGCGGGCCGCCGCGAGGGCGTCGGCCGAGGCGTTGTGGGCGGCGGTGAGCGTGATGCCGTACTCGGCGCAGACCGCCTCCAGGTTCCGTTTGCCGCGGCGGTAGCGGTCGACCCAGCGGTCGATGGTGTACGGGTCGACGACCGGCGCGGGGTCGAGGCCGCCGAGGCGGTCGGCGAGCGACGGGAGCCGGTGGCGGCGCAGTTCCGCCGAGAGCAGGGTGAGGTCGAAGGCCGCGTTGTAGGCGACGACCGGGACGCCCGTTCTCCAGTAGCCGGTGAGGACGTCGGCGAGGGCGTCGGCGACCTGGTCGGCCGGCCGGCCCTCGGCCGCCGCCCGTTCGTTGCTGATGCCGTGCACCGCCACCGCGTCCGCCGGGATCTCGACGCCGGGATCCGCCAGCCATTCGCGGCGGCCCAGCTCCTGCCCGGCCCTGACCTCGATCACGGCGCCCGTGACGATGCGCGCCTCGCGCGGATCCGTACCCGTCGTCTCCAGGTCGAAGCCGATCAGGAGCTCCTGGTGCCAGCCCATGGGCGGCCCCCCTTCTTGGTGGTGCTTTCCCCCAGTGGTCTCCACCCTCGCATGCGCCACTGACAATCAGGAGACCGCGTTCCGCTTGGCCCGGCGGAGGGATCAGGACACGGGACGCGAATCCGCCCAGGACGTTTCGAACTCCTCGCGGTATGTCGGGAAGAGCCCGCTCTCCACCACGTCGTCCGACTTGACCACCTTGCTGCCGTTGCGCAGCACCAGGACCGGCGACTCCATCCCGCGCGCCCCGCGCAGATAGGACTGGACGACCGCGACGCCGTCCGCGCCGTCGCCGTCCACCAGGTAGGCGGAGAAGCGGGGCGTGTCGTCGTACACCTGGATCTCGAAGGCGCCGGGGTCGCGGAGCCGGGAGCGGACCCGGCGCATGTGGAGGATGTTCATCTCCACCGAGCGGCCCAGTTCGCCCCGTTTCATCCCGAGTTCGCGTTCGCGGCGCTTGACCGCGCTGGAGGCGGGGTTGAGGAAGAGGAGCCGGACCCGGCAGCCGGTCTCGGCGAGGCGGACCAGACGGCGGCCGGAGAAGTTCTGCACGAGCAGGTTGAGGCCGATGCCGACGGCGTCCAGGCGGCGGGCGCCGCCGAAGAAGTCCTCGGCCGGGAACTGGCGCATCAGGCGGACCCGGTCGGGGTGGACGGCGACGACGTCCGCGTACCGGTCGCCGACCAGGTCCTCGACGGCGTCCACCGGGAGCCGGCGCGCGGAGGGCACGTCGCCGCCCGCGCCGAGCATCTCGAGGAGCCGGGCGGAGGCCCGCTCGGCCTGGTTCAGGACGGCCTCGGACAGCGCCCGGTTGCGGGAGACGACGTTGCGGGTCACCTCCAGCTCGTCCAGGGCGAGTTCGACGTCGCGGCGCTCGTCGAAGTAGGGCTCGAAGCAGGGCCAGTGCTGGACCATCAGCTCGCGCAGCTGCGGCAGGGTGAGGAAGCTGATCACGTTGTCGTCGGCCGGGTCGAGGAGATAGCCCTTGCGGCGGCTGACCTCGCGGACGGCGACCGCCCGCTGGACCCACTCCTGGCCGGCGGGCCCGGCCGCGGCGACCACCCACTCGTCGCCGTGGACGGGTTCGTAGATGGGCCGCAGCACGGCGGCCACGACGGCGCGCAGCCGCTGCTCGACGAGGTTCAGCCAGATGTAGGCCCGGCCGGCCCGCTGGGCGCGCGTACGCACCTCCAGCCAGGCGTCGGCGCCCCACTGCAGCTCCGGTCCGATGGAGCCCGTGGCGTCCATCGGCCGGGCCAGGGACACCGCGCCGGGCGGGACGTCTGTGGAGTTCCCCTCGTGACCCTCGTCACCAGGGGGCAGCTCCAGGCCTCCCGAGCCCACCCGTGCACCGCCTTCCGCTCCCCCGAGCTCTCCCCATGCCAACGATCAAGGAAGGGTACTCCGGGAGCGGTCGGCGGTGCAGCCGGATGGACAGGGTCGTTTCTCAACTACCGTTTCCGGACTGTCCGTTCTGATCAGCAAGGGCGGCCGGAGTGAGCGGATTCATAGCGGTCACGTCACGCGGGGCGATGGAGAAGCCCTGCCAGTGGACCGGCATCGGCTGCTGGTCCTCGTCGCGCGCGATGTGGTGGAAACCGACGTTCACCCAGACCACGGGGTTGGTGAGGGTCTGTCCGTCGACCCACTTGTCGACGGTCCTGGGGTGACCGCTCGCGCAGCCGGGGTTGTTGCTGGCGAACTGCTCGCACTTGTCGTACTGCGTGAAGTAGACGTCGTGCTTGGTGAAACCGTGACCCGGGTACTTGTTGGTGGCGCCCTGGACGATCTCGTACGAACGGGCGTGCCCGTCCTTGTTCTTGCCCGCCGTGCTGACCACGCGCCACCAGCGCATGTTCCTGGAGTTCCCGGCGAGTTCCCTGGTGACCTTGGTGCGGGTGGTCCTGTTGGTCGGTGCCTCCTGGCCCCGGGCCGGCGCGCTGACCACCGAGTCGTACTGCTCGACACGGCTCCTGGAGGAGCCGTCGAGGTCGAAGTCGAGCTTCCAGAAGACGTTGTGGCTGTGGCTGGTGGCGTACGCGTGGGCGCCCTTGCCGATCGGCCAGCCGCGGCCGTCGCCGGCGTCGTAGTCACCGGGTGAAAGGCTGCCGGTGGCACCGACGTTCATGTTGACCGTGCCGTCGTCCTGGAACCGCCACTCGGTCATGTACTCGTACCAGCCGACCTTGTTGACGGTGTAGACGAGCAGGTCCTTGCCCTGCCGCTGGTATACGCGGTTGCCGGTGTCGGCCTGCATCCGGTACGCGTGTCCACGCGAACGGGTGGTGGTGCACAGGCCGTTGACGTTGGGGTGGTCCGGGTCCCAGGCGTCCGGGACCTTGACCGTCCTGATGGTCCCGCCCGGACACTCGGCCGAGGCGAGCGGCACCAGGCCCTGGGCGAAGCCGAAGCCGGTCAGGTCGTCGTACTCGACGCTGCCGTCGTCGTAGGGGACGTCGATCTGGGCGAGCCGGGCGCTGGAGAGGACCTTGATGGGGGCGGACTCCCCCTTGGGCTGGTAGGAGATGTGCTCCAGGACCAGTCCGGCCTTGCTGTCGTAGCGCCAGCACATCCGCCAGGTGGTGCCGGTGGAGAGCTTCTGCTGGATGCGGTAGGCGGCGGAGCAGTCGGCGGCTGCCGCGGCGGCCCGCTTCGGCTGGGCGGCGGCGGGTCCGGCCGCGGTGGTGGCGCCGGCCGCCAGCGCGGCCACGGACAGGCCGACGGCGGCCGTCCTGCGGGCACGGCGGATTCTGTTCGGGTGCATGACGAAGTGACTCCTGGTGCGGGAGGTAAGGAGTGGAGAGGTGCCGGAGTCCGGCACAGCGGAATCCGGCTCAGCGGCCGAGCTTCACGACCTTGCGCGCGCTGAGGTCGACGATCAGCGAACGGGCGTCGATCCAGGGCCCGTTCCTCACCTTCGGGAAGAGCCGCACGCAGCGGTGCGCACCGCACTCGCCGAGCGACGCGGGCCGGACGCCCGCGGTGGCGCGGAACACCGCGCTGTTGAGCAGCAGCTGCTGCTCGGGGTCGGTCAGCTCCTGGCCCGTCGCGTCCTTGAAGTCCGCCTTGAGGCCGGCCCCGAGCGGGTCGGCGACGAGCAGCTGGAGGGCCTCGACGTTCTCGTCGTGACTGAGCGGCGGCTGGACGCCCCGCCGGCTGGTGGTCCGCTCGACCCTGCCGGTGTCGAGGTCGACGGTCCGGGTGACCAGGGTGTCGTCCCGGTAGTCGTAGAACGTGACGTCCGCGCGGCGCGGCGCGTCCGCGCTGTCCAGCTCGTCCGCGTCCGGCTCGGCGAGGTCGACGCTGATCCGCTCCGGGCCGCGGGCTCCCTCGACGTTCTCCCCGGCGTCGAACATCTGCTTGGTCAGAGCGAGTTGTTCGACGCGCCTGGTCTCGTCGTCGGTCAGCGGGTCGCTGCCCGTGCCCTTCTTCCCCTCGGCGGGCGCCTCTTCCACCACGCCCGGCAGGACGGCGTCCCGCCCCTGCCCCGCCCCGTCCGCCTGCTGCGCGGCGACGGCGCCGGTCCCGTCGTTCCCCTCCGTCTCGTCCGCCCCGGCCGTACCCGGCAGGGTGATCCCGACCATCACCGCGGTCCCCGCCACCGCCAGTCCCGCACCGGCCATCACCTTGCCCAGATGGCGGTGCACTGTCTTGCGCACATCTTCCCCCTACTCCCCCTTCTGGCACAGGGAGTACGTGTCTGCCCCACTGGTTCGGCACACATCACCACATGGGTCTCCGTGTGCTCCGGTCGCCGGGTAAGAGGGGCGTAAGTCGGCAGGGGTTCCACGACTTTCGGGCAGACTCATGACCAAGGCGCCCCCGGGCGCGGCACCCACCTGGAAGAGTCGACTTCATGCAGGTCTGGCCTGGAGAGGCGTATCCGCTCGGCGCCACGTACGACGGCGCGGGAACCAACTTCGCGGTGTTCACGGAGGCCGCGGACCGTGTGGAGCTCTGTCTGCTGCACGACGACGGCTCGGAGACGGCGGTGGAGCTGCGGGAGAGCGACGCCTTCGTGCGGCACGCGTACCTGCCGGGCGTGATGCCCGGCCAGCGGTACGGCTTCCGGGCACACGGACCGTACGACCCCGGACGCGGCCGGCGCTGCAACTCCGCGAAGCTGCTGCTCGACCCGTACGCGAAGGCGGTCAGCGGTTCGGTGCGCTGGGGCGAGGAGGTGTACGGCTACCACTTCGGCGAGCCCGACAGACGCAACGACCTGGACTCGGCGCCGCACACCATGGCCTCGGTGGTGATCAACCCGTACTTCGACTGGGGCGACGACCGGCGGCCCGGCACCGAGTACCACCACACGGTGATCTACGAGGCCCATGTCAAGGGCCTGACCATGCGCCACCCGGGCCTCCCGGAGGAGCTGCGCGGCACCTACGCGGGCCTCGCCCACCCGGCCGTCATCGGCCACCTGACGGAGCTGGGCGTCACGGCCCTGGAGCTGATGCCGGTCCACCAGTTCGTGAACGACCACCGGCTGGTCGACATGGGCCTGAACAACTACTGGGGCTACAACACGATCGGCTTCTTCGCCCCGCACAACGCCTACGCCTCCTGGGGCGACCGCGGCCAGCAGGTCCTGGAGTTCAAGTCGGCGGTCCGGGCGCTGCACGAGGCCGGGATCGAGGTGATCCTGGACGTCGTCTACAACCACACCGCCGAGGGCAACCACCTGGGCCCGACCCTGTCCTTCCGCGGCCTGGACAACCAGTCGTACTACCGCCTGACGGACGACCCGCGCTACTACATGGACACCACCGGCACCGGCAACTCCCTGCTGATGCGCTCGCCCCACGTGCTCCAGATGATCATGGACTCGCTGCGGTACTGGGTCACCGAGATGCACGTCGACGGCTTCCGCTTCGACCTCGCGGCGACCCTGGCCCGGCAGTTCCACGAGGTGGACCGGCTGTCGTCGTTCTTCGACCTGGTGCAGCAGGACCCGGTGGTCTCCCAGGTGAAGCTGATCGCCGAGCCCTGGGACGTGGGCGAGGGCGGCTACCAGGTGGGCAACTTCCCGCCGCTGTGGACCGAGTGGAACGGCAAGTACCGCGACACCGTGCGCGACCTGTGGCGGGGCGAGCCGCGCGCGCTGGCGGAGTTCGCGTCCCGGCTGACCGGCTCCTCCGACCTCTACCAGGACGACGGCCGCCGCCCGCTGGCCTCCATCAACTTCGTGACCTGCCACGACGGGTTCACCCTGCACGACCTGGTGGCGTACGACGACAAGCACAACGCGGCCAACGGCGAGGACAACCGGGACGGCGAGAGCCACAACCGCTCCTGGAACTGCGGGGTCGAGGGCCCCACCGACGACCCGGCGGTCCTCGAACTGCGCGACCGCCAGATGCGCAACTTCGTCGCCACGCTGATGCTCTCCCAGGGCGTGCCGATGATCGGCCACGGCGACGAGTTCGCGCGCACCCAGCGGGGCAACAACAACGCCTACTGCCAGGACAACGAGGTCGCCTGGGTGGAGTGGCCCGACCCCGAGGACACCGACGGCCTGCCGGCCTTCACGCGCGCGATGGCCCGGCTGCGCAGGAAGCACCCCGTGTTCCGGCGCCGCCGCTTCTTCCACGGCCGCCCGGTGGAGGGCACCCACGACGAGCTCTCCGACATCGCCTGGTTCACCCCCGAGGGCCACGAGATGACCCAGCACGACTGGGACTCGGCCCAGGCGTCGGCGCTGACGGTGTTCCTCAACGGCAACGCGATCTCGGAACCGGGCCCGCGCGGCGAACGCATCGCCGACGACTCGTTCCTGTTGATGTTCAACGCGTCGCCGGACCCGCTGGACTTCGTGGTGCCGGTCAACCACGGCCGGCAGTGGGAGGCGGTGGTCGACACGGCCCGCGCCGAGGGGGTGCCCCCGGGTTCGAAGGTGGACGCGGGGACCCGGCTGACACTGGTGAGCCGGAGCCTGAGCGTCCTGAAAAGGCCGGCGTAGCGGCGCCCCGGCAGGGGCGCGGGGCCGCGTTCGACGCGCGGCCGCCGCCGCGTGGGCGCGGCCGGCCCCCATCGGCCCGCACCGTGACAGACAACCCGGCCGGCGGGGTACATACGTCCGCATGACAGCCGAGCAAACCGCCCCCGCCGTGCCGACCGCCACCTACCGACTGCAGCTCCAGCCCGGCTTCCCCTTCTCGGCAGCCGCCTCCGCCGTGCCCTACCTCGCCTCGCTCGGCGTCTCCCACCTCCACCTCTCCCCCGTGCTGGAGGCCGTCCCCGGCTCCGCCCACGGCTACGACGTCGTCGACCACGCGCGCGTGCGCGAGGAACTCGGCGGCGAGGAGGGACTGCGGGCGCTCGCGCGCACCGCGCGGGACCACGGCCTCGGCCTGGTCGTCGACATCGTCCCGAACCACATGGCCATGTCCCCCCGGCACAACCACGCCCTGTGGGAGGTGCTGCGGGCGGGCCCCGAGTCGCCGTACGCGCGCTGGTTCGACGTCGACTGGGAGGCGGGGGGCGGGCAGCTGCTGCTGCCGGTGCTCGGCGGGCCGGTCGGCGACGTGCTCGGTCAGCTCGTGGCCGACGGTGACGTGCTGCGCTACCACGAGCACGCCTTCCCGCTCCGCGAGGGCACCGCGGGGCTGCCCCTGCCGGAGCTGCTGGACGCCCAGTGGTACCGGCCGGTGTGGTGGCGGCTGGCCCGTACCGAGCTGAACTACCGGCGGTTCTTCAGCGTCTCGGAGCTGATCGGGGTGCGGGTGGAGGACCCGGCGGTGTTCGAGGCCACCCACGGCAAGATCCTCCAGCTGCTGCACGAGGGCGTGGTGGACGGGCTGCGCGTCGACCATCCCGACGGGCTCGCCGACCCCGACGGCTATCTCGCGCGGCTGCACGAGGCGACCGGCGGGCGCTGGACGGTCGTGGAGAAGATCCTCGCCGACGGTGAGGAACTGCCGGCCGGCTGGCAGGTCGCCGGCACCACCGGGTACGACGCGCTGCGGCACGTGGACGGCGTGTTCACGGACCCCGCGGGCGCCGCCGAACTGCTCGACCGGTACCGGGGGTTCGCGGCGCCGCGGGCGGACCGGGGAGGTGACTGGGAGGCGACGGTGCGGCGGGCGGCGTACCAGGTGCTCACGCACGAGCTGGCGGCCGAGACGGACCGGCTGACGCGGGTGGCCACGCGCGTGTGCGCGTCGTCGCCGGACCCGGCACTGCGCGACCGGGCGCCCTGGGCGCTGCGCACGGCGCTGCGGGAGCTGCTGGTGCGGATGCGGGTGTACCGGCCGTACAACGCCGCTGACGTGGCCGCCGTGGTCACCGAGGGGGCCGCGGAGGAGGCCCGGCGGGCCTTCGCGGTGGCCGCGGAGGGCGAGGCGGTGGACGTGGTGCGCGGGCTGCTGACGGCGGTCGACGGGCCGGGGCCCGCGGAGCTCCGGGCGCGGTTCGCGCAGACCGCCTCGGCGCTGCGCGCGAAGTCCGTGGAGGACACGGCGTTCTACCGCTACGTGCCGCTGCTGTCGACGACCGAGGTCGGCGGCGACCCCGGCAGCCCGGGTGTCTCCCCGGACGGCTTCCACGCGTACTGCGCGCGCGTGCAGCGCGACTGGCCGCTCACCGGGACGGTGGTGACGACGCACGACACCAAGCGCAGCGCCGATGTGCGGGCGGCGCTGGCGGTGCTGACGGAGTGCCCGGAGCGCTGGGCGGACCTGCTCGCCGAGCTGACCCTGGAGGGAGCGGACGGGGCGGATGAGGCAGACGGGGCGGGCGGGGCGGACGCGCAGCTGGCCTGGGCGGCCTGGCAGACGGTGTTCGGGCTCGGCCCGGCGGACCCGGAGCGGGTGCGGGGGGCGCTGCTGAAGCACGTGCGGGAGGCGGGCCTGTTCACGAGCTGGACGGAGCAGGAGCCGCCGTACGAGGAGGCGGTGGCCTCGTTCGTCGCGGCGGGCCCGTGCGGGGCGCCGGGAGAGCGCGTGGCGGCCTTCCGGGACTCCCTGGCCGACCGGGTCCGGGCGAACGTGCTCGGCGCGGCCCTGGTGCATCTGACGATGCCGGGTGTGCCGGACGTCTACCAGGGCACGGAGGGCGAGTACCGGGCGTTGGTGGACCCGGACAACCGGCGGCCGGTCGCGTTCCCGCCCGCGCGCCCGGGCGAGAAGGACGCGGTGACGGCGGCGGCGCTGCGGCTGCGGGCCCGGCGGCCCGACGTCTTCGGGGACGCGGCGACGTATGCGCCGTTGGCCGCCGAGGGGCCGGCCGCGGCGCACTGCCTGGCGTTCGCGCGGTCCGGGGAGGTGGTCACGGCGGTGACGAGGCTGTCGCTGCGGCTGGCGGCGGCGGGCGGCTGGGGGGACACGGTCCTGCCGCTGCCGCCGGGCCGGTGGGCCGACGTGCTGGCACCGGGGCGGGAGTTCACCGGGCACGCGCGGGTGGCCGGGCTCTTCGAGGGGACACCGGTGGCCCTGCTGGAGCGGGTGGGCGACCGGGACTGAGAGACACGTTCACTCGTACGAGTGAATTGTGGGGCCGGGTCGGGGGTTGCCGAAACTCACCGGGCGCGGACCGCGTCCGTACAAGGCGCGCGGAGCCGTTCCGCGCCCCGAATTGGCTTCGCGACCCGCTCGGCGCCCGTGGTCCGGCCGCCCGGCCGGACATGCCCCCGGGCGCCCCCGGGAGCCTCCCCGGGAGATTCCGGGAGGTTCTTGACAGTTCACCTATGCCGTGCGGGACTGGGGAAAGCGAAGCCGGGCGGACAAGTCGGGGGTGAGTCTCCTGCCGGAGCTGCGTTACCCCAGTGTTCCCGAACTGGTCGCAACCGTCCGGGCGTTGGCCGCTCACCGGCCCGGCCTGTGCCAGTTGCGGGAGATCGGCGTCTCTCGCGGGGGCAGACCGCTGCACCTGCTGTCCGTGGGGCACGCCCGGCGGGCGGTGCTGGTGGTCGCGGGTGCCCATGCCAATGAACCGACCGGGGGCGGCACGCTCCAGGCGCTGGCCGAACGGGTGGTGCACACCCGGGAGTTGCGGGCCGAGACCTCGTGGCACTTCCTGCTGTGCGCGGACCCGGACGGGGCGAGCCTGCACGTCACCCCGGCACCGCGCAGCCTGTTCGACTACCACCTCGGCTTCTACCGCCCCTCGGGCCCCGAGCAGCCGGAGTGGTCGCCCTCGGTGCTGCCGCCGGACCGGCTGCCGCCCGAGACCCGGGCCCTGCTCGGGGTGATCGACGAACTGCGCCCCTACCTCCAGGTGACGCTGCACGGCACCGATCTGGGCGGCAGCTGGGTGCAGTTGACGAAGGACGTGCCGGGGCTCGCCGAGCCGTTCGCCAAGTCCGCGGCGGAGCTGCACATCCCGGTGGAGACCGGCGCCTCGGACGCCGCGGGCTGGCCCGCCTCGGGGCCGGGGGTCCGGGTGATGCCGGGCCCCGGCTCCGGGGTGGCGTACCCGAGCATGCCGGACGACGCGCGGCACAGCACCTGGTACCACGCGCACCGCTACGGCGGTCTGACGGCGGTGGTCGAGGTGCCGATGTGGGCGAGCGACCTGGTGGACGACCCGGCGCCGCATCCGGCGCCGGCGGCGGCGATGCGGCGGCTGGCGCGCCGGCTGCTGCGGGACTCCCGGGAGGTGGAGCGGGTGCTGGCCGAGGCGCTGCCCCGGCTGGAGGACCTGGACGGGCCGCTGCTGCGGGCGGCCCGCTGGGCGCTGGCGCTGATCCCCGGCCTGGCCGACGACTGGGTCCAGCGGCAGCCCATCGACACCACGATGGCGTACATCGGCAGCGTGGACGCCTTCGGGCGGCGGCTGCCGCTGCGGGCGGCGTCGATGCTGCTGCGGGTGCTGCGGGAGGCCGACGACCGCGCGGCGCCCGCGCTGGAGCAGCTGGTGGCCTGCTGGTGCGACGCCTTCGCGGAGCGTTTCCGGGCCCGCTGGGTACCGGTCGAGCACCAGGTGGAGCACCAGTCCAGAACGGTACTGGCAGCCGCCCGGCACGCCCGCGACCGGGCGGCATGAGGCCCGACGGGCCCGCGACCGGGCGGCACGAGAGCCGGCGGGCCCGCGACGTGACACGACGGCATGAGAACCGGCAGGCCCGCGACCGTCGGCATGAGAGCGTGCACGCTCGTTACCGGGCGGCGTGAGGCCCTGCACGCCCGCGACCGGGCGGCATGATGACCGGCACGCCCATGACAGGGCCGCCTGAAGGCCGGCGCGGTGTGAGGGTCTGCATGCCCGTGGTCGGGGGCCTGAGGGCGGGGCCGCGCGCCGTCCCGGGTCAGCCGTCGAGGGCGAAGACCGGTCCGGTGCGGGCCGCCAGCTCGCAGGAGTTCGAGAACGTCTCGCGGTACTCGATCGGCCGGCCGTTCCACTCCCCGCGCGCCTGGGCGGTCACCGGGGCGTAGACCATCGGGCAGATCGCGCCCTCGGGCGGGGTGATCCGCGTGATGTCGCCGCCCACCGCGTCGAGTTCGGCGCAGGCCTCGGCCGCGCGGGAGTGTCCCTGGGGCGGGTCGCACAGCAGCAGCGTGCCGCGTGTGCCGGCGGTGCGGGTGTCGCCCCTGGTGACGGTCAGGTAGAGGTGGTCGCCGCTGTGCGCGGCGGCGGGCGCGGCCTGGGCCGGGCCGGCGGCGAGGAGACCGGCGGCGGCCGGGAGGGCAGCGGCGGCCAGGAGGGCGCCGCCGGCCGCTGTCGCTCTGCTGAGACGGTTCATTCCCTGTGCATCGGCACGGCCGCCCCGGCCCCCCACCCCGGCTCACCCGAACGGGCACGCACGCGCGCGTGGCGGTGCGCCAGCTCGAAGGCGCCGAGAACCACCCGTGCCTGGTACTCGGCCTGACGTGCGACCGGGATCCAGACCGCGCCGAGGGTGTCGTGGTAGTCCGCGCACCAGGTGTCGATGAGCCGGTCCAGGTCGGGCAGGGCGCCGGCGGGGTCGTGCCCGGTGCTGCGCAGCAGCTGGTGCAGCAGCCCGGCGGTGCGCAGGGCCAGCCGGCGCCCGGCGATGGCCAGGGAGGCCAGGTGGGCGGTGCTGAGCGGGGGCAGCGGGCGGGCGCTGGCGGCGTCGGTGCCGGGGTCCCAGGCGTCGGCGAGGCCGGGGCAGACCAGCAGGTAGTCGTCGACCGGCGCGAGCAGCCGGGCCGCGTCCGGCGCACCGGACAGCTGGGTCCTGACCCGGGCCAGGACGTCCTCCAGGAGGGCGGTGTCACGCCGCAGGGAGCGGCTGAGGGCGCGCAGCGCCGCGTCCCGGTCGGCGGGCGGGGCGCCGTCCTGGACGGCGGCCACGCCCCACATGGGGGCCTCGACGATGGCGGTGACGGTGCCGTGCCGGTGCGGGTGGAACCAGGTGGACTCGACGGCCGCCTCGGTGATGGCGGCGGCCAGGTCCCCCCGGCGCGGCGGCGGGACGCGGTAGACGGCGGGGCCCAGGGTGGGCCAGTAGAGGGTGTCGTAGGCGCCGAGTTCGCGGGGGACGCCGAGCCGGTTCGCGGTGTGCGCGACGCGCTGGGCGAGGCCCGGCAGGTCGCGGGTCAGCTCGACGAAGCCGCCGCCGACGTCGACGCCGTGCAGCGAGCACTGGAGGAAGGGCCGCAGTTCGTCCTGGACGTCGAGCAGGGCGCGGGTCTCGGGCAGCGCGGCGGCGGCCGCCCCGTCGGGCAGCCACTCGGGCTGCTCCAGGAAGCCGGGCCGGAAGAAGTTCCGGAAGTAGTGGCCGAGGGTGTAGGGCCCAAAGAGCCAGCCCTCGTTGCGGCGCGAGCCGTCCGGGTCCAGGCACAGCAGCAGGTTCCAGGTGGTGTCGGCGTCCTCGGTGAGCCGGCGGTCGGCGAGGATCCGGCCGGCCAGCCGCAGCACGGTGGCCCCGCCGACGGGTTCGTTGGCGTGCGGGCCGGCGACGACCAGGGCGTGACGGCTGCCGTGACCGATGGAAAGCAGCCACATCGGGGTGCCCGCGCGGGAGGTCCCGACCCTGCGCAGCCGGGCGTCCCGGGGACGGTCGGCGACCAGCGCGGCCGCTCGGGAGGCCAGTTCGTCGACGGACGGGTAGCGAAGGAGTGGCGGCAGAACACACCTCCACAATGCGGTGCCGTCGCTTCACATGACGCACATGGCGCACACACAGTCAGTCACGACTGCGGGGGTACGTCAACACCACGACGGACAAACACTTTTCGGCCACCCCCGCGAGGGGCCGGGCCGGTGACCCCCGCGAGGGACCGGGCCGGTGACCCCCGCGAGGGACCGGGCCGGTGACCCCCGCGCGCGGCCGACGCACGCGACCGGGTCAGCCGTTCGCCAGCCGGAAGGACATCCGGCCGAAGCCGATCTGGTCGCCCTCGCGGACCACGGCCGCGCCGGTGACCCGGCGGCCGTTCACGGTGGTGCCGTTGGTGGAGCCGAGGTCCCGGAGGATCCACATGCCGCCCTGGTGGCGGAGTTCGGCGTGCACCCGGGAGACCGTCTCGTGGTTGAGCCGCAGCCCGTTGGCGGGGTCGCGGCCGATGCGCAGCGGGTACTCGTTGCCCGGATGCGGCAGCAGCAGCTTGGGCAGCCGCTCGGCCTGCCAGGCCCGGCGCAGCCGCACGGTGAACCCGGAGACGGCCTCGACGGTCCCGAAGAGCACGCGCGCGAAGCGGTTCTCCTGGGGCAGGTCGGCGGTGAGCACGGCGAGTTCGTCCACACGCCGGGCGGCGAGCGCCAGCTCCATGCGGCGCACGAACGTGTCGTGCGACAGCCGTCCCATGGCGACGCCGTCCCGCAGGCGGCTCAGCGCCTTGTCGCGATCGGCGTCGGACAGCCGCGCGGGGTAGGTGTTGAACTCGAAAGACGACGTCACGCAGCTGATTCTCGGTCAGTGAACCCCGGGTGTCCAGGAAACGGGGAAACGGCCGTCCCGCACGCATACGTACGGCGACACCCGCCGGGAAAGCCCGGATTCAAAGCGGACTGATCGCTTTTCGCGGCACGATGGACGGACTACCTCACGATGAGCCAGACGAAGGGGAACCGTCCGTGCAGTTCGAGGTGTGGGCACCGCAGGCAGACCGTGTGACGCTCCACTGCGGTGGTGCCACGCGCGCGTTGGAGCGCGATCCGCGACGGCCCGGCTGGTGGGCCGGGGAGGCGGAGGCCGAGGACGGCACACGGTACGGGTTCGCGCCGGACGACGGTCCGGTGCTCCCCGACCCGCGTTCGCGCCGCCAGCCGGACGGGCCGGACGGGCTCAGCGCGGTCGTCGACCACGGGCGTCACCGGTGGACCGCCGCCTGGCCGGGACGCCCGCTGCCGGGCGCGGTCCTCTACGAGCTGCACGTGGGCACGTACACCCCCGAGGGCACCCTGGACGCGGCCGCGGCGCGCCTGGAGCACCTGGTGGAACTGGGCGTCACCCATGTCGAGTTGATGCCGCTGTGCCCGTTCCCCGGCCGGCACGGCTGGGGGTACGAGGGGGTCTCGCTGTGGGCGGTGCACGAGCCCTACGGCGGGCCCGGGGCCCTGAAACGGTTTGTCGACACCGCGCACGGACTGGGCCTCGGGGTCGTCCTGGACGTCGTCCACAACCACCTCGGCCCGTCGGGCAACCACCTGCCCGCGTTCGGCCCGTACTTCACCGAGACGCACCACACGCCCTGGGGCGCGGCCGTCAACCTGGACGCGCCCGGCTCGGACGAAGTGCGCGCGTACCTGGTGGGCAGCGCGCTGTCCTGGCTGCGCGACTACCGGATCGACGGGCTGCGGCTGGACGCGGTGCACGCGCTGCGCGACACGCGCGCGTGCCACTTCCTGGAGGAGCTGTCGGCGGCCGTCGCCGGCCTGGCCGCCGAGTCGGGGCTGCCGCTGTTCCTCGTCGGCGAGTCCGATCTGAACGACCCGCGGGTCATCACCCCGCGCGCGGAGCACGGGCTGGGCCTGGACGCGCAGTGGAACGACGACTTCCACCACGCCCTGCA
The DNA here is from genome assembly GCF_055583825.1 of Streptomyces sp. NPDC104367. Classification (NCBI taxonomy): domain Bacteria; kingdom Bacillati; phylum Actinomycetota; class Actinomycetes; order Kitasatosporales; family Streptomycetaceae; genus Streptomyces; species Streptomyces sp. NPDC104367. Next base: position 124,650 of record NZ_JBVJND010000018.1, on the reverse strand, counting down.
CACCGCGCTGACCGGCGAGTCCCAGGGCTACTACGCGGACTTCGGACGCGCCCCCCTCGCCGCCCTCGCCAGGACCCTCACCGGGGGCTACTTCCACGACGGCACGTACTCCAGCTTCCGGGGCCGCCGCCACGGCCGCCCGCTGGACCGCGCGCGGGTGGCCGGGCACCGGCTGCTCGGCTACTCCCAGACCCACGACCAGGTCGGCAACCGCGCCCAGGGCGACCGCCTCTCGGCGACGCTCGCCCCGGGCCTGCTGGCCTGCGCGGCCACGCTGACCCTGACCGCGCCGTTCACGCCGATGCTGTTCATGGGCGAGGAGTGGGCGGCCGGCACCCCCTGGCAGTTCTTCACCGACCACACCGACCCGGACCTGGCCGACGCCGTACGGCGGGGCAGGCGGCGGGAGTTCGCGGCGCACGGCTGGGCCGAGGAGGACGTGCCGGACCCGCAGGACCCGGCGACCCGGGAGCGGTCCTGCCTGGACTGGTCGGAGCCGGGCCGTGAGCCGCACGCGCGCGTGCTGGCCTGGTACCGCAGGCTGATCGCGCTGCGCCACGAGCAGCCCGACCTCACCGATCCCGACCTGGCCGACACCAAGGTGGTGTACGACGAGGGGGCGCGCTGGCTGGCGTTCCGGCGCGGGGACGTGCGGGTCGCGGTGAACCTCGGCACGCGGCCGGCCGCCATCCCGGTCGGCACCGGCCGGGTGCTGGCCGCCTGGGACCCGGTCGGGGAACCGGGTCCGGACGGGGTGCTGCGGGTGCCGGGCGAGTCCTGTGCGGTGCTGACCCAGGAGTGAGCACGGGCGCCGGCCAGGGCGCCGTCGACCCTGCGGGCCGGTAGACCTGGGCGAGCGTGCGTCCCCAACCTCACAGGGCAATACACCTAGGGATCACCGCCGTCCTCGGCGTCGTCCTCGCGCAGTTCGGTGACGCGCTCCAGCAGGATCGCCTCCCAGGCGCGCCGCAGCTGGGTGCGGAGCAGCGGCAGGGGGCTGTCGTCGCGGCCCTCCAGCCGGTCGGCGAGGCGCAGGACGGTGTCGCAGCGGGCCAGCCACAGGCCGCGCAGGCAGGGGCGGGCGCCGTAGCCGGCGAGGGTGGCCGCGCGGACGGCGGCGCCGGAGCCGACCGCGAGCGCGAGCCCGGCGATGTCCTCGGCGGGGTCGCCCACCGCCGTGCCGGTCCAGTCGAGGACCCCGCGCACCCTGCCGTCGGCGCTGACCACCAGGTGCTCGCCCTTGAGGTCGTGGTGGGCGAGCACGGCGGCGCCCGGCTGCGCGGCGAGCTGGGCCGCGCCCGGCGGGGTGAGCTGGTGCAGCCGCGCGGGGTCGAACTCGTCGGCGGCGGCGAGGCGTTCGGCCGCGGTCACGGCCATGCGGCGCAGCGCCTCCAGGGAGCGGGGCGGGGTGCGCGGCACCCCGAGCGTCTCGGCCTGCCGTACGGGCACCTCGCGCAGTCCGGTGAGCAGTCCGGCCAGGTCGGCCTCGCCGACCGCGGAGACGTCGTGCTCCTCGGCCGTGCCTCCGGGGATCGCGGTGTCCAGGGTGTACGTCAGCCCCGGCGCCCACTCGCCGTGCGCGACGCTGGTGGGGACGGCGACCGGCAGGTGCGGGCGCACCAGGTCGCGCAGGCGCAGTTCGCGGCGCTGGCGCAGGGCCGCCTCGCGGTCGGGGGCGAGGCGCAGCACATGGCGGGTGCCCACCCACCAGGTGGAGTGCTCGCCGCCCTCGGCGACGGGCCGGACGTCCGGTCCCGGGGGTCCGGCCGTGCTCTCCTTGAGCAGCGAACGGACCAGTCGGCGGACCGTGTCCGCGGTGGGTGTCGGTGCCTGGGTCATGGATCGCGCCGTTGCCGTTCGGGGAGGGATGGGGTCGGGGTGGTTCTCCCGGGGCCGGGTCAGCCCACTATGACCATCTCGCGGGTGGTGTTGTTCAGACGGCGTCCGCCCTCGCCGGTCACCGTGACGATGTCCTCGATCCGCACCCCGAAGCGGCCGGGCAGGTAGATGCCGGGCTCCACGGAGAAGCACATCCCGGGCACGAGGGGCTGCTCCTCCCCCTCGATCATGTACGGCGGCTCGTGCGTGGTGACGCCGATGCCGTGGCCGGTGCGGTGGATGAAGAACTCGCCGTAGCCGGCGTCGGCGATGACCGCGCGGGCCGCGCGGTCGACGTCCTGGCAGGCGGCGCCGGGGCGGACGGCCCGGAACCCGGCCTCCTGGGCGGCCCGCACGATGTCGTGCACCTCGCGTTCCTCGGCGCTCGGCGGGCCCACGTGCACGGTGCGGGTGGTGTCGGAGCCGTAGCCGTCCCTGAGGCCGCCGAAGTCGAGGACGACCATGTCGCCGTCCTGGACGACCCGGTCGCCGACCTCGTGGTGCGGGTTGGCGCCGTTGGGGCCGGAGCCGACGATGGTGAAGTCGACCTGCTCGTGGCCGAAGCGGCGCAGCAGGCCGGCGAGGTCGTGGCCGATGTCGGACTCGCGGCGGCCGGCGAAGGCGACCTTGCGGATCTCCTCGAACGCCGAGTCGGCGGCCGCTCCGGCGGCGGCGAGGAGTTCGAGCTCGGCCGCGTCCTTCACGGCGCGGAGCATGGGCAGCGCGTCGGTGAGGGAGGCGTACGAGCTGCCGGGGAGGGTCTTCTGGAGGCCCAGCAGGTGCATCGCCCAGGCGTTGTCGCTGATGCCGAAGCGCCCCTCGTGGCCGAGCAGGTCGGCGGTGACGGCGTAGGGGTCCTTGCCGTCGGTCCAGTCCCGCAGGGTCAGGGCGGCCGCGCCCTCGGACTTCGCGGCGTCGGGGGCCTCCAGGGTGGGGACGACCAGCACGGGGTCCCTGCCGGGGGCCAGGACGAGGAGGGTGAGCCGTTCGGTGACCGCGGTGGGGGTGTAGCCGGTGAGCCACACCATGTCGGGGCCGGGGGCGATCAGGAGGCCCGCGAGTCCGGCGTCCGCGGCGGTGCGGGCCGCGCGCGTCATCCGGGCCCGGTAGTCGTCGGCGGTGAAGGGCGCGGCGGGTGTGGTGCCGGTCATCGGGCCTCCGTGCGCGGGTGAGGGTGCCTCCTGGAGCATCCTGCCGGTTGCGGCGGAGCCGCGCGAGCCGGTTCGCGCGGAAGGGCCCTGCCTTTCGGGGGCGGTCGTCGGGGGGCGGTCGTCGGGGGGGCGGTCGTCGGCGGTGGTCGTCGGCGGCGGTCAGGTGACGACGCCGGGGACCACCGTCAGCTGCTGGTAGCCGCCGCTCTCGTGCCGCACCGTGAGCTTGGCCTCCTTGCCGGGGCCGGCCGCGGCCACCGCGCGGACCAGGTCGGCGGCGCTGTCGATTCTCGTGTCGCCGAGCTGGAGGAGTACGTCGCCGCGGACCAGGCCCGCCGTGTAGCCGGGTCCTGGCACGTGGACGCCGACCACCACGGCTCCCACCTTCGCCGCGTCCGCCGCCTCCACGCCCAGCGTCGCGGCGGCCGGCGGTGCGGGGGCGGGGGTGCCGGAGGGGGCGGGTCCGGATGCCTGCGGCGGTGCCTGGTGCCGCGGTTCGGCGAGCCTGCTCAGGCCGATCACGGTGGCGCCCACCGTGCCCAGGCCGATCCCGCAGAGCAGCAGGACCGTGGCGGCGAGCAGGCCGCACAGCAGGGTCCCGGTCCGGTGCCCGCGGCGGCGCGCGGCGTGCGGACGGCGGCCGGGGCCGGCGCCGGTGTCGAGGCCGATGCCGGGGCAGGTGTCGGGGCCGGGGTCGGGGTCGTCCCGGTGGTCCTGCCCGGGGATCGGTCTGGGACGAAAAGCGGTCTCTTCCATGGTTCGCCTCCAGCCCCAGCCCTACCCGGCGGACCCGGGCGCGACGAGACACGAACGAGTGAGACTGGGACCGGCGCCGCGGTGGGAGGTCTCGGAAGTCTCAGACCTCGTCCGCGTCCGGCGGGCCGTCGAGAAGGCGGGCCACGAACTCCGCGACGGCTCCCGCGGGCGTCCCGCCGTACACCAGTTCCACCCGGTGGACGAGCCGTGGCGCGGTGAGCGGTACGGCGACGGTGCCGGGGACGCCGGTGGCGGTGCGCCGGGGCAGCAGGGTGAGGCCGTGGCCGGCGGCGGTGAGGGCGGTGAGCGTGCGGACGTCGGAGCCGGTGCAGCGCAGGGCGGGGCGGAAGGCGCCGCCGCCGGTCGCGGCGCGCAGCTGGGCCAGGGGCAGGGCCGCGTCGGGGGCGTCGAGCCAGCGGGCGTCGGCGAGGTCGGCGAGGCGCAGTCCCGCGCGGCCGGCGAGGGGGTGTCCGGCGGGGAGCAGTACGGCGACGGGGCCCTCGTCGACGCCGTGGGTGGTCAGGGGGGCGACGTCGGGCAGGCGCAGCGGGTCGCTGGGGGCGGCGAGGCCGTCGAGCAGGCCCAGGTCGGCGGTGCCGGTGGCGACGGCGCCCGGGATCTCGTCGCGGGGCAGGACGCGCAGGGTGACGCCCGCGACCGGGAGCGCGGCGAGGACGGCGGGGCCGAGCGCGGTCGGGGTGGCGGCCAGCGTCAGGCCGGGCGCGGGCGCGGCCGCCATCCGTACGACGTCCGCGCGGGCCGCGTCCAGGCGCAGCAGCAGCGGGCCCGCGTGCTCCAGGAGCCGTTCGCCGGCCGCCGTGGGGGTCACCGGGCGGCGGGTGAGCAGGGGGGCGCCGAGGTCCTGTTCGAGGGCGGCGATGTGCTGGGAGACCGCGGACTGGGTGTAGCCCAGCTCGCGTGCGGCCTCGGAGAAGGAGGCCAGGCGGGCCACGGTGACGTAGGTGCGGAGCAGGTGCGGGTCCATGCCGTCCAGGATCCCATCAGGGCTGCTTATCGAGAGTGCAGTAATCATCGTTGGACGTGAACCAGGGGTCGCGCCGACGATGAGGGCATGACGAACTCCGCAGCCCGAACCGCACGCCTCGCCCTGGTCGGGGACCGCTCCCCCAACGTCGTGTCGCACACCCGTGTCCCGCTCCTCCTCGACGCGCTCGCCGAGCGCGACCGCCTGGTCCTCGACGCGTACTGGATCCCGTCCGAGGACGCCGAGGACGAGGACGCGGTGCGCGGCTTCGACGCGGTGTGGGTGGTCCCCGGCAGCCCGTACCGCAGTGAGGCGGGGGTGCTGCGGGCGATCCGCACCGCGCGCGAGGAGGGCATCCCCTTCCTCGGCACGTGCGGGGGTTTCCAGCACGCGCTCCTGGAGTACGCCCGCAACGTCTGCGGCCTGACCCGGGTCGCGCACGCCGAGAACGACCCGGACGCCGAGGACCTCCTCATCGAGCCGCTGGCCTGCTCGCTGGTCGGGCACGAGGCGGTGGTGACCGTGGAGCCGGGCACGCTCGCCGAGTCGGCGATCGGCTCGGGGCGCACGGTCGAGCGGTACTTCTGCTCCTACGGCCCCACCCGTCACCTCGACACGCTGAGCGCCCACGGGCTGCGCCTGTCGGGCCACGACGAGGACGGCCACGTCCGCGTCGCCGAACTGCCCGGTCACCCGTTCTTCCTGGCCACGCTCTTCCAGCCGGAGCTGGCGGGCGACGGCTCGCGTCCGCACCCGGTGGTGCGGGCCCTGGCCCGGGCGGCGGTCGCGCACGCCTCGGACCGGGCGCGCCAGCCGGTGTGAGGCGACGGGCCGAAGGCCGTTGTCAGTGGCGGCTGTTACGTTCTGTGACATGACCGATCACTGCCTGCGGCTGCTCCGGCAGCACCGCCGTCTGGCCGAACTGGCGGCGTTCCCCTTCGACTTCGACCTGGACCGGGCCGCGCACGGCCACGCCGAACCGGTCCGCCTGGCCTCCGGCGGCCCGCTGGAGGCGGTGGCGGGCAGCGACACGGGCGGCACCTATTTCGGCTGCGCGGACGGCTCGTTGCTGTACGCGGACTCGGAGGGCTCGGCCGGGATCATCGGGTCGTCCGTCGACGAGGCGCTGGAGATCGTGATCGGCCTGCCCGGCTGGCACGACCTGCTGGACCTGACTCCGGCGGACGGCGAGGAGGTGATCCTCGCGCGGGTGGCCGAGACCGAGGAGGAGATCCGGGGGTACCACGGCATCGACGCCGAGCGCGCCGAACTCCGCGCCGGGCTGGGTTTGCCCGACCGCTCCCCGGTGGAGCTGGTCGGCATGCTGCACACGGCACTGCTGCGCACCGAGCCCGCCTTCCTGCTGCTCAACGCGGAGGAGGGCTGCGCCTACGACCTGCTCGACCCGCACCCCAGGCCGCCCCTGTGGGAGGCGGTACGGCACGAGGTGCCCGGGGACCCGGCCGGCGTGCCGCTGTCGACCTGGACCCGCCTCGCCGCCGACCAGGGACTGACCGAGGCGGCCAGAGTGGCGCTCATCCGCCGGCTGGACGAGATGTCCATGGACCGGAGCGGGTTGCGGCGGCCCGGCGGCGGACAGGCCCTCGATCTGTCGCCGCTGGTCCAGCTGACGGAGGAGTTCGAGCGGCTGGGGGACGCGGTGCAGGCCGGCCGTGCCCGGAGCCTGCACCGCGCCCTGCGGTGAGGCGCGTCAGCCTGTGGGCAGCGCCGGGGCGAGCGGCGGCCGGTCCGGGAGGAAGCCGTGGGCCCGGCGGGCGAGGTGGTCCGGCCGGTAGCGGTCCACCCGCCGGTGCCAGTTGAGGACGCCGGCCATCCAGTTCTGAAGGTCCCGGACATAGTCGCCGAGGGCCTCGCGGGCTTCGTCCGACAGCTCGAAGTCGTCCCAGACGAGGGGGAGTTCGGCGGCGACGACATGCTCGAACTGCTGCATCCGCTGGGTCATCAGGTCGTGCACGACACGGAGCGCGGTCGGGTAGTCGACGCCGAAGAAGTTCTGGACGACGAGGATCGCGTTGTGCAGCTCACCCTCGTACTGGATCTCCTTCTGGTACGACAAGACGTCGTTGACGAGCATGCCGTAGTCGATGGCGGCGTTCTCCAGGGAGCGGACCGGGCCGCTGCGGTAGACCTCCGCGGGGATCAGCGGCCCGTTGCCGCGGCGGGCCAGGCTCAGGGTGAGATCGGAGCCGAAGGTGGCCCGGCGCATCTCCAGGTAGTCGATGGGGTCGGGGATGCGGTGCTGGAGCTGGTTGGACAGCTCCCAGAGCCAGCTCTCGGTCATGCTGTCGACGGCCTGCCTGAGGAAGAGCCGGTCCTCGGGGCCCATGCCGGCGGTGGTGCGCGCCCACAGGTCGGTGAGCCCGCGTTCCATGGCGGTGGCCGGGGCGGGCACGGCCTCGTCGGCGACCGGCATGCAGGCGGACAGGCGGGCCGTGGCGAGCCTGGCGCCGGCCAGGTCGCGCCGGGTGCCGAAGCAGAGCGGGAAGTAGTCGTCGGCATAGGTGCCCCAGGCCAGCCACCGGGCGCTCAGGTCGAGTTCGTCGGGGGTGGCGTCCGGGTCCAGGCCGGCGGAGCAGAGCGCGAGGTCGGCGGCGGCGAGCTTGTCCTCGTCCCAGACGCCCTCGGCGAGCATGCCGGTGGCGTGCGCCCAGGCGGCCAGCCGGGGGCGGGCGGCGTCGAGATGGGGGTTGAGCTCGACCTCGTACGGCATGTGGAAGTCGGGCAGGAGGGAGGGCCCGACCTGCTGGAACGGCACATGGGAGTAAGCCCGCAGGCGTTCCGCGGCGGCGGAGGCGAGGAGGGCGCCGACGTCCGCGGCCGAGGTGCCGGGTCCGGTCAGGGCCTGCCAGGGGGCGGCCGTGGTGGCGCCCTGGTTCATGTAGCGGCTGGAGCGCAGGTGCCATTCGTGGCCGCCGGACTGCCAGTCCTGCAAACCCTTGGTGTAGGCGGCGACGGCGGCGGCCTGGCCGGGGGTGAGGCCCTTCTCGGCGGCCAGGGCGGGCACCTCGGTGAGGGCGGTGTGCTCGAACTGGTGGAGGCGGGAGGTGAGGATGTCGTTGACCGTGTCGGCGGCCTCCTGGGTGCCACAGTCGAAGAAGGTCTCCAGGACCAGCACGCCGTTGCTGTTCTCGCCCTCCTCCTCGACCTCGCGCTGGTAGGAGAAGAGGTCGTTGCGCAGGTGGACGGCGTCGGAGAAGGTCTCCATCAGCACCCGCAGCGGCCGGGTCCCGGCCACGACGGCGGGCACCTCGGCCGTCGCGTACTCGACGAGCCCCGCCGACCAGGGGGCGCCGCCGACCTTGCGGCGCATCTCGATGTACTCGACGGGGTTGGCGATCCGCCCCTCGTTGATGTTGGACAGCTCCCACATCGACTCGTTGAGCAGGTGCTCGGTGGCGACCGAGAAGCGGCGGCGCCAGTCCACCGACATCGACGGCACGGTACGCGCCCACAGGTCGGCGAGGCCCGCCTCCACCGGGTTCCGCGGTTCCGGCACCGGCGTCGCCGGGTCGAGCGGCATGAACAGCGGGAGCCGGTCGAGGTGGGCCTTGCCGGCGGCGCGGTCCTGGGTGCGCTTGTACATGTCGAGGAAGTGGTCGTCGAAGAAGAACACCCACACGTACCAGTCGGTGATCAGCGAGAGCGCGTCGGCGTCGCAGTCGGGGTGGGTGTAGCTGCACAGCAGGCCGTAGTCGTGTGCCTCCAGGTCGGCCTGGTCCCAGATCCCGGAGCCCTCCAGCATGCCCATCTCCCGGGCCCACCCGGTGGAATGGGCCCGGGCCTCCTCCAGATGCGGGTTGAGCCGCGCGGGATACGGCATGTAGAAGTGCGGGAGTTCGAACGGCTGCGTCATGGCCGTGGCCCTACCCGGGCACGTCAACGGCCATCCACCGCGCGGCACATGATCACACCATCGCGTGAACCGGGCTGGAATGCGGGAACTTCGGCGCGACCTGTGGCGGTTCCCCGCCTCCGTCGTCGCCGGAAGCGGAGCCCACGTGAACGACGGCTCCCCTGTGGCCGTCGTTCACGTGGACGCGTCGTCCGGGCGCCGGTCCGCCACGGGTACGGGGGCGCTCCTGCGGCCGGCGGCCGTCAACGGCCGCCTCCCGGCCCTCCCCCGCACGTCCCGTCCGGTTTCGGACAGGCCCGTGCACGGCGTCCGTCACGGAGGAGGTGCGGCGCCGCGCCGCACCGCGCGGCCGGCGGTGGAGCGGCCGGGCCGCCGGCGGTCCCGCGCCCGTCCCGGAACGCCTTCCCGGGACGCCGGTGGCGGCCAGGGCCGTGTTTCCCCGTGTGATGCCGGCATGGTTCGTGCTCCTCCGTCGCTCGGGACGCGGTCCACGGGACGGAGGCCGTCCGTGGTGCGGCGGGTTGCCGTGATGAGGATGGCGCGGGGAGGTGGCCGGGAAGCTTGCGTGAATCTTGCCTCGCAGGTGACCGGGGTGGTTGGGTGACGGCCGGTGGGGAACGGGCGGTGCCCGTGGGGCGCGGCAGGGGAGACGGTGTGACGGGGTTTCGGCTGCTGGGGCCCGTGGAGTTATGGGTGTCGGGCCGGCCGGTGGATCTGGGCCCCGCGAAACGGCGTACGGTCCTGGCGGCGCTCCTGGTGGACGCGGGGCGCTGGGTGGCGGCGGAGACGCTGATCGACCGGGTCTGGGGCGAGGACCCGCCGGCGCAGGTGCGGGCGACGCTCTACGCCCATGTCACCCGGGTCCGCCGGGTCCTCGTGGAGGCGGCCCCGCACCTCCCGGGTCTCCCGGGCGGCGACGGCACCGGCGCGGCGGCCTTGCTGCGCGGCTCGGGCGGCTACCGGCTCGACGTCCCGCGGGACCTGGTCGACGTGCACCGCTTCCGGGACCTGGTCGCGCGGGCCCGTCAGGAGACGGGGCCGGGCGCGGCGCGGGTGGCGACGCTGCGGAAGGCCATGGGCCTGTGGCGGGGCGAACCGCTGGCCGGGCTGTCCGGTGACTGGGCGGCCCGCACCCGGGAGAACTGGCTGCACCAGCGCATAGACGCGGTCCTGGCCTGGGCGGACGCGGAACTCGGCGTCGGCGGCCAGGTCGTGGTGATCGACACGCTCTCCGCCCTGGTCGCCGAGCATCCGCTGGTCGAGCCGCTGGCCGTGGCGCTGATGCGGGCGCTGCACGCCGCCGGACGCGACCCCGAGGCGCTCGCCTGTTACGCGGCGCTGCGCGAGCGGCTGGCCGACGAACTGGGCTCCGGCCCGGGCGCCGAGGCCCGGCGCGAGCACCGGGCGATCCTCACCGGGGAGGCGGGCGCCCCGGCCGTCCGCCGCACCCCGCCCGGCACCGGGCGCGTCGGTGTCGTACCGGCGCAACTGCCGATGGAGGCAGCCGGGTTCACCGGGCGCGAGGAGGAACTGGCGCGGCTGGAGAAGGTGTTGCTGGGCGGGGCGGACCGGCCGTCCGCGGTGGTGGTCTCGGCGGTGTCGGGGACGGCGGGCGTGGGCAAGACGGCCCTGGCGGTGCACTGGGCGCACCGGGTCCGGGACCGTTTCCCCGACGGCCAGTTGTACGTGAACCTGCGCGGCTACGACCCCGAGCGGCCGATGACCGCGCCGGACGCGCTGGTGCGGTTCCTGACCGCGCTCGGGGTGTCCGGACAGGACATCCCGCTGGAGACGGACGACCGGGCGGCGCGCTTCCGCACCGAGGTCGCGGGCCGGCGCATGCTGATCGTGCTCGACAACGCGGCCACCGTCGAGCAGGTCCGTCCGCTGCTGCCCGGTACCGCCTCCTGCGCGGTGCTGGTGACCAGCCGGGACAGCCTGGCCGGGCTGGTGGTGCGGGAGGGCGCCCGGCGTCTCGACCTCGGCCTGCTGCCCGCGGACGCCGCCCGTACCCTGCTGCGCCGGCTGATCGGGCCCCGGGCCGAGGCCGAGCCCGACGCGGTCGACGTCCTGGCCGCCCAGTGCGCGCGGCTGCCGCTGGCGCTGCGGGTCGCCGCGGAGCTCGCCGCCGCCCGTCCGGCCACGTCGCTGGCCGAACTCGTCGCCGAACTCGCCGACCAGCAGCGGCGGCTGGACCTGTTCGACGCGGACGGCGACTCCCGGGCCGCCGTCGCGTCGGTGTTCTCCTGGTCGCTGCGGCAGTTGCCGGCGGACGCGGCCCGTGCGTTCCGGCTGCTCGGCCTGCACCCCGGCCCCGACCTCGACGCCCACGCCGCCGCGGCGCTGACCGGCGCCGACCTGGCGGACGCCCGCCGGGCCCTGGACGTCCTGGCCCGCGCCCATCTGGTGCAGCCGGCGGACGGCGGCCGGTACGGCATGCACGACCTGCTGCGCGCCTACGCCCTGCGCCTCGCCGCGGCCGAGGACGCGCCACCGGCCCGGGAGGCGGCGCTGGACCGGCTCTTCGACCACTACCTGGCCACCGCGGCCGCCGCGATGGACCGTCTCCATCCGGCCGAGGCCCACCTGCGGCCCGCCGCCCCCGGGTCCGCCGCCCCCGCCGTCGACCTGCCCGGCCCGGACGCCGCGCGCGCCTGGCTGGACGCCGAGCGGATGTGCCTGCTGGCGATGTCCGCCCACACCGCCGCCCACGGCCGGCCCGCGCACGCCGTACGGCTCTCGCTCACCCTGTACCGGCATCTGGTCAGCGGCCGTCACACCGACGGCCTCACGATCCACGGCCACGCCCGGGATGCCGCCCGGGCGACGGCCGACCCCGCGAACGAGGCACGGGCGCTGCTGGGGCTCGGGACCGCCTGCTACCAGCTCGCCCGGCACGAACCGGCGCGCACGCACCTGGAGGAGGCGCTGGCCCTGTTCCGGGTGGCGGACGAACCGACCGGCCAGGCCCGCGCCCTGGTCAACCTGGGTCTCGTCGACGAGCGGTGCGGCCGTTTCCTGTCGGCCGTCGAGTACCTGGAACGGGCCCTTGAGCTGTACCGGAGCGCCGGCGACCGGTCGGGCGAGGCGATCGCCCTCAAGGACCTGGCCAGTGTCGAGGCGCAGCTGGGCCGGTACGGGCAGGCCGCCGGTCATCTCCAGGAGGCCCTGGCCCTGCTGCGGCGGACCGGCAACCGGTATCTGGAGGCGCACGCGCTCAACGACCTCGGCACGGTCGAGGCGCGGCTCGGCCGGCTCGACCCGGCCGCCCGCCACCAGGAACAGGCCCTGGTCCTGCAACGGGAGATCGGCGACCGTTACGGCGAGGCGGGGGCGCTGCACGGCCTCGGCCTCGTGCACACGCTGCGCGAGGAGCACACCCGGGCCGCCGAGTGCCACCGGCAGGCGCTCGGTCTCTACCGTCACAACGGCGACCGGGACGGGGAGGCCCGGGCGCTGAACGGGCTCGGTGAGGCCGTCCGGGCCGCCGGGCGCCCGGCGGACGCGTTCGCCCACCACGACGAGGCCCTCGCCATCGCCGAGGACACCGGCAACCCGGGCCAGCAGGCCCGCGCGCACGAGGGCCTCGGCGACGCGCACAGCGCCCTCGGTGACACGGCCCGTGCGGTGGGCCGCTACGAGCGGGCGCTCGCCCTCTACGCCGGGCTCGGCATGCCCGAGGCCGACGCCGTCAGGACGAGACTGGCCGCGCTGACCGGCCCCCGCGCCTAGGCCGTCCCCTCCACGGGGCACCGGACCCGCGCCCTTGCCGCACCGCCCGTTCCCGGCGTCTTCGATCCGCGCCGGCAGGAGGCCGCCGTGGCGTGCGCCGACCACCGCGTGCTGCGCGGCCACCGCCCGGTGGCCCGGCACGCGGACGGGGTGCGGGTGTTCGAGCGCCCGGGCACGTCCTCGTCAAGCCACTGCCGACGGGCGTGGGTTGACCTGGATCAGGGCATGGGTGCCGGCCGTGCGCCAGCGTTGCCCCTCCGCCGCGTCGAGCGCCGCCACGGTGTCCGGGGAAAGCCCGGTGACCACATCGGACTTGAGGGTGCGCAGCGCGGCCACCGGCCCCGGGAACCAGTCCGTGACCCGGGTGAACGGCGTGGTCGGCGGCCACAGCCGATCGCCCACCAGGCGGCGGTAGTTGAGATCTCCCTTGAAGATCGTGAGCGCGGCTCGGGCGAACTCGGCGCGCAGGTCGGCGGGCATCTCGGCGTACGGCAGCGGGGCGCAGGAGAACGGGTGGGCGCGGACCGTGAGGCGGCCGTCGGCCATCGCGGACCATAGGGTGCGGCCGTGGCGGGCCGCGGCGCCCGGGGCCGCGGTGAGCCGGCGCAGGGCGTCGACGACGTCGGCGGTGGTGGCGTCGGAGACGTAGTAGGGGTACGGCTTGACGTGCAGGACCGCGTTCCGGACGCGGCGGGTGTCCAGGAGGTGGGCGATCAGCAGCAGGTCGGGGACGAGTTCGCGGCCCGCGTTGTCGGCGACGAGGCAGAGCGTGCCGCCGTCGAGCAGCGGCCACAGGGCGGCGCTGTCGTCGGCGACGAGCGCCGGGACGGCCTCGCCCGACTCGGCGGAGAGGCGAAAGCCGAGGTCGGCGCGGTTGCCCCAGAGGGAGCCGTGCAGGAGGGCCCGGTCCGCGTCGGCGCCGAGGGCGTCCAGCGCGGCCAGTTCCTCGTCGGTCTCCTTGGCGTCCAGCTCGGCGAGCTTGAACGGGCGGAACGGGTCGATGCCCTGCCAGGGTCCGGGGCCGAAGTAGCCGGTGGCGTCCAGGAGCCGGCGGTAGAACCAGCTCTCGGACCACAGCCACGGCACGTCGAACCAGGACTGTCCGGCGTAGGTGTCCAGGCCCCAGTCGCGCCACCGGGTCCCCGCGTCCGGGAGGGGTTCGACGGTGCCCTCGGTGCAGTCGCGCAGCAGCGCGTCGAGGGCGCGGTGCTGTTCGGGGCCGTAGGGGAAGGCGTCCCGCACCTGGCGGATGATCGCGGGGTGCCGTTCGGCCAGCACGCTGTGCGGGAACGGGCCGGTGGTGCCGAGGATCACGGGTGCGGCGGCGGAGTCGGGCATGGGCGTCACGCTACCGCGCGGGCCGCCCGGCCCCGCCGTCCCACGACGGGGGTGGCGGTGCCGGTCAGGCCGGCCGGATCTCGCGCTCCAGCTGGGTGGCGAGGGTCATGTAGCGGGCGCGCCGGTGCACCGGGACCAGGCCGCGGATCATCAGGTACCACATCTCGGCGACCCTGCGCGGCAGTCGTCCCACCGGTTCCAGGTTGCGGCCGGCGACACGGGTGCCGACGAAGAAGCAGACCAGCGAGTGCGCGACCGCGTTCACGTCTATGTCGGGGTGTACGTCGGACTCCTTGACGGCGCCGAGGAGTTTGCGGGTGGCGAACTCCAGCCACTCCGTGAACGGGTGCCGCAGCGGTGGCCGTACGGGGACGTCCGCGGTGGCGAGCCGCAGTCCGGCGCGCGGGATCGGACCGTCGACGGCGAGCCTGGCGATCGCGAAGGTGGTGCGCATCAGGCCCTCCAGCGAGGAGTAGCCGCGGCTGTCCATCTCCTTCACCAACTGGCCGGAGGTGTGCGACTGGAGCTCCATGATGGCGTGCGCCAGGTCCTCCTTGGCGGCGAAGTGGAAGTAGAGCGCCCCCTTGGTGACCTTCGCGTGTTCGACGATCTCGCTCAGACTGGTGGATTCGTAGCCGTGCCGGTCGAAGAGGTCGGCGGCGGCCGTGATGATCGTGGCGCGGGTCTGCTCCGCGCGTAACTGCCTCGCCATCGACTCGACACTCCTTCGCGGCTTCACGGCTCCCAAACCGACGGGGCATGCGGTTTGTTTCTTACCCCGTGCACACGATAGCTCACCGTGCGGCAACAGGAGCCAAGTGTGCGGACCTGGTGACCGACACGCGCAACTCGCGCACCTGACCGCACGATCGGCGTCCGTCCTGCGCAAACGGACCGGATCGGAACGGGTCGCCACCGTGTCGCCGTGGTGGTCGCGGGGAGCGGTGCGCCGGCCGGGCGCGCATCGGTGATCACCACGATACGAGCCGCGCGGTTGGTTCTCAACGGCGCCCGGGCGTCCGCGAACGGGACGAGCCGGTCGGCGCCGCCCACATCGACCGGCGCTGTGATCAACCGCACTGAACAGTGCGCCCGCGGTTCCCGTACTCATTGCGCAGACCCTGTACCCGCGCCCGCCGAGGAGGCGTCCCGGATGACTCGGACCGCCCAACTGAGAGTCACGGGAGCCGCCCTGGCGGCCCCGCTCCTGCTCCTGTCGTGGGCGGCGGGGACCGCCCGGGCGCACGGCGCGCCCACCGATCCCGTCAGCCGCGTCTACGCCTGCTCACCGAGCGGCGGCAGCGCCACGACGGTGGCCTGCAAGGCGGCGATCGCGGCGAGCGGGCAGAACTTCGTCGCGTGGGACAACCTGCGGGTGGCGGGCGTCGGCGGCCGGGACCGGCAGGTGATCCCGGACGGGAAACTGTGCAGCGGGAACCTGGCGGCGTACAAGGGGCTCGACCTGGCGCGCGCGGACTGGCCCGCGACCCGGCTGGCCCCGGGCGCCCGGCTGACGATGACGTACGCCTCGACGATCGCGCACACCGGCACGTTCAAGCTGTATCTGACGAAGCCGGGTTACGACCCGACGAAGCCGCTGAAGTGGTCGGACCTGCCGGCGCAGCCGTTCGCCGAGGTCAAGGACCCGCCGCTGACGAACGGGGCGTACCACTTCAGCGCGACGCTGCCGGCCGACCGGACGGGCCGTCAGATACTGTACACCATCTGGCAGAACAGCAGTACGCCGGACACCTATTACTCGTGCTCCGACGTGGTGTTCACGGCCGGCGGGAAGAAGGCCACCGCCTCGGCGAGCGCGCGGGCGCGGTCGAGCGCCACGCCTTCCGCCACCGCCTCGACGGCCGCCGCGACGACCGCGGGCGCGTCGAGCACCGGGACCCCGGCACGCCGGAAGGCGGCGGCCCCGGTCGCCCCAACGACCGGAACCGCCGCCGCCGACAGCACTCCGGTGGCCTCCGACACGGACTCCGGTGCGAGCCCGTCGGCGCCACTGCTGGCGGGCGGCGCCGCCGCGGTGCTGGTGCTCACCGGCGGCGCCGCCCTGGCGTTGCGCCTTCGTCGACGCTGACGCCTCGCGTCCTCAGGTCAGTTGACGAAGACGGCGGCGCCGTTGTCGCTGACCGGGGCGTACTTCGCGGTGAAGTAGCCGGCGGACGGGCAGAGCACGGAGCCGGAGGACTTCGTGAACGCCTGGTTGCTGAAGGCGAGGCTGTTGTCGCTGTTGGCGCTCGTGCCGGCCAGGCCGGAGGCCTGGTAGACGCAGGTGATGCTGCCCAGCAGGGTGGTCAGCTTGACCGTGGTCTGGATGGTCGAGCCGCTCGGCGGGGTGACCGCGACCGAACCGTCCGAGGACACCGTGGTGGTGTACGGCAGGTTGTCGACCGTGATGCTGGAGACGCCGGTCACGCCGGTCACGTTGCTGGTGCAGCTGCCGAAGGTCTGCGCGGTGGCCGACTCGGTGGCGGTACCGGTGGCGGCGGGGTTGTCGGTGACCGTCGCGGTGAAGGTCGAGTCCGCACAGGTGATGCCGCTGGTGCTGGTCGAGCTGGAGTACAGGGTGGCGCTGGTGCCGCTGGCCAGCGAAGCGGTGAGGGTGTCGCCGACCGCGACGGCGGTGCCGCCGGCGCTGCCGGTGGTGAGCACGGCGCCGTCGGCGGAGGCGGGGACGGTGGCCGCGACCGAGAGGGCGACGACGGTACCGGCGAGGGCGAGGAGGGATCGCGTACGCATGCGGGTTGCCTCTTTCCTTGGGGGGACTTGCCTGAGGTGAGGTGGGGGGTTGGGGGGCGCATGATGCGGCGCCAGCCGTTGCCGGCTCGTCACGCCTTCTCCGTACGTGACGGACCGGCAACGGCAGCCAGCCCGGACACCGGTCGAAAGCCTGGGGGGGTTAGGCCTCCGGCCGGGCCGGTCGAGGGCGTCCTGCGCACGGCCCCTGGGGGGAAGCGACCGTGCCGACGCCGCTGACGGAGCGGTGAATCGAGGAGGCCGGGAAGCGGTCGATGCCGCTCAGCGGATCCGGCGCCACGGATCCGAAGAAACCAGGGAGATTTGTAGACCTGATCAACCGTCAACGTCAAGACTGATCAAGGGAGTTGAGAAATCCGATCAAGGTAACGCATGGTCGGAACACGGCTGACGCATATTCGACACCCTTTTTTCACAACTGCCTTGACCCCGAAAAGTAACCGCCGGTAACTTTCGGCGTGGCTACTGCTGCGTAACGAGAAAGCCCTTGCGCCCGCCGGGAGTTGTGAGGAGGCGTGCGCGGCAGCCGCTGTCCGCGCCAGGACAACGCGCCAACTGAAGCCCAACCAGCGTGACTAATGCATGGGAGCAGACATGGCCTCGTCCCCGGACGTTCCGTCCGCCGACAACACGCCTGAGAACCCGGGAAGCGGTTCTCCTTCCGCAACAGCAGACACCACCGGGGCCACCGGAGGGGGACAGAGACGGGGACGGGTCCGGGCACGCCGGGCCGCGGTCATGGCGGTTCCCGCCACCCTGGCCGCCGTCGGCCTCGCGATCTTCACCGCGCAGGGGGTGCTGGGAGTGCAGTTCGCCATCTCCGGCATGCCCTTCGTCGTCACCGCCGACCGGCTCGACGGCACCGGCTTCGAACAGTTCGGCGCCCTCGACAACATGATCGACAACAGCCCCAACGCCGGCGACACCGGCGGCCAGGAGCTGGTCGTCACCTCGGTGGTGAAGAACGGCACGATCACCAACATGTGCCAGAGCGTCGACCTCGGCGGCATTCAGCTGCTGCTCACGGCCGGCGGCGGGTCCAAGCCGGTGTCCGTGAACAACCTGGCGATCGACTCCGACGACATCAAGGGCGACGCCACCTTCAACAACATCGAGATCGGCCGCGACGCCAGCACCTTCGACAAGGGCGGCGTCCAGGGTCCGAAGGGCGTCTACGGCCAGCAGGCCGACACCGTCGTGATCGAGCACCTCTACCAGCACAACTACGCCGCCACCGCGGCCGTCTTCAAGCTCCCCAACCTGCACATGAGCTTCGCCGACCACGGTTGCAGCTGATGGGCGGCCCGGGGACCCGCGGGGAACGCTTCCGGCGGTGGCGCGGCGAGCGCCCGTTCGCGGGCGGCGTACTGCTCGTGCTGGCCGGCGCCGAGATCCTGGTGACCATGAAGGCACCCCTTCCGGTCATCCTGCACATCGGCGTGCAGGGCCTGGCAGGCTACCTGCTGCCGGCCCTGATGGTCGTCTGCGGGCTGCTGATCGTGTTCAACCCGGCTCAGCGGCTCTTCTACTCCATCCTCGGCATCCTGCTCTCCCTGGGCACCTGGCTCACCTCGAACCTCGGCGGTTTCATGGTCGGCCTGCTCCTCGGGGCCGTCGGCAGCTGCATCGCCTTCGGGTGGCTGCCGGACCAGGAACCACGCATCAGCCGACGGCAACGACGCAAGGCGGCGCGAGCCACCGCGCAGAGCTTCGGGGACGGCGCGGGAGAGCCTGCCTGAAGCACACGGGAGCGGCGGACCGGCACACCTGCGGTCCGCCGCTTCCGCGTGTCCGGACAGATGAGGACACCCGGGGAACCGTAGGCCACCGCCCTCGACGACGGCGCCGCCGCCCGGGTGCGTCCCCGGCCGCGCGCCGTATACGACCCGGACCCGGCGGACCGGCACCCGTACGGCAACGGCGCCCGCGCCGCACGCGCCTCGCCCACACCCGCACCCGCACCCGCACCGGAGCGGCGGCTCCTGTCGCGGCCGGGCCCTCGCCGGCGCGAACATGTCCTCCGAACAGGTGACTTGGGAACTTCTTTGCCGTCGCCGGGAGTTCATCGGGCAGCCGGAGGGCGTGTGGCCGTCCGGGGTGTGAGTGACGAGAGCGGCGAAGGAGCGGCGGCTTCATGGTGTTCAAACGGCTGCTGGGGGCGATCGGGGTCGGCGGCCCCTCGGTGGACACGGTGCTGGACGGCGGCCCGGCGCTGCCCGGCGGGGCGTTGTCGGGCCGGGTGCGGCTGAAGGGCGGCTCGGCGGCGGTGGAGGTCGAGCACATCGGCCTGGAGCTGCTCGCGCGGGTGGAGGCGGAGCACGAGGAGGGGGAGAGCGAGGGCGCGGTCGTCTTCGAGCGGTTCACCGTGGGCGGCGGCTTCCGGCTGGACGCGGAGGCCGAGCTGGAGGTGCCGTTCAGCGTGCCGCTGCCGTGGGAGACCCCGGTCACCGAGCTGTACGGCCAGCCGCTGGGCATCGTGCTCGGGGTGCGCACGGAGGTCGGGGTGGCCGGCGCCCGGGACAAGGGCGACCTGGACCCGCTCACGGTCGGCCCGCTGCCGGTCCAGGAGGCGATCCTGGAGGCCCTCGGCCAGCTGGGCTTCGGCTTCCGCTCGGCCGATCTGGAGTACGGCCGGATCGGCGGCACCGGCCAGCGGCTGCCGTTCTACCAGGAGGTCGAGCTGACCCCGGCGCCGAGATACGCCCACGCGGTCAACGAGATCGAGCTGACCTTCCTCGCCTCCCCCGCCGGGCTGGAGGTGGTCCTGGAGGCGGACAAGCGCGGCGGTCCGTACTCCTCGGGTCACGACACGCTGACCCGCTTCACGGTGCGCCACGAGGACACCCACACCCTCGACTGGAACACCGAGGTCGACACCTGGATCGGCCAGCTGATCGCCCACCGCGAGGCCTACGGCGCCCACGCGGCGTACGGCCACGGCGAACACCGCGGTGAGTACCACGGCGGGTACCACGGTGAGTACCAGGGCGACCACCACGGCGGGCACGACGACGGCCGCCACCACTCCGGACCCGGCATCGGCACGGCGGTCGCCGCGGGTGCGGCGGGCCTGGCGGTGGGCGTGGTCGGCGGAATGGTGGCGGCCGAGGTCGTCGACGAGATCGGGGACTTCTTCGAGGGCGACGAGGACTAGGACAGCGCCCGGTCCGCGGGCCTGTCGGCGGGCACCGGTCCGCGGGGCCCGGTCCGCGGGCCCCGTCCGGTGGCCGGTGTCAGCCGGCGGTGACCGTCGGCTCGCCGGCCGTCGTGGGCTTCGCCTGGGCGGTGGCGGGGGCGGGTGCCTCGGCCGGCTCCGCCGCCATCCGTACCGCGGTCGGCTCGACCGGCGCCGCCTCGGCGTCGTCGGTCTTCATCGCCTTCGCCTCGCTCTTGAGGATGCGCATCGACTTGCCCAGGGCCCGGGCGGTGTCGGGCAGCTTCCGGGAGCCGAAGAGCACGATGAAGACGATCGCGACGATCAGCAGGTGCCAGGGTTCCAGTCCGTTGCGGAGCATGACCGCCCCCTCCCTTTCTCACGTTTTCCGGTACCGACGGAGGGTGCTTCGTACGCCTCGCCGGGCAGCGATGGTTGCTACATTGCGCAACTGTACAACCCGGGAGGCGGACAGAACCCTGACACGTGCCTACGGATGTTCCCGTCTTCGCCGCTCGTGGCGGGCCCGCAGTGCCCGCAGCGCCACGGCGTACAGCCCGAGGACGGCGGCGAGCAGCAGGTGGTAGGCGGGCGGCAGCCCGGTCATGCCGAGGGCCGCGCCGAGCGGGCCGGGCGGGAGCAGCAGGCCGACGGCGGCGAGCGCGGCGGCGGCCCGGCCGATGGCCCCGGACCGGGTGCCCCCGCGCAGCAGGAACATCACCAGCGCCTGGGTGAGCAGGTTCTCGGTGAACCAGGCGGAGTGGAAGACGGCCTGGTCGTCGAGGGCGTCGGGGCCGCGCAGGGCCAGCGCGAGGACACCGAAGGTGGCGAGGTCGGCGATCGCGTTGAGGGCGCCGAAGCCGGTGATGAAGCGCAGGAAGGCACGGGGCCGCAGCACGGTGGGGCGGCGCAGGGCCGCCGGGCCGGGCCGGTCGTGGGCGAAGGCGAGCTGGGCGGCGTCGAAGCAGAGGTTCTGGGCGAGCACCTGGGCCGGGAGCATCGGCAGGAAGGGCAGGAGGAGGCCGGCGCAGAGCATCGCGACGACGTTGCCGAGGTTGGAGGAGAGCGTGACCCGCAGATAGGAGGCGATGTTGGCGCCGCTGTGCCGCCCGGCGGTGACGGCGTGCCCGATCGCGCCGAGGTCCTTCTCGGCGAGGACGACGTCGGCGGTCTCCCGGGCGAGGTCCACACCGCCGCGCGGGGCGATCCCGACGTCGGCCGCGCGCAGGGCGGGGATGTCGTTGACCCCGTCCCCGAGGAACCCGACGGTGTGCCCGGCGGCGCGCAGTCCGGTGACGATACGGGCCTTGTCGGCGGGGGTGCAGCGGGCGACGACGGTGGCGTCGAGGTCGTCCGGATCGCCCGCCACGGCGACCCGCGCGGCGTCGAGGCCGAGGTCCCGGCAGGCGCGGGCCGCCGTCGCCGGGTGGTCGCCGGTCAGGATCCGGACCGTGACGCCCAGACCGGTCAGGCCGCGCAGCGCCTCGGCGGCGCCGGGGGCGAGGGCGTCGCGGAAGGTGACCAGGCCGCGGAAGGCGAGGCCGCGTTCGTCGGCGGGGGTGTAGGGGCGGGTGCGGGCCGGGACCTCGGCGGTGGCGACGGCGAGGACGCGCAGTCCGGCGCCGGCCTCGCGGGCGGCGAGGGCGAGCAGCCGCGCGCGGGCGGCGGGGTCGAGGTCGCAGCGGTCCAGGACGTCCTCGGCGGCGCCCTTGGTGACCAGGAGGTGGGTGCCGAGGGCGGTTCCGGCGACGACCGCGGTGGCGGTGCGCCGCTCGGGGCCGAAGGGGACGGCGCCGAGGCCGTCGTACTCCTCCCCCACCGGTCCGGCCGCCGTGAGCAGGGCCTCGTCGAGGGCGTCGGGGGCGGGCAGTTCGGCGAGCTGGAGGGTCCACCAGGCGCCGACGGCGGCCCAGCGCAGCACCTCGGGGTCGTCGCGGCCGTCCGGTCCGAGCACGCGCTCGACCACCGGCCGGTCCTGGGTGAGGGTGCCGGTCTTGTCGAGGCAGAGCACGTCGGCCGCGCCCAGGTCGTGCAGCGCGGGCAGCCGCCGTACGACGACCCGGTGGGCGCGGGCGAGCAGCGCGGCGCCCCGGGCCAGACAGCCGGTGACGACCACCGGGAGCATCTCGGGGGTGAGCCCGACGGCGACCGCGACCGCGAAGGGCAGGGTCTCCAGGCCCCGGCCGCGCAGGGCCGCGTTGGCCATCAGGACCAGCGGCGGGGTGAGCAGCATGAACCGGATCAGCACCCAGGAGATGCCGTGCACGGACCGGTCGAAGGCGCTCGGCTCACGCGGCCCCGCGGTGCCCTGGGCGACGGCGAACCGGGTCCGCGCCCCCGTCCGCACCACGACCGCCGTGGCGCTGCCCGAGGCGACCCCGCTGCCCTGGAAGCAGAGGTACGGCTCGTCGAAGGGGCCGCCGTCCACCGGTGCGGGGACGTCGGCGGCGGTCTTGGCGACGGGCACCGACTCGCCGGTGAGCACGGCCTGGTGCACGGTCAGGGCGCGGGCGCGCAGCAGCCGTACGTCGGCCGGGACGAGGTCGCCGGGGCCGAGCCGCACGACATCGCCGGGGACCAGGTCGGCGACAGGTACCTCCCGGGCCCTCGGCTCCGTGTCCGCCCCGGCGCGGCGCAGCACGGTGGCCGTGCCGGCGACGAGTTCGCGCAGGGCGGCCAGCGAGCGGTCGGCGCGGTGCTCGCCGGCGGCGCGCAGCCCGCAGCTGACCGCGACCAGGGCGAGGATCACGACGGCCGTGCCCCAGGAGGCGACGAGCGCGGAGACCAGGCCGAGGGTGAGGAGGACGGCGGTGAAGGGGTCGCGCAGCGCGCGGGCGCAGCGCAGCGGCCAGGAGGCGGGGCGGGCGAGCGGCGGGGTGTTCTCGCCGGCGTCCGCGAGGCGGGCGGCGGCCTCGGCCTCGGTCAGCCCGCGCGGTCCCGTCTCCAGTCGGCGCAGCACCTGCAACGAGGTGGCGGCCTCGCCCTCAGAGGCCACGGAGGCGGCGGGGTTCCGGGATGCCGGCACCGGTGGTGCGGGTGGTGAGCCGGTCGACGAGGAGCCGGACGACGTCGACGACGTCGGGGTCGTCCACGAGGTAGACCTGGCGGCGGCCCTCGCGGCGGGAGCGGACCAGTCCGGCGAGCTTCAGTTTGGTGAGGTGCTGGCTGACGGCGGGCAGCGCGCCGCCGACGCGTTCGGCGAGGCCGGTGACATCGCTCTCGCCCTGGGCCAGCGCCCAGACGATGTGCAGCCGGGCGGGCGAGGCGAGCAGCCCGAAGGACGCGGCCGCCTCCGTGAGGACGTCCGCGGTGGGGTCGTCGTGTGCGCTGCCGGGCGTCGTCGCCACCGTCGTTGTCCTCCTGTCCACCGCGTCGTAGGGACCGGCCGTCGAGGAGAACAGTCTAGGGCGCGGGAACTTATCGGCCGCCGGGTCGGTTTCTACGTTGTTGTAGAAGTTATTTTCCGGCGAGCGTTACCGACCGAGGAGTGAGCGCGCATGGCCCTGTGGGACCGCATCAAGGATTCCGCGACGCAGATGCAGACCCAGCTCGTGGCGAAGAAGAACGACCTGAAGAGCGGTGCGTTCCGCGACGCGAGCATGGCGATGTGCGCGCTCGTGGCGGCGGCCGACGGCACCATCGATCCGTCGGAGCGGCAGCGGGTGGCCCAGCTCATCGCCACCAACGAGGTGTTGCAGAACTTCCCGGCGGACGACCTGCGCCGTCGTTTCGAGGAGAACCTGAACAAGCTGACCACCGACTTCGCCTTCGGCAAGGTGAGCGTGCTCCAGGAGATCGCCAAGGCGAAGAAGAAGCCGGCCGAGGCGCGTGCCGTGGTCCAGATCGGCATCGTGATCGGCGGCGCCGACGGCGACTTCGACAAGACCGAGCAGGCCGTGGTCCGCGAGGCCTGTTACACCCTGGACCTGCCGCCGCACGAGTTCGACCTCTGACGGTCCGCCAGGAGCGGGGCGGGGGCGCGGCCGGTGTCCCGGCCGCGCCCCGTCCCCGCCCGGCGCGGTCAGTCCTCGCCCAGGTAGGCCTTCCGGACGCTCTCGTCGTGGGTCAGCTCCGCACCCGTGCCCTCCAGGACGATCCGGCCGGTCTCCATGACGTAGGCGCGGTCCGCCAGGGCCAGGGCCGCCCGGGCGTTCTGCTCGACGAGCAGGATCGTGGTGCCGGTGCGCTTGAGTTCGGCGACCGTGTCCATGATCTTCCGCATCATGATCGGCGAGAGGCCCATGGACGGCTCGTCGAGCATCAGCAGCGTCGGCCGGCACATCAGCGCGCGGCCCATGGCGAGCATCTGCTGCTCACCGCCGGAGAGGGTGCCGGCCGCCTGGGCGCGGCGTTCCCGGAGCCGTTCGAAGAGGGTGTAGGCCCGCTCGACGTCGTCGGCGATGCCCTGGGCGTCCTTGCGGAGGTACGCCCCGAGCAGCAGGTTCTCCTCCACGGTGAGGCGCGGGAAGATGTGCCGGCCCTCCGGGGAGTGGGCGAGGCCGAGGGCCACCACCCGGTGGGCGGGGACCCCGGCGAGGTCCTGCCCCCGGAACCGCACCGAGCCGCCGACGGGCCGCAGCAGTCCGCTGAGGGTGTGCAGGGTGGTGGTCTTGCCCGCGCCGTTGGTGCCGATCAGGGTGACCGCCTCGCCCTCCTCGACCGTGAAGGAGACGCCCTTGACGGCCTCCACCTTCCCGTAGGCCACGCGCAGGTTCTCGACTTCCAGCAGCGCGCTCACGCGGTCTCCTCGTGGGGTGCGCCGAGGTACGCCTCGACGACTCGGGGGTCGGCCTGTACGTCGGCGGGGGCGCCCTCGACCAGCTTCGCGCCCTGGACCAGGACGGCGACCCGGTCGCAGAGGTTCATGATGAAGCGCATGTCGTGCTCGATCACGAGGACGGAGACCCCCCGGTCCCGGATCGCGCAGACCAGTTCCTCCGTCTCCCTCGTCTCCTGGGGGTTCATGCCGGCGGTCGGCTCGTCGAGGAGCAGCAGGCCGGGGTCGGAGGCGAGGGCGCGGGCGATCTCCAGGCGGCGCTGACCGCCGTAGGAGAGGTTGCGGGCGGTGGTGTGCGCGTGCTCGCCGAGGCCGACGAAGTCGAGCAGTTCCCGCCCCACCGCGCGGGACTCGGCCTCCGTGCGCCGGTAGCGGGGGCCGCGTCCGATGGCGGAGAACAGGCCCTCCCTGGTGCGGGTGTGGCGGCCGACCATGACGTTCTCCAGGACGGTCATCCCCGCGAACAGGCGGATGTTCTGGAAGGTGCGGGCGATGCCCGCGCGGGTCACCTTGGCCGGCCGCGGTGGCAACAGCTCGTCGCGGAAGCGGACTTCGCCCTCGGTGGGGACGTAGAGCCCGGTCAGGCAGTTGAAGAAGGTGGTCTTCCCGGCTCCGTTGGGGCCGATGAGGCCGACGATCTCGCCGGTGCCGACGGTCAGGTCGACGCCGTCGACCGCGGTGAGGCCGCCGAAGCGCATGGTGACGCCGTCGGCCCGCAGCAGGGTGCTCATGTCGCGACCGCCTCTTCGTGGAACTCCAGCTGCCGCTTGCGGTCGGGGATCAGACCTTCGGGGCGGTAGATCATCATCACCACCAGGGCGAGTCCGAACAGCATCATCTGGTACTTGCTGAAGAACTCGAACTTGGCGGGGATCAGGTAGAGCAGCGCGGCGCCGAGCAGCGGCCCGGAGACGGTGCCCATGCCGCCGAGGACGACGGCGGCCAGCAGGAAGGCCGAGTTGGGCGGGGCCGTGTCGGCGAACTTGTAGTTGTCGGGTACGGCGTTGGTCTGGAGGTGGGCCATCACGGTGCCGGCCAGGCCCGCGAGGGAGGCACCCATGCCGAAGGCGAGCAGCTTGAAGCGGAAGCCCTCGATGCCCATCGCGGTGGCGGCCTTCTCGTCCTCGCGCAGGGCGATCCAGGCCCGGCCGATCCGGGAGTCGGTGACCCGGGAGTAGAGGAAGACGACCAGCGCCATCACCGCGAGGAGCAGCAGGTAGTAGTTGGCGAACCGGCCGAACTCGACGCCCAGGATGCGGTGTGCGGCCCCGAAGTCGAAGCCGAACAGCTCGATGTCCGGTACCGAGTTGATGCCGTTGGGCCCGTTGGTCAGGGACGGTCCGGAGCTGCCGTCGAGGTTGTTGACGGTGATCCGGAAGATCTCGCCGAAGCCCAGGGTGACGATGGCGAGGTAGTCGCCGTGCAGCCGCAGGGTGGGCGCGCCGATCACGATGCCCGCGACCAGGGAGACCGCCATGCCGAGCAGCGCGGTCGCCCAGAACGGCAGCGGGCCGATGTGGAGGGTGGAGAAGCTGGAGCCGGAGACCAGGGCCGCGGTGTAGGCGCCGGTGCCGAGGAAGGCGACGTAGCCGAGGTCGAGGAGGCCGACCAGGCCGACGACGATGTTCAGGCCGAGGGCGACGGCGGCGAAGATGAGGATGTTGTCCGCGATCGCCGTGTACTGGCCGTTGGACTGGGTGAACGGGAAGACCAGCGCGGCGGCGAGGGTGGCGACGGCGGTGGCGGTGCGGTGGCGGGCGGTCAGCGTGGCGAGCCGGGCGCCGAGGCCGGAGACCGTCAGGGCGCGCCCGCCGAAGAGGGCGGCCGGCAGGAACGCCAGGAACTCCTCCGGCGAGCCGGTGGTGATGCCGTAGGTCAGGACGTACATGGCGAGCACGAACACGACGGTGATGACGAGGACTTCGGCCCAGCGGGGCAGCCGCCGGGCCGGGGGCGCCGGCTCCCTGGTGTCGTCGGGGAGCCGGTGGGCGCCGGCGGCGAGCAGGGCGGTGCCGCCGGCGGCGAGCAGCGCGCCCGGCTCCAGGTTGACCACTCCCCCGAGGTCGACGGCGATGGCGACGACGGTCACCCAGACGGTGCCGAGGGCGGCGAGGGAGGCGGCCCGCAGCGCGCGGACCGCTCCGGCCGGCGCGAGCCGGGGTGCGGCGAGGAGGACGGCGGCGGCCGACGCGCAGACGAGGACGACCAGCTGGGTGCCGCCCGGGTAGCCGTAGAGGGTGAGGTTGCCGGGGTAGGCGGCGGTCCACGTCCAGGCCAGGAAGGGCGAGACGAGGGTGAGGGCGGCGCCCGTGGCGGTGGCGGCGAGGGTCTTGTTCACGGGTATCACGCCCGGTCCGCGACGCGTTCGCCGAACAGGCCCTGGGGTCTGATCAGCAGGACGACGATGAGGATCACGAAGGCCCAGACGTCCTTCCAGACCGAGCCGCTGAACATGGCCATCGCGTCGATGTGCGGCAGCGCCCCGGAGGCCAGCGACTCGGCGAGGCCGAGCACCACCCCGCCGGCCATGGCGCCCTGGATGTTGCCGATGCCGCCGAGGACGGCCGCGGTGAAGCCCTTCAGGCCGGTGATGAAGCCCATGTTGTAGGAGATGGTGCCGAGCCTGAGGCCCTGGGTGACGCAGGCGACGGCGGCGAGCGCGGCGCCGATGGCGAAGGCGATCACGATGATCCGGTCGGTGTCGATGCCCATCAGACGGGCGGTGGCGGGGTCCTGGGCGGTGGCCTGCATGGCCCGGCCGGTGCGGGTGCGCCGGACGAACCAGGTCAGCGAGACCATGCCGGCGGCGGCCAGCGCGAGGGTGAGCAGCCCGGCGGCCGAGATCTGCACCCCGGCCGCCTCGAACGGCGCGCCCTCGAACTGCGGGAACGGGACGGGGGCGGTGATGCCCATCGAACTCCCCGGCAGGACGAAGAAGTTGAAGACGACCTGCTGGAGGAAGAGGGACAGTCCGATGGCGCTGATCAGCGGGGCGAGCCGGGGCGCGCCGCGCAGCGGGCGGTAGGCGAACCGCTCGGCGCCGACCGCCGCGGCGACCGACACCAGGACGGCCACCACGAGCAGGACGGGCAGCGCGGCCCACAGCGGGACCGCGCGCAGGCCCGGCACCCAGGCGTAGACGAAGAGGGCGCCGAAGCCGCCGAGCATGTAGATCTCGCCGTGCGCGAAGTTGATGATCTGGAGGATGCCGTAGACCATCGTGTAGCCGACGGCGATCAGGCCGTACATGGAGCCGAGGATCAGCCCGTCGGCGAGGAGTTGGGTGAGTTCGGTGCCGCTCACTTCTTGAAGACCTTGATCCCGTCCTGCCAGGCGCCGTCCTTCACGGTGTTGATGCTGATCACCTTGTTGACGCTGTCGCCGTACTGGTCGAAGCCGACCTGGCCGGTGGCCCCGGTGAAGGAGACGGACCCCATGGCCTTGACGACCTTGGGCCGCAGGTCCTTCACCGCGCCCGCCTTCGCCCCGGCGGCGGCCTTCACGGCCTGGATGAGGGCGTTGGTCGCGTCGTAGGTGTAGGCGCCGAAGACGCCGTACGGCTCGCTGTAACCGGCCGCCTTGTAGGCGCTGATGAAGCTCTTGGCGGAGGCGAGGTCCTCCACCGGCTGGCCGTCGGAGGTGGTGTAGAGGCCGTCGGCGGCCTTGCTGCCGGCCAGCGGGATGACCGCGTCGTCCTTGACCGCGTCGCCGCCGCCGAGCGGGCCGTCGAAGCCGGCCGCGACCAGCTGCTTCTTCAGCGCGCCGGCCTGCGGGTACTCGCCGCCGTAGTAGACGGCCTGGGCGCCCGAGGACTTGACGGTGCCGACCACCGACGCGTAGTCGCTCTCGTCCGGGTTGATGCTCTGGTGGACGGCGACCTTGCCGCCGAGCTTGAGGAACGCCTCGGTGAACTCCTTGACCAGGCCGGCGCCGTAGACCTTCTTGTCGTCGACGGTGGCGATCTTCTTGATGCCGAGGTCCTGGTAGAAGTACTCGGCGGCGACCGGGGCCTGCACGTCGTCGGTGGTGATGACGCGGAAGTAGTTGTCGTACTGCCGCTCGGGCGCCGTCTTGTAGTCGGCGCCGCGGGTCAGCGCCGGGTTGGTGTTGGCGCCGGAGACCTGGACGATCCCCGCGTCGTGCAGGGTGGACTGCATCGCCGCCGACACCGAGGAGTTGTAGGCGCCGACCACGCCGACGACGTCGTCGGCCGCGGCGAAGGCGGCCGCGTTCTGCTGACCGATGGTCGGGGTCGCCTGGTCGTCCTTGGCGGACAGCTTGAAGGTGACGCCGGGGACGGTGTGGTTCTTGTTGGCCTGGTTCACGGCGAGTTCGGCCGCGTTCTTCATGCCGAGGCCGACGGCGGCCAGGTCCTTGGACAGCGGGGCGTCGAACCCGATCGTGACGGTGGTGCCGGCGCTCGATGCCGAGTCGCTGTCCCCCTGGTCCCGGCTTCCGCACGCGCACAGGGCCATGGCCCCGGCCACGAACGGCACCCCGAAACGGAACAGACGGGTGCTGTGCATGGGTTTTCCTCCCCTTGACCGATCAGCGGTGGCTGAAACCTAGGCATCGGGGGGTGCGTCGCATCCTGTTGCGGCGGCAGACGTACGGCGCCGGATGTTGTCCGCCCGGACGATGCCGGGCGGCTCGCGATCCGGTCCGGCGCGGTCAGTGCGGGAAGTACGGGGTGTTCCGCACCCCTGTGTCCGGTCCGGTCAGCAGCCGCAGGCCGATCATGGCCGCCAGCCGGTGTTCCGGGTCCTCCAGGTCCAGGCCGGCCACCGCCACCGCCTTGCGGACCCGGTAGCGCAGGGTGTTGGGGTGGACGTTCAGCTCCTTCGCCACCACGCCCACGTCGCCGAACGCGTCGAGGTAGAGGAGGAGCGAGCGGGCCATCTCGGTTCCGTGCGCGGTGTCGTGGGCGACCAGCGCGGCGAGTCCCTCGTGCCGTATCCCGCCGTGCCGGGCCAGGGTGTCGAGGGCCTCGCGGACCATCAGGGACGAGGTGAGGCCCTGGTGCGAGGCGACCGGGCGGTCCGGCGTGCGGGCGAGGATCTCCAGGCCGTGGTGGCCGCGCAGCTTCACCTCCGGGATGTCGTCGAGGCGGGCGGCCGTCCCCGCGACCACCGCCTGCACGGGCGTCCTGGTGTGGCCGCGCAGCACCGCCACCAGATCGCCGGCCCAGCGCAGCAGCGCGTCCTCGGCGCCGGCCGTGCAGGTCTCCGGGAGCATCGCGTAGATCTGGCCGCAGGCCTGGGCGACCAGGGCGTTCCTGCGGTAGGCGGCGGCGTGCACGGCGACCATGCCGGCGGCCTCGGCGAGCCTCGCGTCCCGGGCGGCCGGGTCGCCGTCCGGGTCGTCCCTGAGGTCGACGGCGACGACGGAGGCGCCGGCCGTGGGCGGCACGCCGAGGTGGACGGCGAGGGCCCGCGCGTTGAAGCGGCCGGTGAGCAGGCCGTGCGCGAGGTCCTCGTGCGAGCGGACGCGGCCGGTGGGGTCGCCGAGGTAGTAGTGGTCGACCAGGCGGCCCGCGGCGAGCCGGGCGGCGCCGCGCAGGATCTCGGCGGCGTGCGCGGCGAGGGGGCCGGCGCCCTCCTGGAGCCAGATGGTGCCGAGCGGCCGGGAGCCGGCCCGGATGCCGGCGACCAGGCGGCGCCGGGCGCCGAGGTCGGGCCGGGCGCCGACCTCGACGACGTCCTCGCTCTCCCGGACCCTGCGGTACACGCCCTCCTCCCGCAGCACGGCGAGATACGGCTCGGGGCAGGAGCGGCCCAGCACGGAGCGGCGGCGCAGGTCGTCGGCGTCGTCCACGGACCCGGCGTGGGCCAGGACGCGGTGGGCGGTGTCCTCGATGCTGACGGGGCCGCCGGCGAGGGCGGCGACGGTCTGGGCGAGGGAGTAGAGGTCGCCGTGCGAGCGGTCGTCGGCCGCCGCGGCCCGGGCGAGTTCGCCCTGTACGGCGGCGGCGACCTCGTCCCAGCGGGTGCCGGGCGGGACGACCAGCAGGGTGGTGCCGGCCTTCTCGGCCGCCCGGCGCAGGGCGGGGTCCTGGCGGACGGCGACGACGGCACCGGCCGCCCGGCCGCCGACGTCCGCGGCCTGGGCGCCCACCGCGAGGACCAGGGTGCCGGGGGCGGCGGCGAGGTGGTCGCCGGGTTCGGTGATGACCACGTCGGTGACGGGCGTGGAGCGGCGGGAGGCGGGGACGACGGTGGCTCCGAGGAGGTCGGCTATGCGACCCAGCGGGGCGGGCACGGGGGTGCCGAGGTCGTGTGGCATGCGGGCACATTAGGGGACGGCGCTCCGCGGTGCGGGGGCGCGTGCGCTCCTCAGAGGCCGGCCAGCACCGGCAGCAGTTCCACGGCCGTGCTCACGTCTCCCGTCAGATCGCGGTCCGCCGGGTCGGACGGCAGCACGCGCGCCGCCGCCTCGAACGCCGGGATGCCCGGGGGGACCGGGGCGAGCCGCAGCGCCCGGACCGCCGTCACCAGCTCGCAGGCCAGTACCACCGCGTACGCGTCGGCCGCCCGCTCCGTCTGTTTCGCCGCCTGGCCCGCGAAACTCGCCGCCTCCTCCAGGCCGTGGGAGAGGACGGCGTGGCCCGCGGAGGCCGGGGCGGCGCTCGAACGGATCTCCGCGAGGGCCGAGTTGGCGGTGTACTCCAGGATCATCGTGCCGGAGCTGCCGGTCGGGCCCGCGGCCAGGAAGGCGGGCAGGCCGGTGAGGCCGGGGCGGGTGAGGGCCTGGAGGCGGGCCGCGGAGAGCTGGGCGGTCTGGAGGAGGGCCAGGTCGAGGCCGTCCAGGGCGAGGCCGAGCGGGGCCGCGAAGAAGCCGCCGTGGTGCTGGACGTCGCCCCCGGGGGTCAGCACGGGGTTCTCCGTGGGGCAGTTGGTCTCCGTCTCGATGATGTGGCGGAGCCGGTCGGCGGCTTCCAGGGCCGCGCCGTGCACCTGGGGGAAGGCGCGGAAGCCGTACGGGTCCTGGATGCGGCGGCCGGTGGTGAGGGGCCGGTCGGGGATCGCGAGCAGGCGCCGGGTCTCCGCCGCGACACGGGCCGGGCCCGGGTAGGGGCGCAGGGCGTGCACCTCGGCCGCGTAGGCCTCGAAGGAGCCGGAGACGGCGGCCAGCGAGAGGGCGGCCACCGCGTGCGCGGCGCGCAGCAGGACGTCGAGGTCGTGGCAGGCCAGGGCGGCGCGGCCGAGGGCCAGGGCGTTGCTGCTCAGCAGGGCGAGGGAGTCGCCGGGGCGCAGGGTGACGGGGGCGGGGAGCTCGGCGTCGGGGGACGCGGTGAGCCAGGGGCGTTCGCCGGTCAGGGTCAGACCGGTCTGGGCGAGGGCCGTGAGGTCGCCGGTGCCGACACCGCCGTACTCGTTGATCGCGGGGTGGACGCCGAGGCGCAGGGCCTCGGTGAGGGCCGTGACGAAGGAGGGGTGGATGCCGGAGCCCGCGGCCAGCAGCTGGTTGGCGCGGACGGCCATGAGCGCGCGGGCCTGGCGGGGCGTCAGCAGGGGGCCGGCGCCGCCGGCGTGGCTGCGCAGCAGGCGCAGGGCGTGGCCGGCCGCGTCGGAGGGGTCGACGGCCACCGAGCGGTGGGCGCCGACGCCGGTGCCGCGGCCGTACCAGCGGCCCTGTGCGGCGAGGCGGTCGGCCCGCTCGTGGGCACGCCGGACCCGGTCGAGCGCCTCGGGCCGGACGGCCGGGGCGGCGGTGGCGTCGGCGAGCCGGACCAGGGCGGGCAGGGTGAGGCCGCTGCCGTCGAGCACGACACGGGTGCCCGTGGGATCCGGCGGCACCCGTGTCGCTGCTTCGGTGGTGCGGGACAAGGGCGTCAGTCGAGACCCACGGACTTCAGCCAGGCCTTGGCGACGTCCAGCGGGTCCTTGTTGCCCGACTGCACCTGGGTGTCCAGGTCCAGCAGGGCCGCCGTGTCGAGCTTGGCGGAGACGGCGTCGAGGGCGTCGGTGGCCGTCTGGTTCAGGGCGCTCTTGTATACGAGGGGCTGGACGTTCTCGAAGCCGAAGAGGTTCTCCGGGTCCTGGAGGACGACGAACTTCTCGCTGGTGATGGTCGGGTCCGTGGTGAAGATGTCGGCGGCCTGCACCGCGTTCTTCTTCAGCGCCGCCTGGGTGAGCGGGCCGCCCGCGTCCAGGGCCTTGAAGGACTTGAACTCCAGGCCGTACACGGACTTCAGGCCGACCAGGCCCTGCTGGCGGGTCTGGAACTCCGGCGAGGCACCGATGACCAGGTCCTTGGCGATGTCCTTGAGGTCGGCGATCGAGGACTTCTCGGTGAGGTTGTACTTCGCCGCGGTCGTCGCGTTGAGCGTCACCGAGTCCTTGTCCTGCGCGGACGCGGGGTCGAGCAGGGTCAGCTTGGAGTCGAGCTTGGCCTCGATCGCGCTGGTGGTGTCCTCGACGGTCTTCGGGGTCGCCTTGGGGTCGAGGTAGGCGAGGAGCGCGCCGTTGTACTCGGGCAGGACCGAGATGGAACCGTTCTTGAGCAGGCCGTAGGTGGTTTCACGGCTGCCGATGTTCGACTTGTAAGTGACCTTGACACCCTTGGCCTTGAGTGCCTCGCCGTAGATGTCCGCTATCAGGATGCTCTCGGCGAAGTTGTTGGAGCCGACGACGACGGTGTCGCCGCCCGACTTATCGCCCTTGAGCGGGTCGGATCCACTGTCGTCGGAGGAGGAACAGCCCGCCAGCAGGGCCGTCGTCGCGGCGAGTGCGACGGCTGTCACACCTCGGTATGTCCGGATTGACCTGCTGGAAAGGGTGTTGGAAGTCACGGTTGCCGTTCCGGGAGCTGGGGAATGGTGGGGGTTGAGCGAACCACTCCGCCTGATCCAATCCAGCCCGTTCTTGGTCAGTCAAGTGCCTCCGGGTCACCGATTGGCTTCGATCCGTGGCCACTTGTGGACAGAGAGCGGTCTCTTTGTAACGGATTCTTGATAAAGCACAAGCGGAATCGCGCTTCAAGAACGCTGTAGTCTCACCGCAGTTGGTATCGGCCACAGCGGTGCACGGGGCCCGCTACACGGTGTCGTTCCGCAAGAGCACGGGGTGAAGACGCCCCCACCAGACCAGACACCCTCATGAAGGAGGCCCGGTGTCCACGAACCAGGTGGACGCGCCCGTCCGGCCCGCCCAGGCGCGGGGCGGGATAAGGGGATTCGCCGACCGCTGGCCTTTCCGGCGCAAGCTGAACCTGCTGGTCGGCGTGCCGCTCGCGGTGATCGTCGTCCTGCTGTCGTACGTCTTCACCGACCTGGTGCAGCAGTCCACCAGCGCGGAGTCCGCGGCGCAGATGGTCCGCGACAGCACCCAGGTGGCGCGGCTGGTGGACAAGGTCGAGGCGGAGCACCAGCAGGCGATCCTGCTCTCCGCGCGCTACGAGTCCGGCAACTCCGCCCCCTCGCCGACCGCCTACCGGACGGCCCAGGAGGATGTGAACTCCCAGGTCCAGAAGGTGCGCGACGCCTTCGGCGACCGGCTGCCGGACACCGAGGCGGACGCCCTCAAGCAGGTCGAGGGCCTGTCCAGCCTGCGCGACTCCGTCGAGGCGGCCTACCTGCCGGCCGACAACATCGACCCCGCGTACGCCAACGCGGCCAACGACCTGATCGACGGCCTCGGTCTGGACCGCAACAGCAACCTGGCCTCGACCTTCACCGGCAACCTGCTGGACTCGCTGCTGCGCGCGGACGCCGCCCACGGCGCCTTCGAGACCAACGTGCTCGCGGCGACCACCGGCGACACCAACGCGCTGATCGAGTTCACCAACGCGGTCGGCGCCTACGACCTCTACGAGCACCAGGTCGGCCGCTTCACCCGGTTCGCCACCGAGGGCCAGGCCCAGCAGCTCGCCGCGGTCGAGCACACCAAGGCCCAGAGCGCCATCGCCGAGTCCTACGCCGAGCTGCAGATCGACCCGAGCAAGCTGGAGTCCGGCAACCAGGAGCAGATCCGCCGGGCCGTCAAGGACGCGCTGTCCGACTACCCGGCCTATCTCGACCAGGCCGCCGCGCGACTGACCATCACCACCTCGCTGATCGGCCAGATCGCCGACCGGGCCGACGCCGCCGCCGACTCCGCGAAGTGGCGCGCGATCCTGCTGCTCAACGGCTCGCTGCTCGGCTTCGTGCTGTGGCTGGCCCTCTCCGTCCTGGTCCGCCGCTCGGTCATCCGCCCGGTGCAGGCGCTGACCGGGGTGGCGCACGAGGTCGCCGAGGTCGCCGGCCGTGAACTCGCCCGCGTCGCCGACGACGACGCCGAGGACTCCGGCCCGCCCCGGCTGCGGGACATGCCGGTCACCGCCCGCGACGAGATCGGCGACCTGGCCGAGGCGTTCAACAAGGTGCAGGCCACGGCCGCCGCGCTGCTGGAGCGCCAGGTGCTCAGCCGCCGCAACACCGCCGAGATGTTCGGCAACGTCGGCCGCCGCGTCAGCAACCTGACCACCCGCCAGCTCGCCTTCATCGACGCGGTGGAGCGCGCCGAGACCGACCCGGCGCTGCTCGAACGCCTCTACTCCATCGACCACATCGCGGTCCGTCTGCGCCGCAACGCCGACAGCCTGATGCTGCTGGCCGGCATCCGCGAGACCGTGCTGGCCTCCGGCCCCACCCCGATCTCCAACGTCGTACGGGCCGCGCTCGGCCAGATCGAGGGCTACCAGCGGGTACGGCTGTACGCCGGCACCGACGCCCTGATCGAGCCGGACATCATCGGCGACCTCACCCTGATGGTGGCCGAACTCCTGGAGAACGCGGTGTCGTTCTCGCCGGCCGGCAGCCCGGTCGAGGTGACCGTGCGCTCCAGCGACGAGGGCGCGCACATCGTCGTCACCGACCACGGCCTGGGCATGAGCGCCGACCGGCTGGCCGAGGAGAACGGCCGGCTGGTCCGCCGTGAGCGCCTCGACCTGATGCCGACCAAGGTGCTCGGTCTGTTCGTGGTGGGCGCGCTGGCCCGGCGCTGGGAGATCGGCGTCGACCTGACCCGCACCCCGGGCGGCGGTGTGACCGCCGAGGTGACGCTGCCCGCACGGCTGCTGCTGACGATGAGCGCGATGGCCGACACCGGCGGCAGCCCGGTCGCCGTGGAACCGGCGGCGCCGGCGACCGCGGCCGAGCCGACCGGGCCGACCCCGGCGGCCGAGGCGGCCGAGTCGGACAGCCTGCTCCCCCGCCGGGTGCCGCGCCGCGAACCGGCCGCCGAGGCGCGGCCCGCGCCGGCGCCGCTGATCCCGGCCGCCCGCGGCGGCGAACCGCCGGACGACGCGGGTGACCCCGGCGACGGCAACCGCCCGCTGCGCCGCCGGGTGCGCGGCGCGACCCTCCGCACCACCGTGGGCGCCGCCCAGTCCCTCTCCCAGGCGCCCCGCACCCGCGACGCCGAGGCCGAGCGGGACGAGCTGGACGAGTTCGAGGCCGCGGTGGAACGCGCCCGCCGCGACAGCGACACCGGCAGCCACGAACGGCCCGCCCCGCGCGTCGCCCCACAGATCCCCCCGCTGAACCCCCCGCAGGAACAGAACCACCTTCCGGAAGGAGCCGAGCAGTGAGCACGTCGACAGGTGACACCCCGACGGGCGGCATCACGCCGACCGACCTGCAGGCGGCCGCGGCAGACTTCACCTGGCTGCTGAACCGCTTCGCGACCGAGACCGCAGGCGTGGTCGACGCGATCGCCGTGTCGTCCGACGGTCTGCTGATCGCGGTGTCGGAGCTGCGCGAGCGCGCCCACTCCGAGCGGCTGGCCGCGATCGTCTCCGGCATCACCAGCCTGGCGGCCGGCGCGTCCGGCAACTACGGTCTGGGCGGCCTCAACAAGGTCATCATCGACCTGGAGGGCGGCCATGTGATCGTCTCGGCGATCGGCAGCGGCGCCGTCCTCGGTGTCGTCGCCGACAACGAGGCCAAGCTCGGCAACATCGCCTACGAGATGACCCTGTTCGCCAACCGGGCGGGTACGGCGCTCAGCCCGCAGCTCGTGCTGGAACTGAAGAACAGCGTCGGCGTCCCACAGACGCGCTGACCGGGGACACCGGTCGAGAGAGGAATACACAGCCATGGCGGACGGTTCACCTCCCCCGGGCAGAGACCCGGTAGGCCCCGCATCCGCCGTCAGGCCGTTCCTGGTCACCGCCGGCCGGGTGGCGGACAGCGCCTCCGGACCGGCGATGCCCGTGGAGACCCAGGTGGTGGCCACCACCGCCGGGCTCTACGCGCTCGAGCGGCTCTCCTTCGAGCAGCACGACATCATCGCCGCGTGCCGGATCCCGCTGTCGCTCGCGGAGCTGGCCGCCCGGCTGAGGCTGCACCTGAACGTCGTGCGGGTGCTGGCCGAAGACCTGCGCGAGGCCGGGCAACTGACCGTGCATGTGCCCGACTTCGAGGCCACCCACGACTCGTCCGTCCTGCGCAGGGTTATCGATGGCCTGCGGGCCATCCCCGACTCCCGAGGGGTACTCCGTGACACCGACTGACTCGCTGACCCGGGGCGCCGAGCGTACGGCCGTACGGCCGCCGCTGCCGGTGAAGATGGTCATCGCGGGCGGTTTCGGCGTGGGCAAGACCACCGCCGTCGGCTCGATCTCGGAGATCGAGCCACTGACCACCGAGGCGTCCATCACCGAGGTCGCGGCGGGGGTGGACGACCTCTCGCTCACCCCGCGCAAGACCACCACCACGGTGGCGATGGACTTCGGCTGCATCACCATCGACCCGACCCTGAAGCTGTACCTGTTCGGCACCCCCGGGCAGGAACGGTTCGGCTTCATGTGGGACGACATCGTGGAGGGGGCGCTCGGCGGTCTCGTGATCGTTGACACGCGTCGCCTGGACGACTGCTACGCCGCCGTCGACTACTTCGAGCACAAGGGGATCCCGTTCGCCGTCGCGATCAACGCGTTCGACGGGCGGGTGGAGCACACGCTGGACGAGGTGCGCTGGGCGCTGGACGTCGCCGAGGGGACGCCGCTGGTCGTCTTCGACGCGCGGGAGCGGGGTTCGGTGCGGGACGCGCTGCTCGTCGTGCTGGAACTGGCGCTGGCACGCAGCGGGGGGTAGCGCGGCGGACGGGGAACTGCGGGCCCGTCGTGGCGCGCGCAGTTCCCCGCACCCGGGGTCAGCTGCTCCGGCGCACTCCGGGGGAGACCGTCACCCGCGCCAGGGACCAGAAGATGCCCAGCGTGGCCAGGGCCATCGCCGCCACCAGGGTCGCGCCGCCCACGACCTTCTCGTAGTTCTTCTGGTAGAGGCCGTCGATGATGTAGCGGCCGAGGCCGCCGAGGCTGACGTAGGCCGCGATGGTGGCCGTCGAGACGATCTGGATCGCCGCCGAGCGCAGACCGCTGAGGATCAGCGGGAGGGCGACCGGGATTTCCACCTGGAAGAGGATGCGCGTCTCCGGCATGCCCATGCCCCGCGCCGCGTCCACCGGGGACGGGTCGACCGAGCGCAGCGCCTCGTACGTCGTGACCAGGATCGGCGGTACGGCGAGGACGACGAGCGGGATCATCACCGGCAGCATGCCGAAGCCGAGCCAGATGAACATCAGGACCAGCAGGCCGAAGCTGGGCAGCGCCCGGCCGGCCGTGGCGATCAGGGCGAGGGTGTTGCCGCCGCGGCCGTAGTGGCCGGTGACCAGGCCGATCGGCAGGCCGATGATGGCCGCGTAGAGAAGCGCCTCCAGGGAGTACTGGACGTGCTCCCACAGCCGGGTCGGGATGCCGTCGTAGCCGTGCCAGTGGGAGCCGTCGGCGAAGAAGGAGTGGATGAAGTGGAGGACGTTCACCGGGCGCCCTCCTTGGGCATCCAGGGGGTCAGCACACGGCGGACGAGGACGAGGAACGCGTCGGCGAGGATGGCCAGCACCGCCGTGGTGACGACCGAGTTCACCGCCAGTTCGGGGCGGTGGTAGATGTTCGCGTCGTTGAGCAGGTTGCCGAGGGCGCCCTGGTTGCCGATCAGCATGCCGACGCTGACCAGGGAGATGCTGGAGACGGTGGCGACGCGCAGGCCGGCGATGATCGCGGGGACGGCGATCGGCAACTGGACCTGGAAGTAACGGCGTACGGGGCCGAGGCCCATCGCGGTGGCGGCGGCCAGGGTCTCGGCCGGGACCGAGCGGACGCCGTCCACGATGGCCGGGACCAGGACCACCAGGCTGTACACCGAGAGCGGGATCATCACCGTCGTCTCGGTCTGGCCGGTGTAGTCGATGAGGACGACGAAGAAGGCCAGGGACGGGATGGCGTACAGGATCGTCGTGACACCCAGGACCGGCGGGTAAAGCCAGCGGAAGCGCACGCAGAGCTGGGCGATCGGGAGGGACACCAGCAGGCCGGCCAGGACCGGGATCAGGGCCTCGCGCAGATGGAGGCCGATCAGCCCGAAGTAGGTGTTCTGGAGGTCGCTGGGGATGTCGAAGAAACCGCTCATCCCCCGGCCCTCGCGTCGTCGCGGCCCGCCGCGTGGGCGGTGCGGATGGCGGCGCCGATGGCCTGCTGCGAGACGACGCCGACCGCGCGGCCCTCGCCGTCCACGGCCACGGCCCAGCCGGTCGGGGAGAGCACGGAGCCGTCGAGGGCGGCGCGCAGGGAGTCCTTGCCGGGCACGAAGGGCCGCCCGTACGGCAGCAGCCGCTCCGGGGCGATGGAGCCGGCCCTGAGGTCGCCCGGCTCGCCCCAGCCGAGCGGCCTGCCGTCCAGGTCGGTCACGAGGAGATAGGGGGTGTCGGCCGAGGCACGGGCACCGAGCTTGCCGGCGTCGGCGTCGACCGGGACGATCGGCGCGGTCCTCAACTCCAGCGCTTCGGACGGGAAGAAGGAGAGCCGGCGGATACCGCGGTCGGCGCCGAGGAAGTCCTCGACGAACGCGTCGGCGGGGTCGGTGAGCAGTTCGGCGGGCGGGGCGAACTGGGCGAGGTGGCCGCCGGTGCGCATCACGGCGACCATCGTGCCGAGCTTGATCGCCTCGTCGATGTCATGGGTGACGAAGACGATGGTCTTGCCCAACTCGCCCTGGATGCGTAGGAGTTCGTCCTGAAGCCCCTTGCGGACCACGGGGTCGACGGCGGAGAACGGCTCGTCCATCAGCAGCACCGGCGGGTCGGCCGCGAGCGCCCGGGCCACACCGACGCGCTGCTGCTGACCGCCGGAGAGCTGGTAGGGGTAGCGCTTGGCGAGGGACGGGTCGAGCCCCACCCGCTCCATCAGCTCGGCCGCCCGCGCGCGTGCCCGCTGCTTGCTCCAGCCGAGCAGCCGGGGCACGGTGGCGATGTTGTCGACGATCGTGCGGTGCTGGAAGAGACCGGCGTTCTGGATCACGTAACCCATCGACCGGCGCAGGGTGTTGACCGACTGCGCCTGGACGTCGGCACCGTTGAGGAGGATCCGGCCCTCGCTCGGCTCGACCATCCGGTTGATCATCCGCAGGGTCGTCGTCTTGCCGCAGCCCGAGGGGCCGACGAAGACGGTGATCGAGCGGTCCGGTATCTCCAGAGAGAGCCGGTCGACGGCGACCGTACCGTCCGGGTACCGCTTGGTGACTGAATCTATCCGTATCAAAACGCCGAATACCCTTCGGGTTTGGCAGAAAGTGCCCGGTTTTCGACCACGGTCGCCGTGGCGCAGGTCGTTGCGGGGAGAGTCTAGACCGGAACTGTTTCAGCACTTCGGCGTCTGACTGACTTTCTTCACCCACGGGTGGTTTGAAGACGCGACCCCGCCGAACCCTGGGCCTGCACCCGGCGACCGCTGTGCACAACCTGTGGGTTCCCTGATTCTCATTCCCCGCTCAGTGAAGCCTCACGGCCGCCCCAGACGGCACCCGGATCGTCATGGTCATGAACGAAACGAACGCGGGAGGCGTCCGGCGCCGGTCGGTCGAGATCGTGGTGCCGGTGTACAACGAGGCGCACGTCCTCGCCGACAGCATCGGCCGTCTCCACGCATACCTCGAAGAGTCCTTCCCGTTCCCGTTCCGCATCACGATCGCGGACAACGCGAGCACGGACGCCACCTGGACGGTGGCGACCGGCCTGACCCTGCGCCTGCCGCACGTCCACGCACGGCGGCTGGAGCAGAAGGGCCGGGGCCGCGCCCTGAAGCACGTGTGGAGCCGCTCCTCGGCCGATGTCGTCGCCTACATGGACGTCGACCTCTCGACGGGCCTCGAAGGCTTCCTGCCCCTCGTCGCCCCGCTCCTGTCCGGCCACAGCGACCTCGCCGTCGGCAGCCGGCTGCACCGGCAGTCGGCCGTGGTGCGGGGCCCGAAGCGGGAGTTCGTCTCGCGCTCCTACAACCTGCTGCTCAAGGCGGGCCTCGGGGCCCGGTTCTCGGACGCGCAGTGCGGCTTCAAGGCCGTGCGCACCGACGTGTTCCGCGCCCTCGCCCCGCACATCGAGGACACCGCCTGGTTCTTCGACACCGAACTGCTCGTGCTCGCCCAGCGCAACGGACTGCGGGTGCACGAGGTCCCGGTCGACTGGGTCGACGACCCCGACAGCCGGGTCGACATCGTCCGCACCGCCCTCGACGACCTCAGGGGCATGGGCCGGATGCTCCGGGCCACCGTCACCGGCCGCACCCGCGTCGACGCCGTGCCCCGCCGCACCCCCGTCCCCCGCGACGTCACGGCCCTGCCCACCGCGGCAGCCACCGCCGCCGAGTCCATGGAGTACGCGTCATGACGACCCTCGCCCCGCCGCCCGCCCCGCCCCAGGACGGCCGGCACCGGGCCGCCGCCCCGCCGGTCTCCCGCGCCAGGAGGCTGTTCCTCGGCAGCCCCGAGGACCCGCGCTGGGCCCGCCCGGCCCTCTGGGCGGTCCTGCTGCTGGCCACCGCCCTGTACGCCTGGAACCTCACCTCCGTCACCGGCAACACCTTCTACGACGCGGCGGTCTACTCCGGCACCAGGAGCTGGAAGGCGTTCTTCTTCGGCGCCCTGGACTCGGGCAGCTTCATCACCGTCGACAAACCCCCCTTCGCGCTCTGGGTGATGGGCCTGTCCGCCCGCGCCTTCGGCTACGGCACCTGGCAGTTGATGCTGCCGATGGTCGCCGTCGGCACCGGCTCGGTCGCCCTGCTGTACCGCCTGGTCAAGCGGGACTTCGGCGTCGTGGCCGGCACCGTCTCCGCG
This sequence comes from Streptomyces sp. NPDC104367, assembly GCF_055583825.1. Lineage (NCBI taxonomy): Bacteria > Bacillati > Actinomycetota > Actinomycetes > Kitasatosporales > Streptomycetaceae > Streptomyces > Streptomyces sp. NPDC104367. The sequence continues at coordinate 83,087 of NZ_JBVJND010000018.1, read as the reverse complement.
CTCGCCCTGGCCCTCACGCCGATCACCGTCGCCATCAACCGCGACACCAACCCCGACCCGATCCTGGTCTTCCTGATGCTGCTCGGCGCGGCCGCCCTGCTCAAGGCCGTCCGCACCGGCAGGCTGACGCCCCTGCTCTGGTCGGCGGTGGCGATCGGCTTCGCCTTCAACACCAAGATGATGCAGGCCTACGTCGTCCTGCCCGCGTTCTTCCTGGTCTACCTGTGGGCCGCCCGGGGCAGCCTGGGCCGGCGCGTGCGCAACCTGGCCGTCGGCACGGTCGCGCTGATCGTGAGCAGCGCCTGGTGGATGGTGGTCGTCGACCTGATCCCGGCCTCCTCGCGGCCCTACATCGGCGGCTCCTCCGACAACACGGTCTGGGACCTGGTCATCGGCTACAACGGCTTCGGCCGGATCTTCGGGGCGAGCTCCTCGGTGGGCTCGCAGGGCAACGGCGCGAGCTTCGGCGGCAGTTCGGGCCTGTACCGGATGTTCAACGACATCATGGGCGGCCAGATCTCCTGGCTGATCCCGTTCGCCGCGATCGCCCTCGTCGCCGGTCTGGTCCTGCGCGGCCGGGCGCCGCGCACCGACGCCCGGCGGGCCGCGCTGATGCTCTGGGGCGGCTGGTTCGTCCTGCACTTCCTGACCTTCTCGCTCGCCGAGGGCACCTTCCACCCGTACTACGTCACCGCCATGGCGCCGGGGATCGCCGCCCTGGCCGGCGCCGGCGGGGTCATGCTGTACCGGGCCTTCCGGGACGGTTCGGCGGCCAGGTGGGGCTGGGTGCTCCCGGCGGCCGTCGCCGCCGGCGCCGTCTGGGCGGTCGTGCTGCTCCAGCGGGTCTCCGGCTCCGGCACGGTGTACACGGTCGCCGAGGTGGTGGCCGGGCTGGGCGGTGCGCTCGCGGTGACCGGCCTGCTCGTCGGGCGGTTCACGAAGCGGCGCGGGCTGGTGGGGATCGCGGCCGTCGCGGCGGTGGTCGCCCTGCTGGCCGGACCGGCCGCGTACTCCGTCTCGGCGGCGACCACGAGCACCAACGGCACCAACCCGACGGCCGGACCGAGCACCGGCGGCATGGGCGGGATGGGCGGCGGCGGTGGTCAGCGCCCGAGCGGCAGCGCCCCCAGCGGAACGGAGAGCGGCAGCGCCCCGGCCGGCGGCTTCCCCGGCGGCACCGGCTCCGCCCCGTCGGACGGCTCCTCGTCCGCCGGGTCCTCGGCCGAGGCCGGCCGGACGTCCGACGGCGGTGGCGGCGACGGCGGTGGCGGCATGGGCGGTGACACCCAGGTCGGCTCGGCGATGATCTCGTACCTGAAGAAGCACCAGGACGGCGCCACCTGGCTGGTGGCGGTGGCCACCGACCAGACGGCCTCCTCGATCATCCTGGAGTCCGGTCAGCCGGTCATCTCCATGGGCGGCTGGTCCGGCAGCGACGACGCGATGACCCTCGCGAAGCTCAAGAGCCTGGTGAAGTCCGGCAAGCTCCACTACATCGTGGTCAGCAGCACCGGCGGCCAGGGCACCGCCTCCGAGATCGCCACCTGGGTCGAGAAGCACGGCACGGTGGTCAGCGCCTACAGCGGCCTCTACCGCCTGGACGCCTCCGACATCGGCTGAGCCGACCCGGACGAAGGGGGGGCGGGCCACCGGAAGAGATCCCGGTGGCCCGCCCCCCCTTCGTTCTCCGCTCAGGCCGCGGCCGAGGAATCCGGTGCGGTGGGGAAGCCGGGGGTCCGCAGCACCCGGCCGGTGGTGTCGACCGCGAACACCTCGCAGCCGGGGCGGGCGGCCGCCCAGGTGATGCCGTCGGCGCCCAGGGCGAAGGCGGCGGTGGCAACGGAGTCCGCCTCGGTGAGGGTGGGGGCGACGACCGTCAGGCTGAGCAGTCCGGTCGCCGGGCGCCCGGTGCGTCCGTCGATGATGTGGTCGCCGCGCTCGTAGCGGGCGGAGGTGGCGACCGCGCCGTCGGTCAGCTCCAGGACGGCGCAGAGCCTGTCGGCCTGCTCGGGGTGCCGTACCCCCACCCGCCAGGGCCCGCCGGCGGCGACCACGTCACCGCCGGCGTTCAGCACGAACCGCCGGGCCCCGGCCGCGGACAGCAGTTCCGCCGCCCGCTGCACGGACCAGCCCTTGACCACCGCGCACGGGTCGAGCCCGCGCCCCGGCAGCCGTACGTCGAACGCGCCACCGGTCGCCAGACGGTACTCCTCGCAGAGCGCCAGCACCTCGGCGAGGTCCGGGCTCAGCTCGGACGCGGTGAGTTCGCCCCGGTCCAGGCGGCAGACCTCGCTGTCCGGCCGGAACGGGCTGAACCGCGCGTCGACCTCGCGCAGCCACGCGAAGACGGCGTCCGCGGCCCCGCCGAAGTCCCCCTCGCCGTCGATCCGCAGCGACACGGGGAAGCCCATGACGTGTTCGACCCTGTGCATGATCAGCCCTTCGCGTCGATGGCGGCCTGGAGGGACTCCTTGTAGGCGTCGCTGGTGATCGTGGCACCGGACACGGTGTCGATGTCCGCGCTCTGCGCCTTCAGCGTCTCCGAGACCAGCACCGGAACCGCCGCCGCGGTCTGCGGATGGTTCGGCTGCTGAAGCAGCCTCACCGCCGAGATCCTCTCACCCGAGAACGTCACCTGGACCTGGACCGGCCCCTTGTCGGTGGTGACCGTCGTGCCCTTGACGACGGTTCCGGAGGCGGACCCGGAGGACGCCTCGGACGGTGTGGTGACGGGCGCGGCGGCGGAGGACGTCGTACCGGCGACGGAGGGCTCGTAGCGCCAGACGGGGATGAGGCCCGCGATGCTCAGGGCGACGACAGGTATGGCTCGCTTCACGGTGTCTCTCTCATCCCGCCAGGCTGAAACGCTCGAAGTGGATCTGCGGCTTGGGCACGCCCAGGTCTTCCAGGGCGCTCAGGACCGCGTTCATCATCGGGGGCGGCCCGCACAGGAAGACGTCCCGGTCGGCGATGTCCGGCACCAGCCGGGCCAGCTCGCGCGGGGCCAGCCTGTCCGGCACCGGCGGCCCGGTCACCAGGTGCAGCTCGGCGCCCTTGGCGACGGCGAGGTCGCGCAGCTCGTCGTAGAGGACGGCGTCGCGCTCGCCGGCGACGCGGTAGATGACGACCGCGTGGCCCTCCAGGTCCTCCAGCAGCGCGCGGATCGGGGTGACGCCGACGCCGCCCGCGATGAGCAGCGACTCGGTCTTCCTGCGGTGCAGCGTGGTGAAGGCGCCGTAGGGGCCCTCGGCGAAGACCCGGGTGCCGGGCTTGAGGTGGCGCAGGGCCGCGCTGCCGTCGCCGGCCGCCTTGGCGGTCAGCCGCAGGGTGCGGCCGTCGGGGGCGGCGGAGAGCGAGAAGGGGTTGGCCTGCCAGTAGCGGTCCTTGGTCAGAAAGCGCCACAGGAAGAACTGGCCGGCCTGGGCGGGGAGCCGGTCGAGGTCGCGGCCGGTGACGTACACCGAGACCACGTTGTCGGACTCGGGGACCACGGCGGACACCCGGAACCGGTGCCGGAGGTTCCGCCACAGGGGCAGCACCGCGCGCCCCACGGCCACCGAGCCGAGGGCGGCGCCCCACAGCGCGTACCAGTACGCCTTCGCGGCCGGCGAGGACGTGAAGGTTGTGCCGACCGCGACCTGGTGGCCGAAGGCGAGCACCACGGCCACGTAGGTGTACAGGTGGATGAAGTGCCAGGTCTCGTAGGCGAGGCGGCGGCGGGCGTAGCGGGCGGAGGCGGCGCCCACGACGAGGACGAGGACGAGCGCGACGGTCGCGCGGAGCACGCCCTCGGTGGTCTCGGCGAGGTCGACGATCTCGTCGACCGGGCCGACGCCCGCGCCGTCCGCGTAGCCGAAGGTGATGAAGACGGCGTGCGCGAGCAGCGTCCAGAGCAGGGCGAAGCCGGTCCAGCGGTGCCAGGAGGTCAGCCGGTCCATGCCGATCCGGCGGTCCAGCCAGGGCAGCCGGGCCACCAGCAGCAGCTGGAAGGCCATGACGAGAGCGCCGTAGAGGCCGAAGAGGCGGCCGATGACGATCAGGGCGTTGGAGGCGAAGCCCGCCTGGGCGAAGAAGTAGGCGACCACGGCCACGTTCGCGGCGAGCACGGCGTACAGGCCCGTGCGGGCCACCACCCTGGGGCGTATCGCCGTGGGGGGCGCAGGGGGCGATTGGACGGTCGTCACGGGTGGGAAGCTCCTTGATCGGGTCCTGGGAGTCGAGCTTCACCCGCGTCGGCTGTCGTTTTCCTGTCGATCGACTTTCAACTGGTTATCGATGTGTTCTCTGTGTGTGCACGGGTCTGGCGTCCACGGCCGGGTGGCGCAATATGAGCGGGTGGAAAAAGTACGACTCCTCGTCGTGGACGACGACCCGCCGATCGCCGACCTGGTCGCGACCGTGGCACGGTACGAGGGCTGGGAGGCGGTCACCGCCTACTCCGGTGAGGACGCGCTGGCCCGGGCGGTCGAGTTCCGGCCGGACATCGTCGTGCTCGACCTGATGCTGCCCGATCTCGACGGTTTCGGTGTCCTGGACCGGCTGCGGCGGTCCGGGACGATGGTGCCGGTGGTGTTCCTCACGGCGCGCGACGGGGTCGCCGACCGGGTCGCGGGGCTGACCCGGGGCGGGGACGACTACCTGGTGAAGCCGTTCGCGGTGGAGGAGCTGATGGCCCGGCTGCGCACCGTGCTGCGGCGCAGCGCGGGCCCCGCCTTCCAGCGCTCGGTGCTCCGGGTCGCCGACCTGACGATGGACGAGGACACCCGCGAGGTCCGCCGCGGCGGCCGGCTGGTCTCCCTCACCCCCACCGAGTTCGAGGTGCTCCGCTACCTGATGCGCAAGTCGCCGACCGTGCTCACCAAGGCGCAGATCCTCGACCACGTGTGGGAGTACGGCTTCGGCGGCCGCTCCAACGTCGTCGAGCTGGTCGTCAGCCGGCTGCGCCGCAAGATGGACGAGACCGGCGGGGAGCCGCTGATCCACACCGTGCGCGGCTTCGGGTACGTGATCCGGCAGCAGGCGGCCCAGTGATCGGGAGGCTGCTGCGCTCGTACCGGAGCACGCGCCTGGGCACCCGGCTGGCGCTCGGGCTCGGGGCGCTGGCCCTGGTGGTCTTCGCGGTCGTCGGCACGGCCCTGACCACCTACATGCGCGACTACCTCTCGGCCCAGCTCGACGACCAGCTCGGGCTGGCCCAGACCGCCCAGTCGAAGAGCATCGAGCAGAACGGCACCCTCCAGGGCAAGAAGTACTACCGCTGGTACTACGCGGTGTACGACGTCTCGGACGGCACCCCGGTGCTGCGCAAGCCCGAGGAGAGCAGCGATCTGCCGGCCGACATCACCGGCCTCACCTCGGTGGCGAAGGCGCAGATCACCGCGGGCAGGGAGGTGCTGCGCACCAAGGACCTGAGCGGCGAGGGCGAGTACCGGCTGCGCGGCTGCGAGGTGGAGCCGGGCGTGGTGCTGGTCAGCGGCGCGCCGATGGACAGCATCGACGACACGGTACGGCAGCTGGTCACGGTCCAGGTGGTGGCCTTCGGGCTGGCCCTGCTGGCGCTGGTGGTGTTCGGCCGGCGGCTGCTGCGCAACGGCCTGGAGCCGCTGAGCGACATGGCGCACACCGCCCACGGCATCGCCTCCCACAACCTGACGGAGTCGGCGGCCCGGCTGCCGCTGCGCGCGGCCAAGCGGGGCGGCGGGCCGGAGGTCGAGGAGCTGCGCACCGCGTTCAACACGATGCTCGAACACATCGACCACTCCCTCGCCGTGCGCGCGGAGGCCGAACAGCGGCTGCGCCGCTTCGTCGCCGACGCCTCCCACGAGCTGCGCACCCCGCTGATGTCGGTACGGGGCTACGCCGACCTCTTCCAGTACGCGGCCGCCAACGCCCCCGAGGAACGCGACAAGCACCTGCGGCGGCTGCGCGCCGAGGCGGCCCGGATGGGCGTCCTCCTCGACGACCTGCTGCTCCTCGCCCGGCTGGACGCGGCCGAGGTGGAGGCGCCGCTGCGGCTGGAGGACACCGACCTGACGGAGCTGGTGCGGGAGGCCGCCGACGCCTTCCGCGCGGCCCACGCCGACCGCCCCCTGACGGTCACGGCCGGCCCGCGCACCGTCCCGCTGCGCCTCGACCCGGTCCGCATCCGTCAGGTCCTGGACAACCTCCTCACCAACGCGGCGGTGCACACACCCGCGGGCACCCCGGTCGCCGTGACGGTCACCGTCGCCCCCGGTTCGGTCTCGGTGACCGTCACCGACGAGGGCCCCGGCATCCCGCCCGCCGACCGCGCCCGCGTCTTCGACCGCTTCTACCGGGTCGACAAGGCCCGCAGCCGCGACCGCGGCGGCAGCGGCCTGGGCCTGTCGGTGGCCCGCGCGCTGGTGGAGGCGCACGGGGGGAGCATCGGGCTGGGCGAGGGGCCGGGGGGGAGCACGGCGTTCACGCTGACGCTGCCCGCGCCCCGGCCCGGCCGGTGACCACCGCGGTTCAGGAACCGCCCGCCCCCGTCCCGCCCCCGGGACCGGCCGCTGCCTGCCGTGCGCGCGGGCGGGCCGCCAGGACCGCGACGTCGTCCTCGGCGTTGTGGGCGTCGAGGCGGGTGAGGACGGTCTCCAGGAGGGTGGCGACGGCGGCGGCCGGGGTGAAGCGGAGGTCGGCGAGGCGGTGCAGGGAGCGGTCGATGTCCTCGCCGCGGTGTTCCACCAGGCCGTCCGTGAAGAGGACCAGTGCCTGGTCGGGGTCGATCCGGTGGGTGGCGGACTCGTAGCCGCCGAAGCCGGTGCCGAGGGGCGGGCCGACCGGCACCGGCAGGAGTGAGGTCCGGCCGTCACCGGTGACCAGCGCGGGCGGCAGGTGGCCGGCGCTGGAGAGCGTGACCTGGCCGCGGCCCGGGTCGACGCGGGCCAGCAGGCAGGTGGCGGGTCTTCGGTCCGCCTCGGCGGCGGCGATGTCGTCCATCTGGCGGAGCACCCGGTGCGGCGGCAGGTCGGAGGAGGCGATGTAGCGCAGCGAGGACCGGTAGGCGTTCATGTCCACCGCGGCCTCCAGCCCGTGCCCCATCACGTCGCCGACGACGAGCAGGGTGCGGCCGAAGTGCAGCCGTACGGTCTCGCACCAGTCGCCGCCGACCAGGACGCGCCGGCCGGCCGGGAGGTAGCGGATCGCCACGTCCAGGTTGGGGTGCGGGCGGCCGGGCTCGGCGAGCAGGGCGCGTTGCAGGTCGCCGGCGGTGCGGTTGACCCGTTCGTACTCGCGGGCGTGCCGGACGTGGGAGGCGGCGCGTTCGGCGAGGAGGGCGAGCAGTTCGGCCTCCGCGCGGGAGAAGGCGATCCCCTCACGGGCGCACACCAGGACGCCGTACTGGTCGGAGCCGCTGGTCAGGGGCGTGCACAGGGCCGGGCGGGGGTGGCTGCCGGCCGGGCGGGACAGCCAGGGGTCCGCCCGGTGGCCGGCCGCCGGGGTGCCCGCCTCCCGGGCCATCGCGGTGGCCCAGCGGGCGTCGGGCAGCAGGTCGGGGTCGCCGGTGACCGACTCGTAGCCGGAGACGGTGTCCCCGAGCCGCCGCATCACGGCCGCGCCGCCGCCGGCCAGCCGTACCGCCGCCCGGGTCAGCTCCGTGCAGGTGGTCGATTCGTCGAGGGTGGTGCCGATGCCCGCCGCGGCCGTCCGCAGCGTCCGCAGCGGCGCGGCCGCGTCGGCGCCGGCCGCGGGCCCGCCCCGCGCACCCGGTGCGGCCGGGCCGTGCGCGGGCCCCCGCCGGGACCGGAACCATCGCTCGACACCCAACACCCTCACAGAATCTCAAACACCACCGCACCGGGCACCAGCCACGCCCGCCGCCCCGCGCCGGTGGCCGGACCGGGGGTCAGGACTCGTCGGGGGTCAGACGCAGCGAGATCGAGTTGATGCAGTACCGCTGGTCGGTCGGGGTCGCGTACCCCTCACCCTCGAACACGTGCCCGAGGTGGGAGCCGCAGCGGGCGCAGCGCACCTCGGTGCGGACCATCCCGTGGGAGCGGTCCTCGATCAGCTCCACCGCGTCGGTGTCCTTCGGGTCGTAGAAGGACGGCCAGCCGCAGTGCGACGCGAACTTCGTGGCGGAGGTGAAGAGTTCGGCACCGCAGGCGCGGCAGGAGTAGACGCCCTCGGTCTTGGTGTCGGTGTACTCGCCCCTGAAGGCCGGCTCGGTCCCGGCCTGACGCAGCACGGCGTACTCGGCCGGGGTCAGCTCCGCCCGCCACTGCTCGTCCGGCTTCTCCACGTCGTACGACATGACTCTCTCAGCCCCTCACTTCGCCAGGCGTTCCAGGATCTTCGGGCCCAGGTCGGTCACGTCGCCCGCGCCCATGGTGAGAACCAGATCACCGGGCCCGGACATTCCCGCGACCACGGCGGGGACCTCGTCCTTGTCGTGCCCGGCGGTGACGTCGGCGCCCGCGGCCCGCGCCGCCTCGATGATCAGCTCGCTGGTGATGCCGGGGATCGGGTCCTCGCGGGCCGGGTAGATGTCGAGGACGACGGAGGCGTCGGCGAGGGCCAGCGCGTCGCCCATCTCCTTGCCCAGCTCCTGGGTGCGGGAGAACAGGTGCGGCTGGAAGACGACGAGGATGCGGCGGTCGCCGGCGGCGCCGCGCATCGCCTCCAGGTCGGCGGTCATCTCGGTCGGGTGGTGGGCGTAGGAGTCGATCACCTGGACGCCGGCCTCCTCGCCCTTGAGCTGGAGGCGGCGCTTCACACCGGTGTACGCGGCCAGGGCGGGTGCGAGTTCGGCGGCCGGGACCCCGAGGGCCACGCCCGCGGCGAGCGCGGCGACGGCGTTGTGCGCGTAGTGGCGTCCGGGGACGGAGACGGCGAAGGTCAGCTCGGTGCCGTCCAGCAGGACGGTGACCTCGCTCCTCAGGCCCTGCGGTACGACGGAGAGCACCCGTACGTCGGCGTCCGCGGCCTCGCCGTACGTCACCGTGCGCACCTGGCCGGCGACCCGCCGGGTGAGCTCGCGGGCGCCCTCGTGGTCGGCGTTGATCACCAGGGCGCCGCCGGGCACGATCCGGCCCGCGAAGGCCTCGAAGGACTCGTGGATCTCGTCCATCGAGGCGTAGTTGGCGTGGTGGTCCAGCTCCACGTTGAGGACGATGGCGACCTCGGGCGCGTACTTGTGGAAGCTGCGGTCCGACTCGTCCGCCTCGGCGACGAAGATCTCGCCCTCGCCGTGCAGGGCGTTGGAGCCGGGCGCGTCCAGGTCGCCGCCGATGGCGTACGACGGCTCGCGGCCCAGCTCGGTCAGCGACACGGCCAGCATCGAGGTGGTCGTGGTCTTGCCGTGGGTGCCCGCGACCGCGATCGGCCGCAGGCCGTCCATCAGCGCGGCCAGCGCGTCCGCGCGGTGCACCACCGGGATGCCCAGCTCGGCCGCGCGGGCCAGCTCGGGGTTGTCCTGGCGGATCGCCGAGGAGACCACGACACAGCTGGCGTCGTCGGCCAGGTGTCCGGCCGCGTGCCCGATGTGCACGGTGACACCGAGCGCCCGCAGCGCCTCGGCGGTGCCGGACTCCTTGGCGTCGCTGCCGGCCACCGCGGCCCCGCGCTGGGCGAGGATCTTGGCGATCCCCGACATCCCGGCGCCGCCGATGCCGATGAAGTGCGGTCGGTCCATGGCGGCAGGAAGGCCGGGTGCCATGTGGTTCTCCCCAGAGACGGTGCGGGTGCGAAAGCGTGCCTAGCCTATGCGCTCGGCCACCGGACACCTCGCAAGGGGCGGGGGCGTCGGCGCCCCTGGAGGAGCGCGGGCATCAGCGTCCCTCCAGGGGCGCGGGGAACTGCGCGATCAGCCAGGACGCACCCGCGGCCGCGGGTGCACCCGCACGCACCGCACAGCTCCCTTCGCCCCTTCGCCCCTTCGCCCCTTCGCCCCCTACCCCTCCCTACGCCTTGCTGTGCGAGAACAGCTTCAGCACCGGCACGCCCACCTTGTGGCGTGCCCGCGAGGCCCAGTCGCGGTGGAAGAACTCCTCCACGTAGTGCGGATCGGTCAGCACGATCACCTCGTCCGCACCGGTCTCCTCGACCAGCGTCTTCAGCGCGTCCAGCGGGTGGTCCTCGACCATCCGCCCCTCAGCCGTGCTGCCCGCGGCCCGCAGGGCCGTGAGGGACACGGCCAGCGCCTGCTCGGCCGGGCCCTTCGCCGCCTCGCCCTCCGGTGTCTCCCGTTCCCGGGCCGCTTCGTCCAGTTCGCCGAGCGCGATGTCGTCGATGGCCCGCAGCAGGCGGTCCGCCTGGTCGCCGCGTGGCTGCATCAGCACGTGGAACGAGACCTGCTCGTCGCCGTGCAAGGTGGTGACGAACTCCACGTCGGCGGACGTCAGGGCCTTCTCGATCATCAGAACGCTTGTGAACACCAGGCGCCTCTTCTCCTGAGAGGGCCTTTCGGACCCTCTGTCCTCCGTGGGGGCCGGCACCCCTGCGGAAACCATCCTGCCCCGTGCTCGCACGGGTTCTGCCGCACTTAGTGTGCCCGCAGGAAGCTAAACGGAACGGTAGATTCCGCCGTTTTCAGGAGCGGCGGTACCGACTGAACAGGAATCCGGAATCCTCCAGCAGGGACACTAGTTCGAAACGCCGGGGTACGGCGACTCCTGGTCCCCCCGAGATCCGCTGCGCGCCGCCCGCCGTGAGCATCGGCGAGAGCGTCAGGCACAGCTCGTCGAGGACGCCCGCCGCGATGAACTGCCCAAGCAGCCGGGGGCCGCCCTCGGTGAGCAGCCGGGTGTGGCCGAGGCCGGCCAGGGCGCGCACCGCGCGGGCCGGGTCGACGCCCGCGCCGTCCCCGGCGGCCACCACCCGGGCACCGGCCTTCTCGGCGGCGGCGACGCGGTCCGGCGCGGCGGCCGCGCCGGTGAGGACCAGGGTGGGCACGAGCGGCGAGGTGTACAGCGGCAGCGAGAAGTCCAGGTCCAGGCTTGCGCTGACGACGGCCACGGCCGGCGCCGGGCCCTGCCCCGCCGCCGCCCGGCCGGCCGCGAACTCGGCACGCGCGCGGGCGGGCCGGTACCCCTCCTGCCGTACCGTTTCCGCACCCACCACGACGACATCCGCGAGCGCGCGCAGGGTGCCGAAGACCCGCATGTCGGTGTCGCTGGAGATGGGCTGCGAGCGCCCGTCGTGCTGGGCGGCCCCGTCGAGCGTGGAGACCATGTTGGCCCGCAGCCAGGGGCCCGGCCCGGCGGGATAGGCGTAGGCGCGGGCCAGCTCGGCGAGCCCCCACTCCCTGTCCGCCGTCTCCCCGCCCCCCGCTGCGGAGGTCCGGGCTGCTGTCTCTTCGGTCACAGGGAACAGGCGTCGCATGCGGTGCAGTGTGGCACGGCAACTAGCATGGGTAACCGTGTCGTCTTCTCCCGCCGCATCCGAGGTCAGCCCCATAGCCGACGCGGCCCCCCTGTCCCTGTGCGCCCGCTCGCCGCACGTCCCCGCGGACCGGCTGGTCGCCGAGATGGTGCCACCGCCCCGCTTCGACTCGGTCCGCTTCGCCACGTACATCCCGGACCCCGGACAGCCGAGCCAGACCGAGGCCGTACGGGTCCTGGAGGGCTTCGCCGGCGGTCTCGGCGGGGCGCACGCGGCCGGCGGCGGCAGGCGCGGCTTCTTCGGCCTCGGCCGGGCCAGGGCGCCCAAGACCCCGGCGGGACCCCGCGGTGTCTACCTCGACGGCGGCTACGGCGTCGGCAAGACCCATCTGCTCGCCTCCCTCTGGCACGCCACCCCGGCCGAGCCCGCGCTGAAGGCGTTCGGCACCTTCGTGGAGCTGACCAACCTGGTCGGCGCCCTCGGCTTCCAGCAGACCGTGCGGACCCTCTCCGGCCACCGGCTGCTGTGCATCGACGAGTTCGAGCTGGACGACCCCGGGGACACGGTCCTGGTGTCCAGCCTGCTCAGCCGGCTGGTCGAGGCCGGTGTGGCGCTCGCCGCCACCTCCAACACGCTGCCGGGCAAGCTGGGCGAGGGCCGGTTCGCGGCCGCCGACTTCCTGCGCGAGATCCAGGGCCTGTCCGCCCACTTCCGCACCCAGCGCATCGACGGCGAGGACTACCGCCACCGCGGTCTGCCCGAGGCGCCGGCGCCGTACTCCGAGGAGCAGGTGACCAGGGCGGCGTACGCCACGCCGGGCACCTCGCTGGACGGCTTCCCGCAGCTCCTGGACCACCTGGCCAAGGTGCACCCCAGCCGGTACGGCGCGCTGACCGACGACCTGCGGGCCGTGTGCCTGACGGACGTGCAACCGGTGCCGGACCAGTCGACGGCGCTGCGGCTGGTGGTCCTCGCGGACCGGCTCTACGACCGCGAGGTCCCCGTCCTGGCCTCCGGGCTGCCCTTCGACCGGCTGTTCAGCGAGGAGATGCTCGACGGCGGGTACCGGAAGAAGTACTTCCGGGCGATATCGCGGCTCACCGCCCTCGCCAGGGACGCCAAGGGGCTCGTGACCCCCTAGGTCAAGGGCTCGATCAGGCCACACCACCGACGCTTTTCACGCTCTCTTCGGCGCGCAACACGGAGTTAACCCTGCAAACAACTTTGCAGGGTTAACGTGTTTCTTGACCAACCATTGACTTGCGTTTGGTGCGCACGAGAGGCGCGAACTGCCGTTAGGGGGGCTCATGTTCCGAGGTGCGACGGCCCGGACCGTGCTTTCGCTCCTGGCCGTCGTCCTGCTCGCCGTGCAGTTCTTCGCTCCTTCGGCAACCTTCGCAAGCGCGCACACCCTCAGTCATGTCGAGGCCAAAGCCCAGCCCGGATCCACACCCCCGGTGAAGGCCGTGCGCGACGGCTCGCACACACTGCGCGACGACGGCCTCTGCGGCGAGCCCCCCAGTGCGCCGCAGACCGCGGACCGCCACCGCACCGCCACCGCCGGCTGGGCGGACGACCGTCCGCTCCCCGCCCGGCGCCCCCAGGCCATACGCGCCTCCGTCGCTCCCGACGCCCGGCTCCGGCACCCGTCGAGAACATCGAGAGCCCACTCCCCGGCCGCGCTCCAGGTCTTCCGCTGCTGAGGGACGGGTTCCGTCTCGGCTCACCCCCCACAACCGTCGTGCAAGCCCGACGCGCCCTTCCGGCGCGCCAGGAGGAGTCCACACGTCATGCAGCCCCTCATCGACAACGCCCGTACGTTCGGACAGCGCCCTGAGGAGTTCGCCGGACTGGCCGCCGGCCAGTCCCCGCAGGTGCTGTTCATCACCTGCTCCGACTCCCGGGTCGTCCCGGCCCTGATCACGGGCGCCCGTCCCGGCGAGCTCTTCGAGCTGCGCACCGCGGGCAACATCGTCCCGCCGTACGCCTCGGCCCACCCCACCAGCGAGGCGGCCACCATCGAATACGCCGTCGAGGTGCTCGGTGTCCGCGACATCGTCGTCTGCGGGCACTCGCACTGCGGAGCCGTCGGCGCGCTGGTGCGCGGCGACGACCTGACCGCCGTCCCCGCCGTACGGGACTGGCTGGCCAGCGCCGAGCCGCGCCCGACCGGGGCGGCCGAGGACCCGGCCGTCGCCGAGGGCGTGCAGAGCCATGTGCTCGCCCAGCTGCTGCGGCTGCGTTCCTACCCGTTCGTCGACCGGAAGCTGGCGCGGGGCGAACTGACCCTGCGCGGCTGGTACTACGAGGTCCACACCGGTGCCGTGCGCGAACACCGCGCCGACACCGACGCGTTCGAGACCCTGTGAGCGTCGCGATGACCAAGTTCCCCCACCTCGGGTTCCCTTACATACGGCAGGACTTCGCCGCCTCCCTCGTCGTCTTCCTGGTCGCGCTCCCGCTGTGCGTGGGCGTGGCCGTGGCCTCCGGTGTCCCGGCCGAACTCGGCCTGGTCACCGGCATCGTGGGCGGTCTCGTCACCGGGATGCTGCGCGGCAGCAGCCTTCAGGTGTCGGGGCCGGCCGCCGGCCTGACCGTGCTCGTCTTCGAGGCGGTGCGCGAGTTCGGGCTGCCCGTGCTCGGTGTGATCGTGCTCGTCACCGGCGTGCTCCAGATCGCCATGGGCGCCCTGCGGCTCGGGCGCTGGTTCCGGGCCATCTCCGTCTCGGTCGTCGAGGGCATGCTGGCCGGCATCGGCCTGGTGCTGATCGCCGGCCAGCTCTACCCGGCGCTCGCCGCCAAGGCCCCCGACTCCGGCCCGGGCAAGATAGCCGGGCTGCCCGGGGCGTTCCTGGACGCCCTCGGGAACGGCAGGGCGCTCGCCTCGCTGGCCCTCGGCGCGGGCACCGTCGCCGTCCTCGTGCTGTGGAAGCACGTCCCGAAGAAGGTGCGCACGCTCCCCGGCCCGCTGGCCGCCGTCGGACTCGCCACCCTGGCCGCGCTCCTGCTGGGCCTCCCGGTCGCCACCGTCGAGGTGCACGGACTGCTGGGTTCCGTCCAGCCGCCGCCGCTGAGCGCCTTCGGCGAGCTGGCGAGCCCGGGGGTGATCGGCACGATCGTCGCGTTCACGCTGATCGCGTCGGCGGAGTCGCTGTTCAGCGCGGCGGCCGTGGACCGGCTGCACCACGGCCCGCGCACCGAGTACAACCGGGAGCTGATCGCGCAGGGCGCGGGCAACGCGCTCTGCGGGGTGCTCGGGGCGCTGCCGATGACCGCGGTGATCGTGCGCAGCGCGGCCAACGTCCAGGCCGGCGCCCGGACGAAGGCCTCCCGGGTCATGCACGGCCTCTGGCTGCTGCTGTTCGCGGCGCTGCTGCCGGGCGCCCTCGCCCACATCCCGATCCCGGCGCTGGCCGGCGTGCTGGTCTACTCGGGCGCCAAGCTGATCCCCCTGCGCCCGCTGGCCGCGCTCTGGCGCGAACACCGGGGCGAGGCGTTGATCCTGGTGGTCACGGCGGTGTCGATCGTCGCGGTCAGCATGTTCGAGGGGGTGCTCATCGGGCTCGCCCTGTCGATCGTCAAGACCGCCTGGGAGGCCTCGCACCTCAAGCTGGAGGTCTTCGACAAGGGCGCCGGCCCGATCGACGCCCAGCTGTCGGGCAACGCGACCTTCCTGCGGCTGCCCAGGATCCTGGACAGCCTGGAGGCGCTGCCGCACGACCGTCCGATCCGGCTGGACCTGTCGGGGCTGCACCACCTGGACCACGCCTGCCGGACCGCGCTGGAGAACTGGGCCGAGCGGCACAGCGACGCCGGCACCGAACCGGTGCGGCTCACGGCCGCCTGAGCGGTCGGGCCGCGGCACTTCCGGCCCGGGCTCGGGCCGGAAGTGCCGCGGTCCGCCGTCGAGACCGGCCGCGGCGCCGACGGGACCGGCCGCGCGGTTCCCCGCGCCCCTTCGAGCGCACCACTCGGAGCGCACCACTCAGAGCGCGGCCGTCCGGAGCGGCGGCCGCTCCCGGGCCGGGACGCCGACGCCCCTCGGCGTCCCGGCCCGGACCCGTACCCGTACCCCTTGCCCGCCCCCTGTGCCCACCCCGTGCCCGGTGGCCGTGGCCCCGAGCCACCTGCCGGGCATATCGTTGCAGCATCAGACATACCGGACCTCTCACCCTGGAGGTCGTGATGGCTCAGGAGCTGCTGGTCGCGGTGGTGACCGCGCTGTGCGCCGGCGCGCTCTGCCTGGCCGCCGCCGCACGGGTCGTCAAACAGTACGAACAAGGCGTGCTGTTCCGGCTCGGCCGTGTGTCGGGAAAGGTGCGACAGCCCGGCCTCGCCCTGGTGATCCCGCTCGTGGACCGGCTGTACAAGGTCAACCTTCAGATCGTGACGCTGCCGGTCCCCGCCCAGGAGGGCATCACCCGGGACAACGTCACCGTGCGCGTGGACGCGGTCGTCTACTTCCGGGTGGTCGACGCGGTGAGCGCGCTGGTCAAGGTCGAGGACTACAAGTTCGCCGTCTCGCAGATGGCCCAGACCTCGCTGCGGTCCATCATCGGCAAGAGCGACCTGGACGACCTGCTCTCCAACCGCGAGAAGCTCAACCAGGGCCTGGAGCTGATGATCGACAGCCCGGCCGTGGGCTGGGGCGTGCAGGTGGACCGGGTCGAGATCAAGGACGTCTCGCTGCCGGACACCATGAAGCGCTCGATGGCCCGGCAGGCCGAGGCCGACCGGGAGCGCCGGGCCCGGATCATCAACGCCGACGCCGAGCTCCAGGCCTCGAAGAAGCTGGCCGAGGCGGCCCAGCAGATGGCGAGCACGCCGTCCGCCCTGCAACTGCGGCTGCTCCAGACGATCGTGGCGGTGGCGGCCGAGAAGAACTCCACCCTGGTGCTGCCCTTCCCGGTGGAACTGCTGCGGTTCCTGGAACGGGCCCAACAGCCGGCGGTGCCGAACGGCAGGGCGACGCTCGGCCTCACCGAACCGGGCGGGCCGCCGCCCGGGTGACCCCGGCGCCGCGCCCTCCATGAAAATCGGACATTCCACCCTACGTTCGTATGGTGATCCGATCAGCACGCCGTCTTGCCGGTACGACCGCCGTCTGCGCCCTGGCCGCCGCGCTCGCCGCCTGCGGCAGCGCCCAGACACCCCAGGCCGGACACCCGGCCCCCGCGAAGTCCTCGCCCACACCCTCCGCCACCGCCACCAGGCCGCCCACCCTCGCCCAGGGCTCCGACGGCGCGGCCGCCGTCTTCATGCACGGTCCTCGCAACCTGGGCAAGACCGTCGCCCTGACCTTCGACGCCGACATGACCGCCGACCAGGGGCCGCGTGCCGCCTCGGGCGAGCACTTCGACAACCCGGCGCTGATCGCGACCCTGCGCAGGCTGAAGGTGCCGGCCACCGTCTTCATGACCGGCCGCTGGGCCGACGAGTACCCGGACCAGGCCCGCTCCCTCGGCCACGACCCGCAGTTCGACGTGGCCAACCACTCCTACAGCCACTACGCGTTCACCGGCGACTGCTACGGCCTGCCCACCGTCCCGGCCGACAGGATGAAGTCGGAGGTGACCCGCGCCTACACCGCGCTGCTGCGCGCCGGGGTGCCGCACCCGATGCCGTACTTCCGCTTCCCCGGCGGCTGTTACGACCAGCAGGCGCTGCGCGCGGTCGGCTCGCTCGGGGTCACCGCGGTGCAGTGGGACGTGGTGAGCGGGGACGCGTTCGCGACGGACGCCGACGCCGTGACCCAGCAGGTGCTGGACGGGGTCAAGCCCGGTTCCGTGGTCGTCATGCACTGCACCCGCAGCGCCGCGCCGACCACCGAGGAGGTCGTGCGCACCGTCGTACCGGAGCTGCGTAAGCGCGGCTTCCGCTTCGTCAAGGTCTCCCAGCTGATCGGGGAGACGCCCGGTCACCGCTGACCGTCCCACGCTGGACGCATGAGCGACGCCCCCTGCGCCGAGTGCGTGCTGTGCCGGGAGCCGACCGAGTACCCGGAGTCGTACAAGGGCGTCACGCTGTGTCCGCGGTGCTGGGGGTCCCCCCGCTCGAACGAAGCCGAGAGTGGGGGAGGCCGGAAAGACAGCGGAGCGCGTGTTCAGGGTGAGCGGCGGGCGTTGAGGGCGCAGGCCAGGGTGAAGGCCCCGGCCGCGGCCAGGGCCGCGGCGGCGAACGGCAGCAGGGGCACCGGAACGCGGCCGGACTCCGAGCCGGTGACCAGGCCGGTGACCGCCGCGTGCGCCGGGGAGCCCGAGAGCACCACCGAGAGCAGCGCGGCCAGCAGCATCGCGGGCACCGCACGGCCGTCGGAGCGCAGCAGCGGCCGGTTGGTGAGCGCGCCGACGGCGCTGCCGAGCAGCGCGCAGGCGAGGGTCGCGAGCAGACCGGCGGCTCCGGCCCGCAGGGGCGGGACGGGGAGCCGGTGGTCGTTGGTGGCGTGCCGGCTGATCAGCGTCACGACCAGGGTGGCCGCCGCGCCGAGCAGCGCGGCGGCGAAAAACGCGGTGAGCAGGGCGGCCAGGTGCGCCCTGACCGGGCCGCGGGCCGCGACGACGCAGGCACGGGCGGCGGGCGGCTCGCCCGTGACACAGATCCGCACCAGCCAGGCGGCCACCGGCAGCAGCGCGGCGGCCGCGTAGCCGAGCGAGTCCAGCACCGGCTGGCCGTTCTGCACCCCCACACCCAGGAACACGGCGTAGAGGATCACCGGGGGCAGCCAGCGCTGGGAGCGCAGGAGGAGGGCGGTCTGGTAGCGCAGGAGCGGGATCATGGGCGGGCTCTCTCGTCCGGGGGGACGTCGGTGGGGCTCACGGACACCACGTGCCAGGGCGGGCGGGCCGCGAGCAGGGCGCGCAGCACCACGTCCGAGTGGGACGCGGGAACCGTAAGACGGTACGTGCCGGGGGCGGGTTCCCGGGCCGAGACGGCGGTGCGGGTGGCGTCGGCGGGGAGCCGGCCGCCGGCCGGGCCCTGGACGGTGACGACGGTGTGCGGTCCGGCGGCCGGTGCCGCGGGTCCGGTACGGGGTTCGAGGGCGCCGTCGACGACCCGGTGGGCCGCGTCGACCGCGCCCGCGAGGCGCCGTGGGTCGTGGTCGACGAAGAC
This sequence comes from Streptomyces sp. NPDC104367, assembly GCF_055583825.1. NCBI lineage: Bacteria > Bacillati > Actinomycetota > Actinomycetes > Kitasatosporales > Streptomycetaceae > Streptomyces > Streptomyces sp. NPDC104367. Next base: position 64,634 of record NZ_JBVJND010000018.1, on the reverse strand, counting down.
GACGGCGCCCCCGGCGGCGGTGCGTTCGGCGACGGCCCGCTCCAGTTCCGCGCGGGCGCCGGTGTCCAGGCCGGTCCAGGCCTCGTCGAGGACGAGCAGTTCGGGGTCGGCGAGCAGGGCCTGGGCGACGGCGACCTTCTGGCTGGTGCCCTTGGAGAGCTGGGCCATGGGGGTCGCCGCGTGGGCCGCGGCGCCGAACCGCTCCAGCCAGTCCGCCGCGCGGGCCGTCGCGGTGCGGCGGGAGAGGCCGTGGACGGTGCCGAGGTGGGTGAGGTAGCCGACGGGGGTGAAGGGAAGGGCCGACGGGAAGCGTTCGGGCACGTACGCGGTGCGCGGGCGGCCGGTGATACGGCCCTCGGTGGGGGTGTCCAGACCGGCGACCAGGCGCAGCAGGGTGGATTTTCCGGTGCCGTTGGCCCCTTCCACGCGGGTGAGGGTGCCGGGGGTGATGGTGAGGTCGACGCCTCGTAACACCCAGGGGCCGCGTATGCCGTAACGGCGGCCTACGCGGGCCAGTTCAAGATCACGGTGCATGGGGACATTGTCGTGCGGGACCGGGGTGGTGGGGTGCGCTCGTGTGCGTCCCGGGCCCCTTATAGGTTGGCCGGTGTGAGCGAAGATCCCACGCGCCCCGGCGACAGTCCCTTCCGGCCGGAGCCCACCGAGCGCGACGAGGCACCCCAGTTCGTGCTGCCCCTCGTCGTACGGATAGAGAAGGCGGCTCCGCCCGCCCGCACCGACGCCCTGGAGACGGCCGCGCGGGCCGTGCTGACCCTGCTCGGTGACGAGCGGGCAGTGGGGGACGGGGAATGGGCCCGGGCCGTCCGGAACTGGGAGGACGCCCGGATCCGCAAGGTCGTGCGGCGGGCCCGGGGCGCCGAGTGGCGGCGGGCCGAGGGGCTGCCCGGGATCACCCTGACGGGGAAGAGCGCCGAGGTGCGGGTGTTTCCGCCCGTCCCCCTCGACGGCTGGCCCAAGGACCTGGCGAAGCTCCAGGTGTCCGGGACCGAGCTGGAGGATCCCGAGGCGCCCGGCGACGCCGACCGGACGGGGGCCGTGCTGTGGCTGAACCCGGAGCTGGAGATGTCGGCCGGGAAGACGATGGCGCAGGCCGGGCACGGGGCCCAGCTGGCCTGGTGGGCGCTGTCGCGGGAGGAGCGGGAGGCCTGGCGCGACGCCGGGTTCCCGCTCGCCGTGCGCACCGCCGACCCGGCCGAGTGGCGGCGCCTGACGGAAAGCGGGCTGCCGTTGGTCCGGGACGCCGGGTTCACCGAGATCGCGCCCGGGTCCTGCACGGTCGTCGCCGACCATCCTTCGCTGCGCTGAGCTGCGGTTTTTTACCTTTCCTTGAAAACTTTACCGTTTGTTTGAACGTCGCCTCCGTCACACCCGTACGTCTCGGCACCGAGCCAGAGACACAGGGAGGCAGCCTTGCGGCGTCTTAACGGTACGGCCATGATCCTGGCGGCCCTCGCCGGAACCGTCGGCGCGCTCGTCTACCCCGTGTGGTCCTACGGCGACCGCTCGGGCACCGGGCAGGCGAACGTGGCGGCGGGGACCGTGAACACCGAGTGGGGCCCGCTGACGGCCGCCGACCGCGATCTGATCGTGCGGGTCCGGCTGGCCGGACTGTGGGAGCTGCCGGCCGGGCAGCAGGCCGTTCAGCGGGCGCCGAGCGCGGCCATCAAGGAGGCCGGCGACCATCTGATCGTCGGCCACACCGACCTGGACAGACGGGTGCGGATCGTCGCGGCGCAACTGGGTGTCGAGCTGCCGAACGTGCCCAACGAACAGCAGCAGGGCTGGCTCCAGGAGATGTCGGCGGCGACCGGCGAGGAGTACGAGTACAAGTTCGTCAACCTGCTGCGGGCCGCGCACGGCAAGATCTTCCCGGCGATCGGGACCGTACGGAACACCACCCGCAACAGCCTGGTGCGGCAGCTGGCCTCGGACACCAACCAGACCGTGCTCGACCACATCACGATCCTGGAGAAGACCGGCAAGGTCGACTTCGAGGCCATCGCCAACGAGATCGCCAACTCCACCACGGCCAGCCCGACCGGACCGGCCGTGCCGGCCCCGGGCGTGGTGGTGCCCTCCGCGCCGGCCGCGCAGGCCAGCGGCGACGTGCGCACCACCTCCAGCCCCTCCCCCGGCGCGCCGGGCACGGTGAACACCGCGCGTCCCGACCCGGAGGCGTCCGAGGGCGGCGTGCTCAGCCGGTAGCCGCACAGCTCCCCGGAGCGCGGACCCGAACCTCAAATGTTGCTCTGAAGCGGCAGGCGACGAGGTTCGCGGACGCGCTCCGGGGCCATATCCCTCTCACGTCGTCACGCGCGGCAGAAGGGGGGCGGACCATGGGCTCGGAGCGGCTGGGCACGGGCATCGGCTGGCGGCCGGAGATCGCGGACGCCGTGGAGCGGATGCCGGGCATCGACTGGGTCGAGGTGGTGGCCGAGAACACCTGTCCGGGCCATCTCCCCGAGTCGCTCGGGCGGTTGCGCGAGCGCGGGGTGACGGTCGTCCCGCACGGCGTCTCGCTGGGCCTCGGCGGCGCGGACCGCCCGGACGGGGACCGGCTCGCCGCGCTCGCCGAGCGGGTCGCGGCCCTGGGGTCGCCACTGGTCACCGAGCACATCGCGTTCGTCCGCGCGGGCGGCCCGCGGACGGCCTCACCGGTGCTGGAGGCGGGCCATCTGCTGCCCGTCCCGCGCACCCGGGACGCCCTCGACGTCCTCTGCGAGAACGTCCGCGTCGCCCAGGCCGCGCTGCCGGTGCCGCTCGCCGTGGAGAACATCGCCGCGCTGTTCGCCTGGCCGGGCGAGGAGATGACCGAGGGCCAGTTCCTGTACGACCTCGTGGACCGCACCGGGGTACGGCTGCTGATCGACGTGGCCAACCTGCACACCAACCACGTCAACCGCGGCGAGGACCCGGCGAAGGCGCTCGCCGAACTGCCCGTCGAGGCCATCGCCTACGTCCATGTCGCGGGCGGCTTCGAGCGGGACGGCGTCTGGCACGACAGCCACGCGCACCCGGTGCCCCGCCCGGTCCTGGACATCCTCACCGACCTCGCGTCCCGGATCGCGCCGCCGGGCGTCCTGCTGGAGCGCGACGACAACTTCCCCGAACCGGCCGAGCTGGAGCGGGAACTGACGCGGATCCGGGCGGCGGTGGCGGCGGCGGGGGACGCGCCCGCCGGCCGCGGGTGGACGCCGGCCGCGCGGCCGGCGGGCGAGGCCGAGGTCGCCGACGCCACCCGGCAGCGGGTCGGGCTCGCCCAGACCGCGGTGCTGTCCTCGCTGGTCGCGGGGGCGCCGGTGCCGGAGGGGTTCGACCCGGTGCGGATGGACGTGCAGGCACGGGCGCTCGCGGCGAAGCGGGCGGACGTGGTGGCGAAGGTGGCGCCGGAGCTGCCGCGCATCCTCGGGGACGCGTACCGTCCGGAGTTCCTCGCGTACGCGCACGAGCGGCCGATGACGGGCGGCTACCGGCGGGACGCCCTGGACTTCGCCGGGCAACTGCTGCGCGAGGGACGGCCGCCGGGCAGGACGGCGCACCGCAGACTGCGAGCCTGGTGGCTGGACCGCGCGGGCCCGGCACCGCGCCGCGGGGGCCTGCTGCGCAGAAGGTGACCGGCGCGGAGCGCCCCGCAAGGGGCGCGGGGAACCGCGCGGCCAGCCCCCACCGGCCCGCACGCACCCCCGATCCGCACGCACCCCTCGGCCCCGATCCGCACGCCCCCCAGGGCCCCGGCCCGCACGCACCGTCCCCTCGGCCCAACGCCCTTACGCGGCCTATCGGTAAAATGCCACCTCGCACGGCGAAACCCCACCGTGCGGTGCAGGAGGCATCATGCGCGCGCGACCCCGACCCCCCGTCCAGGGGCGAGGCATATTCAGCGGCACCGGGCTGATCATCACCGGTCTCACGGCGACCCTCGCCGCGCTCGTCTTCCCGATCTGGTCGTACGCCGACCGCGCCGACCCCACCGGCGCGGTGAACGTGCTCAACGCGCAGACCGTGGCGACGGATTACGGCCCGCTGTCCGCAGCGGACCGGGACTTCGTCGTCAAGGTGAGGCTGGCCGGGCTCTGGGAGGTGCCGGCCGGGGAGATGGCGGAGCAGAAGGGCACCACCCAGGCCGTACGGACGGCGGGTCAGCACCTCGTCGACGGACACGCCTCCCTCGACGCCCACGTGCGCAGCGTCGCCACCCAGCTCGGCGTGCCGTTGCCGAACCAGCCGAGCGACCAGCAGCAGCAGTGGCTCGCCACGCTGAACGGCGTGCACGGGCAGGACTTCGACCGGCAGTTCGCGAACATCGTGCGGCTGGCCCACGGCCGGGTCTTCTCCGTCGTCGCCCAGGTCCGCGCCGGCACCCAGAACAGCCTCGTCCGCGACCTCGCCGACGACGCCAACACCACCGTCCTGGACCACATCAAGGTCCTGGAGGCGACGGGGTACGTCGACTTCGCCACGCTGGCGCAGCAGTTGGCGGCCACCCCAGCCGCCGCCCCGTCCCCGCCGGTCGTCGCCCCGCGCGACGCGACCCCGGTCCTGCCCTCGCCGACCCCGTCGCCGGCCTCGACGTACACGCTGCCGCCCGCCGCCACCGGCCCGGCGCCCTCCGGGAGCCCCTGACCCGCGGGGCAAGTGGAACGTCACATACCGACAACACTCGGTCCGGAATGTGAACAGGGCATGGCGGTAGCCAGACCGCCGGCATAGAAACGTGTCATGTTCTGGGTCCTTCTCCTGCTCCTGGCCTGGGCCGTCGCCGGCACCGCCTGCACCCGGCTGTGCCTGGCCGCCGTACGGACGGCGGCCGCCGGCACGGACGCGGGCCGAGGACATGATCTGACGCTGTACGAGGCCGCGTTCCTGTCCGGCGGACCCGCGCGGGTCGCCGATCTGACGCTGGTCTCCATGGCCCGGCAGCAGCGGCTGCTGCTCGCGCACACCGGCTGGGCGACCGTCGTGGACCCGCGCGGGCGGGACGAGATGGAGCGGTCGGTGATCGGGGCCATCGGGCCCGGGGGACAGTCGCGGATAGCGCCCGTGCGGTCGGCCGCGGCCGGCGCGGACGCCGTGCGCAGTCTCGGCGAGGGGCTGGTGCGGGCGGGGCTCGCGGTGCCCGACACCACGGCGCGTACGACGGTGGCGTCCGGCATCCGGCAGGTCCGGGCGGCCGCGCTGGCGGTCCTCGGCCTCGGGGTGGCCGCGCTCACCCTGCCCGCGCCGACCGGGATGCCCCGCGACCTGGTCGCCGTCTGGTTCGCGCTGCCCCTCACCCTGACGCTGAGCTGCCTGGCCATCGCCCGGGTGGAGGTGCACCCGTACTCGCGCTGGGCCTCCCCGGCCGGCCAGCGGCTGCTGGGCGCGCTGCACCGGCGGGCGAACCGCGCGGCCGACGACCAGTCGCTGCTGGCCTCCGTCGCCATGCGCGGGGTCCGGGCGATAGGCGAGCCGGAGCTGCGTGCGGCCTTCGCACACCGGGACCAGCTCCCACGGGAGTGAGCGGGGGCGCATAGGGGGCATTGACGCCGACACCGCCCGGTGGTGCTTGCCTTCGCCGACAACCGGTCGAAATATCCCTTTTATTGCTGCCGTGCAGTCGCTGCGGTGCCGTTGCCGCCACGCCACCGCAGCCGTGCACCGAAGGGATACGCCATGAGAGCCCCCGCCCTGTACTCGGCCGCCGGGTCGCTGATCCTGACCACCCTGGCCGCCGCCCCGGCCGGGAGCGCCACCCGTGTCCCGGACGCGGCGGCGGCCGAACTGCGCGGTACCTCGGTCGCCGCGGAGCGGGCCCGCGCGGAGGGCATCGACTTCGGCGGCTGCCCCACCGACATGGAGGTGCCGGACTCCTTCGAGTGCGGCACGCTGAGCGTCCCGCTGGACTACGCGCACCCGGACGGCAAGCAGATCAGACTGACCGTCAGTCGGGTGCGGGCCACCCACAAGGACCCGCACAACAGCAAGCGCAAGGTGCCCCGGCAGGGCGTGCTGGTCTACAACCCGGGCGGCCCCGGCGCCTCCGGCATGGACTTCCCGATGATCGGCACGCTGCCCGAGTGGAAGCGCATCGCCGCCGCCTACGACCTGGTGGGCTACGCCCCGCGCGGTGTGGACCGTTCGGCACCGCTGTCGTGCGTGGACCCGGGGCACTTCTTCAAGGCGCCCTCCGCGTCGCCGACGCACCCCTCCGCGTCGTACAAGCGGGCGCGGATCAAGGAGGCGAAGGCGTACGCGCAGGGCTGCCTCAAGCGCTCCGGGAGCGTGCTGCGCCACTACACCTCGCTCAACAACGCCCGTGACCTGGACGTGCTGCGCGCCGCGCTGGACGAGGACCGGCTGACGTTCATGGGCGCCTCGTACGGCACCTACTTCGGCGCGCTGTACGCGACCCTGTTCCCCTCGCACGTGCGCCGGATGGTGCTGGACTCGGCGGTGGACCCGGACCCGGCGCAGATCTGGTACCGCGACAACCTGGAGCAGTCGGCCGCGTTCGAGAGCCGCTGGACGGACTTCCGGGAGTGGATCGCCGCGCACGACGACGTGTACGGACTCGGCGACACGGCGGAGAAGGTACAGGCGAGCTACGACCGGGCGAGCAGGCGGCTGGCGAAGAAGGCGGCCGGCGGGAAGGTCGGGCCGGGGCAGTTGCAGGGCGCGTTCCTGTCCGCCGGGTACTACGACGACTACTGGCCGAGCCGCGCGGAGGCGCTCTCGAAGTACCTGAAGGGCGACTCCAAGGCGCTGGTGCGGCTGGCGGCACCGGCCCGGGAGACGGCCGCCGCGGCGGAGAACGGCAGCGCGGTGTACACGGCCGTCGAGTGCAACGACGCGCCCTGGCCCACGGGCTGGCGGACCTGGGACCGGGACAACACCCGGCTCGCGCGGGTCGCGCCGTTCGAGACCTGGGACAACGCGTTCATGAACCTGCCGTGCGCCTACTGGCCGGTGCCCCGGCAGAAGGCCCTGGACGTGCGGACGGGTCCCGGTGAGCTGCCGCCGACGCTGATCCTCCAGGCCGAGCGGGACGCGGCGACGCCGTACTCGGGCGCGCTGGAGATGAACCGGCGGCTGGCCGGTTCGGTGCTGGTGACCGAGCGGGACGCGGGCACGCACGGCATCGGCGGCGGGCCCAACAAGTGCGTCAACGGCTACCTGGAGGCCTACCTGCTGGAGGGCCGGCTCCCGGGCCGGCGCGCGTCCTGCGCGGGGCGTCCGGAGCCGAAGCCGGCGGCGCCGGCCGGCGCGTCCGCGCACAAGGGTGTGCGGGACTCCCTGAAGGGCAAGGCCGACCAGCGCTGACGGGCGTCAGGCGAGGCCCGCGACCAGCTCCGCGATGTCCTTGCGGCGGCCCGTGAAGAACGGGACCTCCTCGCGGACGTGCATCCGGGCCTCGGAGGCGCGCAGGTGACGCATGAGGTCGACGATGCGGTACAGCTCGTCGGCCTCGAAGGCCAGCAGCCACTCGTAGTCGCCCAGCGAGAACGAGGCGACCGTGTTGGCGCGCACGTCCGGGAAGCCGCGGGCCATCTTGCCGTGGTCGGCGAGCATGCGGCGGCGGTCCTCGTCGGCGAGCAGGTACCACTCGTAGGAGCGCACGAACGGGTAGACGCTGACGTAGTTGCGCGGCGTCTCGTCGGCCAGGAACGCCGGGATGTGCGAGCGGTTGAACTCGGCGGGGCGGTGCAGCGCCATGTTCGACCACACCGGCGTCAGGGCGCGGCCCAGCCGGGTGCGGCGGAACAGGTTGTACGCCTCCTGGAGCTGGTCGCTGGTCTCGGCGTGCCACCAGATCATCAGATCGGCGTCGGCGCGCAGCCCGGAGACGTCGTAGGTGCCGCGGATGGTCACGTCCTTGGCGGCGAGCTGGTCGAAGAGCTCCTGGACCTCGTCGGCGTAGCCCGCGCGGTCCTCGGGGAGCACGTCCTTCAGCTTGAAGACGGACCACAGGGTGTAGCGGATGACCTCGTTGAGGTCCTTGGCCAGCTTGCCCTTGTTCGGGATCCTGCCGGACTCGGTGGTGGGGGCGTCGTCACTCATGGTCCCTATTCTCCCGCTCCGCCGTGCAGGCTCTGCACCGGGTCGGCCGTCAGTTCCTCAAGGGCGCGCAGGTCCCCGGTCAGCTGGTCCACGGCCGCGTGGGCGCTCGCGACGCAGGCGGGGATGCCCACCCCGTCGTACTGCGCCCCGCAGAGCGCGAGGCCCGGCAGCTCGGCGGCGTGCTCGCGGACGCGGGCCACGCGCGCGTGGTGGCCGACGGGGTACTGGGGCAGGCCGTCGGTCCAGCGGGTGACGCGGGTCTCCAGGGGCGTGGCGTCCAGGCCGGTGGCCTCCCGCAGGTCGTGCCGGGAGACCTCGACGAGGCCGGCGTCGTCGCGCTGGAGGACCGCGGTCTCGCCGTGCCGTCCGACCGAGGTGCGCAGCACGACGACGTCCGGGTCCTCGTCGGCGATCCAGCCCCATTTGCGGGAGGCGAAGGTGGAGGCCTTGATGGTGCGGCCGTCGACGGGCGGGACCAGGAAGCCGCTGCCTTCGGGCAGGTCGAGGCCGGCGCGGCGGTAGGCGAGGGTGATCAGGGCCATGGAGGCGTACTCCACGGCGGCCAGTTCGGCCGCGGCGGCGGGCGCCTCGGCCCGCAGGAGGCCGGCGGCGACGGGGGCGGGGACGGCGACGATCACGCCGTCGGCGTGCAGCACGCGGTCGCCGGCCACGACGCGCCACACCGTGCCCGCGTCGGTGCGCACGGGCGGGAGACCGGGCGCACCGGCCGGTGCGCCGTCCCCGCCGGCGGCCCGTACCCCGCCGGACCGCTCCGCCGCCACCCTCCGCAGCTCCGTCACCGGGGTCCCGGTCAGGATCTCGCCGCCACGGGCGCGTACCGACTCGGCGACGGCGAGGGGCAGGGTGCCGATGCCGCCCTCGATGCCCATGAAGACCGGGCCGGTCTGCTGGTCGGCGGCGGCCCTGGCCTGGATCTCGCGGACGGCCTCGGTCAGCGAGTCGTGGGTCCTGGCGGCCTGGTAGAGCTGCGGTACCGCCGAGCGCAGCGAGATGCGGTAGGCGTCGCCCGCGTAGACCCCGCCGAGCAGGGGCTCGACCAGCCGGTCGACGACCTCGCGGCCCAGCCGCGCCGCGACGTACTCCCCCACCGCGACGTCGTCGCCGACCTCGGTGCGGGGCAGTTCGGCGTCGCGTGCGATGCGGGCGACTCCCTCGTCGGACAGCACCCCGGCCAGCGCGCCGGCGGTGCCGGGGACGCCCATGACGTGGCCCTTGGGCATCGGGCGCAGGGCGCCCCGGGTCCAGATCGAGGCCGTCGCGGTGGCCGGCGGCCGGAGCCGGCCGCCGAGCCCCACCTCGCGGGCGAGGGCGACCGCCTCCGGCCTGCGGGCCAGCATCGACTCGGCGCCGAGGTCCACCCGCACGCCCGCGATCTCACCGGGCAGCAGCTTCCCGCCGACCCTCCCCGAGGCCTCCAGCACGGTCACGCGCGCGCCGCGCTCCAGCAGCCGGTGGGCCGCGGCCAGCCCCGCGATGCCGGCTCCGATGACCACGACATGCCCCGTGCCCGTACCCGTTGCGCTCATGACCCCACTCTCTCAGACCGCTCCGGCGGTCCCGCCCCGGCCCGGTGACCGGCACGCGGCCGGACCGTGACCTCATCGGGACCGGCACGGCCCAACGTCCCGGCCCGCCCGGGCGTCGAAGAAGCGTCAGTCGTCATCACCCCCGGGGGGGAACCATGCGCCATCCCGTACGACCCGCCCTCGCCGGCCTGCTGCTCGCCGCCGCGCTCGTGCTCACCGGCTGCGGCGCGGGCGGCAGTTCCGGCGACAGTTCAGCCGGCGACGCCAAGGGTTCCGCGAACGGCGCCGCCCAGGAGGCGGCGGCGGGCTCGGCGGGTGCCAAGGACAGCGGCGGCAAGGGCACCGACCGGACCACGCCCGATCCCACGGCCGGCCACATCATCCGCACCGCCTCCCTGACCGTGCAGGTCAAGGATGTGGCGAAGGCCCTGGACGCGGCCCGCGGCACGGCCGAGAGCGCCGGCGGCTACGTCGGCGACGAGTCCACCAGCCGGGACGCCCAGGGGCGCGAGCGCACCCGGGTGGTGCTGCGCGTGCCCACCGAGCGGTACGACGAGGTGCTCTCCGACCTCCAGGGCGCGGGCCGGCTGCTGAGCCGTACCGCCAAGGCGCGGGACGTCACCGACCAGGTGGTGGACGTGGACAGCCGGATCAGGTCGCAGCGGGCCAGCGTGGCCCGGGTCCGCGCGCTGATGGACCGGGCGACCGAACTCGCCGACGTGGTCACCCTGGAAGGGGAGTTGAGCAGCCGGGAGTCCGATCTGGAGGCGCTGCTGGCCCGGCAGGCGTCCCTGAAGGACCGCACCGGCCTGGCGACCGTCACGCTGTCGCTCACCCCGACGCCGGTGGAGAAGGCGGCCGCGAAGGACGACTCGCCCGGGTTCACGGACGCCCTGTCCGGCGGCTGGCACGCCCTTGTCACCCTGCTGCGCTGGATCTCCCTGGCGCTGGGCGCGCTTTTGCCGTTCGCGGCGCTGGCGGCGGTCCCTGCGCTGCTGTGGTGGAAGGTCGTCCGCGGGCGCCGTGCGGCCGCCCGGCCGGGCAGCGAGACCTGAGCGGGCCCGAAATGCCGGGGCCCCGTAGCGTGTTCGCATGAGCATGGACGGTGGGCGGGAACGACTGGTCGTGATCGGCGGGGACGCCGCGGGTATGTCCGCGGCGTCCCAGGCGCGTCGGCTGCGGGGACCTGACGAGCTGGAGATCGTGGCCTTCGAGCGCGGGCACTTCAGCTCCTACTCGGCGTGCGGCATCCCGTACTGGGTCGGCGGGGACGTCGAGGAGCGGGACGAACTGGTCGCCCGCTCGCCCGAGGAGCACCGGGCGCGCGGGATCGACCTGCGGATGCGCACCGAGGTCACGGAGATCGACGTGGCCGGGAAGCGGGTACGCGCGCGTGCCCTCGATTCCGGCGCCGAGTCCTGGACGCCGTACGACAAGCTCGTCATCGGTACCGGGGCGCGTCCCGTACGGCCCGTCCTGCCGGGGGTGGACGCGCCGGGCGTGCACGGGGTGCAGACGCTCGACGACGGCCAGGCGCTCCTGGACACGCTGGCACGCACGCGTGGCCGTCGTGCCGTCGTGGTCGGCGCCGGTTACATCGGCGTCGAGATGGCCGAGGCGATGATCAACCGCGGGTACGAGGTGACGGTCGTCAACCGGGGCAGCGAGCCCATGTCGACGCTCGACCCGGACATGGGCCGCCTGGTGCACAAGGCCATGGCGGGCCTCGGTATCACGATGGTCGACGACGCCGAGGTCACGGAGGTGCTCACCGGCGCGGACGGCAGGGTGCGGGCGGTGGCCACGCGGGACGGCGAGTACCCGGCGGACGTGGTGATCCTCGGCATCGGCGTCCGCCCGGAGACGGGCCTCGCCGCGGCGGCGGGTCTGCCGCTGGGCCGCCACGGCGGTCTGCTGACGGACCTCGCGATGCGGGTGCGCGGCCACGAGGACATCTGGGCGGGCGGCGACTGCGTGGAGGTCCTGAACCTGGTCTCGGGCCAGGAGCAGTACGTGCCGCTGGGCACCCACGCCAACAAGCACGGCCAGGTCATCGGGACCAACGCGGGCGGCGGCTACGCCACGTTCCCGGGCGTCGTCGGCACCGCGGTGAGCAAGGTCTGCGACCTGGAGATCGCCCGCACCGGTCTGCGCGAGAAGGACGCGCTGCGCGTCGGTCTCCGGTTCGAGACGGTCACCGTCGAGTCCACGAGCCGCGCCGGCTACTACCCCGGCGCTGCCCCGATGACGGTCAAGATGCTCGCGGAGCGCCGGACGGGCCGCCTGCTGGGCGTCCAGATCGTCGGACGGGAGGGCGCGGCCAAGCGGGTCGACATCGCGGCGGTCGCCCTCACGGCGAGGATGACGGTGGAGCAGATGACGGCCCTGGACCTGGGCTACGCGCCCCCGTTCTCACCCGTGTGGGACCCGGTGCTGGTGGCGGCGAGGAAGGCGGTGGCGAAGGTGCGCGCGTCGTGACGGGCGCGCCTCAGGCCGTCCCGCTGATCCTCGGCAACGAGGTGACGCCCGCCCCTCCCGGCGCTGCCGCGGCCGTGGTCGCGGTCGCGGTCGGCTGCTCCGTCCCGGGGCGGGCGTGCGCCGCCGCCGGCCGGGTGGACCGGAGCCGGTTGCCCACCGCCTCGTCCAGCGTCACCGGCCGCTGGAGCTGCGCGGCCAGCCGCCCCGCCTCCTGACCGAGCCGCGCCACGTCCTCCCAGGGCAGCCGCACGACGAGGGAGATCTCCGCCTCGCCGTCGGGCATGGCCTGCATGGGAGGGAATGCCTGGGAGGTGACCCGCTCGTTCATCGCCTGTTCCTCACGTCGCGTCGCCCGAACCTCACGTCGGTCGCAGAGACATACGCACCCGCCCGGGCCGACGTTCACATGTTCGCCCCCGGCTTCGGCCCGCCGCTGCCTGGGCACTACTTACCTGTGGTCATCCCCGTCCATGACGTGAACCCGGTGCGCCGTACGCCGTACGTGACGTACGCGCTGATCGCCGTGAACCTCCTCGTCTTCCTGTTCACGCCCGGCATCGCCGACTCCGTGGCGGGCGGCAGCGACCTGGCGCAGCTGTGCCACCTCCAGGCCTTCATGGACCACTACGCGGCGGTCCCCCGGGAGCTGATCCACCATCAGATGCCCCGGAGCGTGCCGACCGGCCAGGTGGGCATGGGCCGGCACGGCCCCGGCTGCGTGATCGGCCCGCCGGCCTACGACAAGTCGCCGGCGCTGTCCGTCTTCACGGCGATGTTCCTGCACGGCAGCTGGCTGCACCTGCTGGGCAACATGCTGTTCCTGCTGATCTTCGGCAACAACGTCGAGGACCGGATGGGCCACGTCCGGTTCTTCCTCTTCTACGTCGTCTGCGGCTACGCGGCCGGTTACGGCTTCGCGCTCGTCAACGACACCTCGGGCGACCCGCTGATCGGCGCGTCCGGCGCGATCGCCGGCGTCCTGGGCGCCTATCTGGTCCTCTATCCGCGGGCCAGGGTCTGGGTGCTGGTGCCCTTCCTGGTCTTCCTGCCGCTGCGGCTGCCGGCCTGGCTGGTGCTGGGCTTCTGGTTCGTGCTCCAGGCCGTGTACTCGTCGGGGCACGGTGTCTCGGACGCCGGGACGGTGGCGTACGCGGCGCACATCGTCGGCTTCCTCGCCGGCATGCTGCTGGCGTGGCCGCTCAAGGCGGGCACGCCTGAGCCGCCGGAGCCGCGCGGCCTGCTGTTCGGCAGGCGGGCCCGGCCCCGGCACGGCTGGTAGGCGGGGTCAGCGCGTGCTGTGCGTGTGGACGTACTCGACGAGACGGGTGAGCGCGTCGGGGTCGGTGGACGGCATCACACCGTGGCCGAGGTTGAAGACATGGCCCTCCAGACCGGCGGCCGCGTCGAGGACCTCGCGCGCCTTGGTCTCCACGACGTCCGTGCCCGCGAACAGGACGGTCGGGTCGAGGTTGCCCTGGAGCGCCTTGCCGGGGCCGATGCGGCGGACGGCCTCGTCGAGCGGGACGCGCCAGTCGACACCGACGACGTCCGCGCCGGCCTCGCCCATCAGGCCCAGCAGCTCGCCGGTGCCGACTCCGAAGTGGATGCGCGGGACGCCGTATCCGGCGACGGCGTCGAAGACCTTCGCGGAGGCGGGCAGCACCGAGCGCCGGTAGTCGGCGGGGGCGAGCGCGCCGGCCCAGGAGTCGAAGAGCTGGACGGCCGAGGCACCGGCCTCGATCTGCACCTTCAGGAAGGCGGCCGTGATGTCGGCGAGGCGGTCGAGGAGGTCGGCCCAGAGCTGGGGGTCGCCGTACATCATCGACTTGGCGTTCTCGTAGGTGCGCGAGGGGCCGCCCTCGACGAGATAGCTCGCGAGGGTGAACGGGGCGCCGGCGAAGCCGATCAGCGGGGTCGGGCCGAGCTCGGCGGTGAGCAGACCGATGGCCTCGGTGACGTAGGAGACGTCCTCGGGGGTGAGGTCGCGGAGCTGGGCGAGGTCGGCGCGGGTGCGGATCGGCTGCGCGACGACCGGACCGACGCCGGGCTTGATGTCCAGGTCGATGCCGATGGCCTTGAGCGGCACGACGATGTCGCTGAAGTAGATCGCCGCGTCCACATGGTGCCGGCGGACGGGCTGGAGGGTGATCTCGGCGACCAGCTCGGGCCGCGTGCACGACTCCAGCATCGGGATGCCCTCGCGCACCTTGTGGTACTCGGGCAGCGAGCGGCCGGCCTGGCGCATGAACCAGACGGGGGTGTGCGGCACGGGTTCACGCCTGCACGCCTTCAGGAAGGCACTGTCGTACGTCGCTGTCGGCTGCTGGCCCGCGGGGCTTCCGTTCGCACTCACGACGGCAAGTCTCCCACGGCCGGGAACCCGGCGTGGCCGCACCCCGCGCGGCACCCCGGGTGGTGCCTTAGGTGGTGTCTCTCCCTGCGCGAAGGCGTCGTTCCCCTTACTCTTCCCCGCATGGCTGCGGCTCAGGGACGACTGTCGGACGGCGCTGGCGGGATGGGCGAGGGGAAGGACACCGGGGAGGGGCAAGGGCATACGGGGAGTACGGCGCCACCGGTACCACCGGCCTTCCGGGCCGCGGTCGACGGACTGCGCGGGGCGCGGCTGCGGCCGCAGGTCGAGGTGGAGGCGACGCCGGCGCCGCAGCGGCTCGCCCCGTTCGCGTACGCGCTGGAGGCGGCGGTGGTCGACGGCGACGAGGATCTCGCCGACGGGCGGCTGGTGCTGCTGCACGACCCGGCCGGGCACGACGCCTGGCGGGGTACGTTCCGGCTGGTGACGCTGGTGCGCGCGGAGCTGGAGCCGGAGATGGCGGCCGATCCGCTGCTGCCGGAGGTGTGCTGGTCGTGGCTGACGGGCGCGATGCAGGCGCGCGGTCTGTCGTACGGCGAGGTGAGCGGGACGGTCACGCGCGCGAGTTCGCACTACTTCGGCGGGCTGTCCGAACGCCCGGCCGCCTCGCAGATCGAGATCCGGGCCTCGTGGACGCCCCGGGAGGGCCGGGCGGGGGTGCCGGACACCGCGGCCCATCTCGCCGCCTGGTGCGATCTGCTGGCGCAGATCGGCGGGCTGCCGCCGGCCGGCCCCGGGGACGCGTCGGTGGTCACGCTGCCGCAGCGCCGCGACCCGCAGGCCCGCTGACCCTCACCGGCGTCTCACCTGCCCCTCACCGTCGTGGGCCGGGACCCGTCCACCCGGGTCCCGCAGACTCACCCTCCGTTGACCATCTCTTTGTCGATACGGCCACTTTCAGTCCCGTACGACAACGGCCCGAACCGACTCGATCTTCGGATGATCGATCGCGTGTCCGAATTGCACGTATTGTTACTCACCAGATCGTGATCATTCTCTAAAGGCGGACGGGTTTGGTGCCGAAGACGACTGTGACCTTGAAAGCACGGTTCGTCCCGGCTTCATCCCCACAAGCCGGCCCCCCGTCCCCCACCCCAGGAGGCCTGGTGTCCGTTCTCCTAGAGCAGCCCGCAAGCCTGGTCGCCTACCGCCCGAACAAGCCCACCGCCATGGTGGTCGTGGCCGACCCCCGCGTCCGTTCCACCGTCACCCGCCACCTGTGGGCACTCGGCGTGCGCGACGTCATCGAAGCCTCGTCCATCGCGGAGGCTCGTCCCCGCATCGGCAACCCCCGCGACATCTGCGTCGCCGACGTCCACCTCCCCGACGGCTCCGGCCTGACCCTCCTGTCCGAGACCCGTGCGGCGGGCTGGCCCAACGGCCTGGCCCTGTCCGCCGCCGACGACATCGGCGCCGTGCGCAACGCCCTGGCCGGCGGCGTCAAGGGCTACGTCGTCACCGGCACCCGCACCAACATCGGGCTCCCCAGCCGACCCGGTGCCTCCCCCATCGGCGCCGCCGCCCGTATGCACCGCCGCCCCCCGGGTGCCCCGAGCCACCCGGGCGGCTACCGCGAGCTCTCCGGCCGTGAGGTCGAGGTGCTCCGACTGGTCGCCGAGGGCCAGTCGAACAAGGCGATCGGCGTCTCGATGGGCCTGTCCGCCCTGACCGTCAAGAGCCACCTCGCCCGCATCGCCCGCAAACTCGGCACCGGCGACCGCGCCGGGATGGTCGCCGTGGCCCTGCGCACCGGCATCATCCACTGACCGAGCGGGTCACCGACCGGTCGTACGTTCACCGACGTGAACCTGATCGGCCGCTGGTCCACGGTCACGTCCCGCCCCGCTGTCCCCCGTTCGTGAACCTGATCTTTCACCGACCTGACTGGTTTACGACCCTCCGGCGCCCGTCGGCGGAACGTTCCGTCGACGGGCGCCGTCCACACACGGATACCCTTGACATGTGACCGACGCCCAAGACACCGCAGCAGACAGTTCACTGCGCACCACCGGGGGTACCCCTCCGGACGACGCCGGATCTTCTGTGACGGGGGCGCCGGTCCCTTTGCTGGAGCCGCGTGAGGGCATTCCGCCCGTGGTCGCCGACGAGGCCGCGCTCGCCCGCGTGACCGCCGCGTTCGCCGCCGGCTCCGGCCCCGTCGCCGTCGACGCGGAGCGCGCGTCCGGCTACCGCTACGGGCAGCGCGCCTACCTCGTCCAGCTGCGCCGCGAGGGCGCCGGCACCGCGCTGATCGACCCCGTCGCCTGCCCCGACCTCTCCGGCCTCGACGAGGCACTGGCCGGCGTCGAGTGGGTGCTGCACGCGGCCACCCAGGACCTGCCCTGTCTGCGCGAGATAGGCATGGCACCCGGCACCCTCTTCGACACCGAGCTGGCCGGACGCCTGGCCGGGTTCCCCCGGGTCGGACTCGGCGCGATGGTCGAGAGCGTCCTCGGCTTCGTCCTGGAGAAGGGCCACTCCGCCGTCGACTGGTCGACCCGGCCGCTGCCCGAGCCGTGGCTGCGCTACGCGGCGCTCGACGTCGAACTCCTCGTCGACCTGCGGGACGCCCTGGAGAAGGAGCTGGACCGGCAGGGCAAGCTGGAGTGGGCGCGGCAGGAGTTCGACGCGATCGCGGCCGCCCCGCCGGCCGAGCCGAGGAAGGACCCCTGGCGCCGGACGTCCGGGATGCACAAGGTGCGCAGGCGCCGGCAGCTGGGCGTGGTCCGCGAGCTGTGGGAGACGCGGGACCGGATCGCCCAGAAGCGGGACGTGTCGCCCGGCAAGGTGCTCAGCGACGCGGCGATCGTGGAGGCGGCGCTCGGCCTGCCGCCGAACGTGCACGCCCTCGCGGGGCTGAACGGGTTCGGGCACCGGATGGGCCGGAGGCAGTTGGAGCAGTGGCAGGCGGCGGTGGACCGCGCCAAGGCGCTGCCGGACTCCGCGCTGCCGCAGCCGGGGCAGCCGGTGACGGGGCCGCCGCCGCCACGGGCGTGGGCCGACAAGGATCCCGCCGCGGCGGCCCGGCTGTCCGCGGCGCGGGCGGCGGTGTCGGCGCTGGCCGAACAGCTCGGCATGCCCCAGGAGAACCTGATCACCCCGGACACGGTGCGGCGGCTGTGCTGGGAACCGCCGGCGGTGGCGGACACGGTGAGCGTGGGGGATGCGCTGGAGCGGTACGGCGCGCGCCCCTGGCAGGTGGAGCAGGTCACGCCGGTCCTCGTGGGCGCGTTGTCCGCGTAGGTGCCGCCGCGGGGCGCGTCATCTGGTCGCGCCCCGCGTGAAGCCGTTGTAGATGAGTCTCTGCAAACACAGGAAGACGATCAGGGTCGGCAGGATGACCAGGATCGCGCCCGCGGAGATGATCTCCCAATGGGCTCCATAAGGACCGCGGAAGCGGAACAGCGACGTCGAGATCACGCCAAGATCTTGTGACGGCATGTAGAGAAAAGGGATGTAGAAGTCGTTGTAGACGGCTATCCCCTTCACTATCACCACCGTCGCCGTCGCCGGTTTCAGAAGCGGCAGGATGATTCGACGGTAGATCGTGAACGCGTTCGCGCCGTCGAGCCGGGCCGCCTCGTCCAGGGAGATCGGGATCGAGCGGACGAACTGCAGGAAGATGTAGATCGAGACGATGTCCGTGCCCATGTAGAGCGCTATCGGCGCCCACCGGGTGTCGAACAGGCCGAAGCTGTTGACGATCTGGAAGGTGGCCACCTGGGTGGTCACTCCGGGAACCAGCGCGGCCAGCAGGAAGAGCACCACCACCAGCTTTTTGAAACGGAACGTGAAGCGGTCTATCGCGTACGCGGTCATCGAACCGATCAGGACCGTGCCGCCGATCGAGAAGACGACGATGAAGAGCGTGTTCCCGAAGGCGCGCAGCATTCCGCCGTCCCGGAACGCGATCACGTAGTTGTGGAAGTTCAGCAGGTCGTCCGGGAGGGTCAGCGCGCCGCTGCCGTCCGCCATCTCCGACGACGACTTGAGGGACGTCAGCAGGACCACGGTGAGCGGGAGCAGGACGACGACCGCGGCCGCGGCCAGGGAGAGGTGGACCGCCGCGCGGGCCGGTCCGCGGCGCGTCATACGAGGTCCACCCTCTCGTCGGGCACCAGCCGCCGTTGCAGCCAGGTCACCGCCAGGACGATCAGCAGCAGGACGACGGCGGCGGCCGAGGCGAGTCCGGTCTTGTTGTACTGGAAGGCCAGCTTCACCGTCTGCGTCACGAAGGTCTCCGTGCCGGTCGCGCCGCCGGTCATGATGTACGGCACCTCGAAGACGGACAGCGAGCCCGAGACGGAGAGGACGACCGTCAGCGTCACCACCGGTTTGATGCCCGGCGCGATGATGTACCGGAACTGGTGCCAGCGATTCGCGCCGTCCAGTTCGGCCGCCTCGTAGAGTTCCCCGGGGATCGACTGGATCGCGCCCAGGAAGAGGACGAAGTTCAGGCCCATGTAGCGCCATACCGAGACGCCGGCCAGGGAGGTGTTCGCGGATACCGGGGTGCCCAGCCAGGCGTGGTGCGTGTGGACGCCCAGCAGGGCGAGGACGGAATCGAGTGTGCCGCCGTCCTGGAAGAAGTAGAGGAACACGAATCCGATCGCGACGCCGTTGATCAGGGACGGGAAGAACAGCACCCCTTTGAAGAAATTGCGGAAACGGACGTCGAAACCGAGGACCGTGGCGAAGTACAGCGCGGCGACGATCTGGACGGCGGAGGCCGCCAGGTAGTACGCGCTCACCAGGAAGACCTCGAAGAGGTCGGGGCGGGTGAAGATCTCCGCGTAGTTGCGGGCGCCCGTGTAGTGGAGTTCGGGGCTGACCCCGTCCCAGTCGGTGAAGCTGTACGCCAGCATGTTGACGATCGGCGCGTAGGTGAAGGTGACCAGGAGCGCGAGCGGGGCCAGCAGGAAGAGCCAGGGGGTGAGGCGCCGCGAGAACGTCATGACGTCCCCGCCGTCCCGCGGGCCTCGGTCCACTTCTCGCCGAGGTCGTCCAGGAAGCCGTCCAGGGTGCCGCCGCGGGCGCCGCGGGCGAGGTCGACGAGCTTCTGACGGTAGTCGGGGGCGTAGATGCCGGTCTCGGCCTGGGCGTCGATGAGCTTGACCCGGGCACCGGCCGAGTCGTCCAGCTCGATGAGCTTGACGCCTTCTTCCTCGTACGGCTTGAGGACCGCCGGCAGGGGGGCGTCCTTGAGCGGGGAGATCGCCAGGTTGTCCTTGTCGTAGCCGGACTTGTCGGTGAACCAGTCGATCCAGGCGCGGGCGGCCGCCTTGTGCCGGGAGTGGATGTTGACGGCCTGGTTGTAGTCGGGGCCGACGGTGCCGCAGAACTTCCCGTCGGTCTGCGCCGGGAAGGGCATGAAGCCGATGTCGTCGGGGTCCGTGCCGGCCTTCTTCGCCGCGTCCTCGAACTGGACGCCGGCCCAGGTGCCGAGCCACTGGGTGGCGATCTTCCCCTTGGCCAACTGGCCCTTGGAGGCTTCCCAGTTGGTGGTGGTCGGGTCGTTCTCGGCCAGCCCGTCGTGCACGATGTCGTACAGCAGGGTGTCGCCCACCCGCAGATCGGCCCCCGCCGCCCACGGGTTCCCCTCGGCGAGCTTCGTCGTCGCCTGCGGGTCGCAGTGGACCGAGCCGTTGACGGAGGTCCAGGAACTCAGCGGCCACTGGGCGGCGTAGTTGGTGTAGTACGGGGTCGCACCGGTCCTCGCCTTGATCGCCTTGAGGTCGGCGAGGAACTCGGCGGGGCTGGTGGGCCATCGGGTGACCCCGGCCGCCTTCCAGACCCGTTTGTTGTAGACGAAGCCCGGCATCACGCCGATCGGGCTCTGGCCGTAGACCTTGCCGCCGACCGTGGTGTAGCCGGTGAACCGGTACTTGCCGGAGAGTTCGGCCTGACTGCCGAGGGAGGCGAAGAACTTCGGGTAGTCGCTCTTCTTGATGACCCCGGGGATCATCAGGACGTCGCCGTAGTTCTCCGTGTTCATGCGGATCTTGACTTCGGCCTCGTAGTTGGTGAGCGCCTGGAACTCGACCTTCACCTTCGGGTAGACCTTGTTGAACTCCGCCGCGTACCTGTCCAGCGTGCCGTCCTGCTTCAGATCGGTCCGCTGGGTGAGGACCGTGATGGTCCCGGTCACCTTCGAGGGGTCGTCGGGCGCCTTGGCGTCCGCTCCCTTCGTCGCACCGCCTGTACCGGTACAGGCGGCCAGCAGGAGCGCGGTTGCGGTGGCGAGGGCGGCGAGCGTACGTCCGTTCATGTGCGTCCACTCCGTTCGGCAGAGACGGAAGAGCACTTGCGGGGTTGGCTGATTCGGCACTCTGACAGCGCTTTCCTCAACCGGTAAAGTCCCAATCCCGCCAAGGATGCGGAAAGTACGCCCAGTGCTGGAGTGAACCGGTTTAGGGAGTGCGCATGCTGGAGGTCACGCCGTTCGGCGCGGGTTGGGTCCTGGAGTACGAGGGGGGCGGGCTGCCGGCGGCGGTGCCGGGGTGTGTGCACACGGACCTGCTGGCCGCGGGGGTGATCCCGGACCCGTTCCTCGGACGGAACGAGACCGAGGTGGCCTGGGTCGGGCGGCGGGGGTGGACGTACACGGCCGGGCTCGACGCGCCGTCCGGGCACGAGCGGACCGACCTGGTCTTCGAGGGGCTGGACACCGCGGCCGAGATCACGCTGGACGGCCGGCTGCTGGGCCGCACCCGGAACATGCACCGCTCGTACCGCTTCGACGTGACCGGGCGGGGAGGGCCGCTCGCGGTGCGGTTCGCCTCCGCGTACACCGAGGCGGCCGCGGTGCGCGACCGGCTGGGCGAGCGGCCCGCCGCCTACGCCGAGCCGTACCAGTACATCCGGAAGATGGCCTGTTCCTTCGGCTGGGACTGGGGGCCGACCCTGGTGACGGCCGGTCTGTGGCGGCCGGTGCGGCTCGAACACTGGTCGACGGCCCGGATCGAGCGGGTGCGTCCGCTGGTCACCGTCGAACAGGGCGTCGGTGTCGTGGAGTTGCACGTCGACGTGGAGCGGACCCGGCCCGGGGCGAAGCTGGACGTCGAGGTGCGGGTGGCCGGGCGGACCGCCCGGGCCGCCGTCGCAGGGACGGCGGGGACGGTACGGGTGGAGGTGCCGGACGCGGCCCTGTGGTGGCCGCGCGGGTACGGCGAACAGCCGCTGTACGAGGTCGAGCTGACGCTGCTGCACGGGGACGCGGTGCTCGACTCCTGGCGGCGGCGGGTCGGCTTCCGGACCGTGGAGCTGGACCGGCGCGCCGACGCGCACGGCACCGGGTTCACCCTCGTCGTCAACGGCGAGCGGCTGTTCGCACGGGGCGTCAACTGGATCCCGGACGACGTGTTCCCCTCGCGGGTGACGAGGCAGCGGTACCGGCAGCGGCTCGGGCAGGCCGCGGCGGCGGGCGTGGATCTGGTCCGGGTGTGGGGCGGGGGGATCTACGAGAGCGAGGACTTCTACGACGCCTGCGACGAGTCGGGGCTGCTGGTGTGGCAGGACTTCCCGTTCGCGTGCGCGGCCTACCCGGAGGAGCAGCCGCTGCGCGGCGAGGTGGAGGCGGAGGCCCGGGAGAACGTCGTACGGCTGATGCCGCATCCCTCGCTGGTGCTGTGGAACGGCAACAACGAGAACCTGTGGGGCTTTCGGGACTGGGGGTGGGAGGAGCGGCTGGCCGGGGAGTCCTGGGGCGAGGGGTACTACCTGGGGCTGCTGCCGCGGGTGGTGGCCGAGCTGGACCCGACGCGGCCCTACGCGGCGGGCAGCCCGTGGTCCGGGGCGTGGGAGCGGCATCCGAACGATCCGGCGCACGGCACGCACCACTCCTGGGAGGTCTGGAACCGCGCGGACTACGCGGACTACCTGCGTGAAGTGCCGCGCTTCGTGGCCGAGTTCGGCTGGCAGGCACCGCCCGCGTACGCCACGCTGCGGCGGGCGCTGCCGGACGAGACGCTCGCGCCGGACTCCCCCGGCATGCTGCACCACCAGAAGGCCGACGACGGGAACGGGAAGCTGAGGCGGGGGCTGGAACGCCATTTCGCCTTCCCCGAGGGGGACTTCGACCGGTGGCACTATCTGACGCAGGTCAACCAGGCACGGGCCGTGGCCGCCGGGATCGAGCACTGGCGCGCGCACTGGCCGGTGTGCGCCGGCACGGTCGTCTGGCAGCTCAACGACTGCTGGCCGGTGACCTCCTGGGCCGCGCTCGACGGGGACGGGCGGGAGAAGCCGCTCTGGCACGAGCTGCGGCGGCTGTACGCGGACCGGCTGCTGACGCTTCGGCCGCGGGGCCGGGAACTGGTGCTGACCGCCGTCAACCAGGCGCCGGAGGCGTGGGAGGGGCCGGTCACCCTGCGCCGGGCCACCGTCGACGGGGTGGTGGTCGCGCGGGTGAGCGTGGAACTGGCGGCCGGGGCACGGG
The DNA here is from genome assembly GCF_055583825.1 of Streptomyces sp. NPDC104367. Classification (NCBI taxonomy): domain Bacteria; kingdom Bacillati; phylum Actinomycetota; class Actinomycetes; order Kitasatosporales; family Streptomycetaceae; genus Streptomyces; species Streptomyces sp. NPDC104367. Next base: position 41,743 of record NZ_JBVJND010000018.1, on the reverse strand, counting down.
CGGTGGCGTCGGCCGACGTGCCGAGGGAGCTGCTCCCGGACGGCGCGAAGGAGTTCCTGGTCGCCGACGCGGGCCCGCTGCGCGCGCTGTGGTTCCCGGCGCCGGACCGCGAGATCCCCTATGTGCGGCCGGAGTTCGAGGTGACCGTGGCTCCGGGCGAGGTCACGGTGATGGCCCGCACCCTCGTACGGGACCTGCTGCTCCAGGCCGACCGGCTGGACCCGGCGGCGCGGGCCGACCGGGGGCTGGTCACGCTCCTTCCCGGGGAACGGGTCACGATCGGGGTGAGCGGCTGGGAGACTCCCGACGTGGCCGCCGCCCGGGCCGCCCTGTACTGCGTGGAGCCCTCCCGATGACAGCACCCCGCGTCACCATCAAGGACGTCGCCGCGCGCGCCGGGGTGTCCAAGGGCGCCGTGTCGCTGGCCTTCAACCACAAGCCGGGGCTGGCCGAGGCTACCCGGGACCGGATCTTCACGGCCGCGCGGGAACTGGGCTGGGCCCCGGACACCACGGCGCGCTCGCTGGCCGGGGCGCGGGTGGACGTGGTGGGCCTCGCGATCTGCCGGCCGGCCCGGATGCTCGGGCTCGAACCCTGGTACATGGAGTTCATCTCGGGTCTGGAGAGCGTGCTGACCGAGCACTCCTGCTCGCTGCTGCTGCGCCTGGTGCGCGGCCTGGAGGAGGAGGTCGGGCTGCTGGAGTCCTGGTGGAAGGGGCGGCACATCGGCGGGGCGATCCTCGTCGACTTCCGGGCGGACGACCCCCGGGTGGCGGCGGGGCGGCGGCTGGGGGTGCCGGTGGTGGCCGTGGGGCATCCCTCGCTGACGGGCGGGCTGACGTCGGTGTGGACGGAGGACGGGGACGCGGTGGCGGAGGCCGTGCGGTACCTGGCGGCGCTGGGGCACCGCAGGATCGCGCGGGTCGGCGGGGCCGCGGCGCTCGGCCACACCGCGCTGCGGACGGCGGCGTTCGAGGAGGCGGCGCGGGTGCTGGAGCTGGCCGGGGCGTGGCAGGTGACGACCGACTACTCCGGGGAGGCGGGGGCGCGGGCGACGCGGTCGCTGCTGAGCGCCGCCGCGGCGGAGCGGCCGACGGCGATCGTGTACGACAACGACATCATGGCGGTGGCGGGGCTCTCGGTGGCCGCGGAGATGGGGCTGCGGGTGCCGGGGGACGTGTCGTTGCTGGCGTGGGACGACTCGCAGCTGTGCCGGCTCACCCATCCGACGTTGTCGGCGATGAGCCATGATGTGCACGGGTTCGGGGCGGATGTGGCGCGTACGTTGTTCGGGGAGGGCGGGTCGCATGCGGTGGCCACTCCGGTGCTGACCCCGCGGGGGTCCACCGCGCCGCCGCGGTGAGGCGCCGTGCGGGTCCGCGGGTCCGTCGTGACTGGTCGCGCCCACGCGGCGGAGCCGCGTATCGGCTACGCCCCGCGCCCCTGACGGGGCGCTCCCCGGCCGTCGGCTCCAATGTGACCTTCGCCGCTCCCGGCGTCGGGGCTGTGCAGTCACGTTACTCATAAGTAGCATGGGGCTGAGCGCGCGCTCAGCGCATCGCAGCAGTGCCATCCCGCACCCTGGAGGAGAGCCATCGTGCCTCGTACCGTCAGGGATGTCGTCTTCGTCGACGGCGTCCGCACCCCGTTCGGCAAGGCGGGCCCGAAGGGCATCTACCACGAGACCCGCGCCGACGACCTCGTCGTGAAGGCGATCCGGGAGCTGCTGCGCCGCAACCCCGGTCTGGACACCAAGAAGATCGACGAGGTCGCCATCGCCGCGACCACGCAGATCGGTGACCAGGGTCTGACCATCGGCCGTACCGCGGGCATCCTCGCGGGTCTGCCGCAGTCCGTGCCGGGCTACTCCATCGACCGGATGTGCGCCGGCGCCCTGACCGCCGTCACCACGGTCGCCGGTTCCGTCGCCTTCGGCGCGTACGACGTCGCCATCGCCGGCGGTGTCGAGCACATGGGCCGCCACCCGATGGGCGAGGGCGTCGACCCGAACCCGCGGTTCGTCAGCGAGAAGCTGGTCGACGAGTCGGCGCTGTTCATGGGCATGACCGCCGAGAACCTGCACGACCGCTACCCGACGATCACCAAGGAGCGCGCGGACGAGTACGCGGTCCGCTCCCAGGAGAAGGCCGCCAAGGCGTACGCCGACGGCAAGATCCAGGCCGACCTGGTGCCGATCTCGGTGCGCCGGACCAGCCCGGAGGGCGGCGAGACCGGCTGGGGCCTGGTGACCGCCGACGAGCCGATGCGGCCGGGGACCACCCTGGAGAACCTGTCGGGTCTCAAGACGCCGTTCCGCGTCCACGGGCGGGTCACCGCCGGTAACGCGGCCGGTCTGAACGACGGTGCGACCGCCTCGCTGATCGCCTCCGAGGACTTCGCCCGCGAGAACAACCTGCCGGTGAAGATGCGTCTCGTGGCGTACTCCTTCGCGGGTGTGGAGCCGGAGGTCATGGGCTACGGCCCGATCCCGGCCACGGAGAAGGCGCTCGCGCAGGCGGGGCTCGGCATCTCCGACATCGGTCTCTTCGAGATCAACGAGGCCTTCGCCGTGCAGGTGCTGGCCTTCCTGGAGCACTACGGCATCGCGGACGACGACGAGCGCGTCAACCAGTACGGCGGCGCGATCGCCTTCGGCCACCCGCTGGCCTCTTCGGGCGTGCGTCTGATGACGCAGCTGGCCCGCCAGTTCGAGGAACAGCCGAACGTCCGCTACGGCCTGACCACCATGTGCGTCGGCTTCGGCATGGGCGCGACGGTCATCTGGGAGAACCCGCACTTCGAGGGGGACAAGTGAGCACCACCGCCGAGCTTCTGAAGCAGGCCTCGGACCTGTTCCCCGACGAGGTCGTGACGTCGGCGCACGTACGCCACTTCGACCTGCCGTCCGGGGCCGGCCGCTTCGCGCTGATCACCCTGGACAACGGCCTGGACCACACCAAGCCGACCACCTTCGGTCCGGCCTCGCTGGCGAACCTCGACACCGCCGTCGACCAGGTCGAGAAGGAGGCGGCCGAGGGCACGATCGTCGGTGTCGGCATCACCGGCAAGCCGTTCATCTTCGCGGTCGGCGCCGACCTCAAGGGTGTCGAGCTGCTGAAGGAGCACGAGCACGCGCTCGCCATCGGCAAGGGCGGCCACGAGGTCTTCAAGCGGCTGTCGGGCCTCGCGGTGCCGACCTTCGCGTACTACAACGGCGCCGCCATGGGCGGTGGCGTCGAGGTCGGTCTGCACTGTACGTACCGGACCGTGTCCAAGGCCATCCCGGCGTTCTCGCTGCCCGAGGTCTTCCTCGGCCTGGTTCCCGGCTGGGGCGGTTGCGCCCTGCTCCCGAACCTGATCGGCGCCGACAAGGCCGTCTCGGTGATCATCGAGAACAGCCTCAACCAGAACAAGCAGCTCAAGGGCCAGCAGGTCTTCGACCTCGGCATCGCCGACGCCCTCTTCGAGGGTGCCGACTTCCTGGAGCAGTCGCTGATCTGGACCGCCCAGGTGCTGAAGGGCGACATCGAGGTCGAGCGCCCGGTGATCGACCGCGGCGAGGCCTGGGACCAGGCCGTCGCGCGCGGCCGGTTCATCGCGGACTCCAAGGTGCACGGCGCGGCCCCGGCCGCCTACCGCGCCCTGGACATCATCGCCGCCGCCCGGAACGGCGACCTCCAGCAGGGCTACGACGCCGAGGACCTGGCGCTCGCCGACCTGATCATGGGCGGTGAACTGCGCGCCGGCATCTACGCGTTCAACCTGGTGCAGAAGCGCGGCAAGCGTCCGGCGGGTGCGCCCGACAAGAACCTGGCGCGTCCGGTCACCAAGGTCGGTGTCGTCGGCGCCGGTCTGATGGCCTCCCAGCTCGCGCTGCTCTTCCTGCGCCGCCTGGAGGTGCCGGTCGTGCTGACCGACATCGACCAGGAGCGCGTCGACAAGGGGGTGGGCTACGTCCACGCCGAGATCGACAAGCTGCTCGGCAAGGGCCGGATCAACCAGGACAAGGCCAACCGCCTCAAGGCCCTGGTCACCGGTGTGCTGGACAAGGCCGAGGGCTTCTCCGACGCGGACTTCGTCATCGAGGCCGTGTTCGAGGAGATCGGCGTCAAGCAGCAGGTGTTCGCGGAGGTCGAGGCGGTCGCCCCGGCGCACGCGATCCTCGCCACCAACACCTCCTCGCTGTCGGTGACGGAGATGGCGTCGAAGCTCAAGCACCCCGAGCGGGTCGTGGGCTTCCACTTCTTCAACCCGGTCGCGATCCTCCCGCTCCTGGAGATCGTGCGCGGCGAGCAGACCGACGACGCGTCCCTCGCGACCGCGTTCGCCGTCGCCAAGAAGCTGAGGAAGACCGCGGTGCTGGTGAAGGACGCCCCGGCGTTCGTCGTCAACCGCATCCTCACCCGCTTCATGGGCGAGATCCAGAACGTCATCGACGAGGGCACCCCGGTCGAGGTCGCGGAGGAGGCGGTCGAGCCGCTGGGTCTGCCGATGTCCCCGCTGGTGCTCCTGGAGCTGGTCGGTCCCGCGATCGGCCTGCACGTCTCGGAGACCCTCAACCGGGCCTTCCCGGACCGCTTCACGGTCTCCCCGAACCTCGCGGCCGTCGTCAAGGCGGGCAAGCGCGGCTTCTACGTGTACGACAGCGGCAAGCCGGAGCTGGACCCCGAGGTCGCCGCGCTGCTGAAGCAGGGCGACTCGGTCCTCTCCGAGGAGCAGGTCCGCGCGCGCGTCCTGGACGCCGTCGCCCAGGAGATCGGGCTGATGCTCGACGAGGGTGTCGTCGCCGAGGCGCAGGACATCGACCTCTGCCTGATCACGGGCGCCGGCTGGCCCTTCCACCTGGGCGGCATCACGCCGTACCTGGACCGCGAGGGTGTCTCCGAGCGGGTGAACGGCAAGAAGTTCCTGGCCCCGGGGCTGGCCTCGGTCCCGGTGTGACGGCTGACGCGTGAAGGGGGCCTCCGCGGTGTGCGGAGGCCCCCTTCCGTAGGCCCGGACGGCTACGGGCCGTACGCCGGCAGTGCGCCCGGCGAGGCCCCGAAGTCGCCGATGTGGACGGTGACCTCGGACCAGACGCGGTGACCGAGGTCGTCCTCGAAGGCCAGCTCGAAGCGGTCGTAGCCGAGGTGTTCGGGGTCCGCCTGGTAGATGACGCTGCCGTCGGACATGCAGGTGAGCGTGGCGTGCCGGGCGAGACCGACGCCCATGAAACGCAGGCCGGGGGCGGGGCTGTGGCCGGCGGGCAGCACCGCGCGGCCGCCGGGGCGCAGGTTCATGCTCTGGCCGGGCAGCCAGTGGCGCCGCACCCGGAAGCCGGCCTCGGAGACGGCGGCCGACGGGATCAGCTTGCCGCCCTGGGCCGGCATCAGACCGACGACGATCCGGGGCAGCAGTACCGCGCCCTCGGCGGCGTTGTCGCCGATCCGGATCCGGCAGGTGACGGTGCGGGGTTCGGCGTCGCTGGCGTAGGTGGCGTAACGGCCGTTGTGGAGATGGCTCATGCCCTGGTGCCCGACCATCGCGGCGACCCCGCCGAGGAAGTCGTCGAGCAGGTAGCCGTAGGTGCGCCAGGCGCCGCCGGTGGGGGTGACGGCGACGGTCAGGGCGATCTCCTGGCCGGGGGCGACCGGCTGGGCGGGGTCGGTGTCGGCGAAGAGTTCGAGCGTGCCGCCGATCCGGGCGTCCTGCGGATGCGTCACCCACGCACGGGCGAGCGGGTACCGGTCGCTCACCGCAAAACCTCGCCGGGCGCCGCCGCTTTCGCGGTTCTTTCCCTGGTCACGCGCTGGACGTCGTGGTCGTCGAGGAAGGCGATGGCGGTCTCCGGGATGTCGGTGTCGAGGTTCTGGAAGTGCGCGGGGGTGAGCTGGGAGCGGGCGCGCAGTTCGCCGGCCACGTAGCGGGCGCACTCGGTGGCGCCCTGGCCGCGCAGATGGGTGTTGTCGGCGATGCCCTCGGGGTAGTTGGGGTGCTCGCCGGGCGCCAGGTGGAGGAAGAGGTCCCTGGTGCCGTGCGGGCCCGCCTGCCGCCACCGGCCGGCGCTCCACTCGTTGAGGTCGACCAGGGGCACGGACAGCCCCGCCGCCAGTTCGCGCATCGCCGCGGGGTAGAGGCCCAGGGGGCGACGCAGGTTGCCGTGGGAGTCGAAGACGCGGCGCTCGTGGCTGGTGACGAACACCGGGTGGGCGCCGCGCTCGCGGGCGCCGTGGGCGTACCGGCGCAGGAACCGCTGGTAGTCGCCGAAGGGTTCGGTGAAGCGGCCGGCGCCGGGCAGCATGTCGATCAGCCCGAAGGAGACCAGCAGCAGATCGCCGGGGACGAGCCGGTCCAGGATCCAGGCCAGCCGGCCGCGCTCCAGGAAGCTGCGCGAACTGGAGCCGGCCCGGGCCGCGTTGACGACCTCGGCGTCGCGGAGGAAGAGCTGGAGCACCTGGCCCCAGCCGGCCATCGGCGCCATGCTGCGCGGCCGGCCGGTCACGCTGGAGTCGCCGGCGAGGAAGATCCTGGGGTGCCGCACGTCAGCCCCCTCCGTGCCCGTGGTCCTCGGGCCGCCCCATGACCAGGGGCGCGGACGGCCGGCCGGGGTCGCCCGCGACGGTGGCGTCCATGCTGTCGATCACCTCGAAGGCGCGTCGGCAGTTGTTGGTGTCGCGCAGTACGAAGAACTCCTCCGCGCGCCGGGTGTAAGCGGGCTCGACCGCGAAGCCCCGCTCGATCGAGGCGACGATCTCGTCGACCGCGTGGTCCACGGTGGCGCAGGCCGGGCCGAAGCCGTCGCGGGCCAGGTCGAAGTAGCCGCGCTTGTAGTGCTTGCTGTAGAAGGCCTCGTCGTCGAAGTTGGTGTAGACGATCGGCTTGCCCATGTAGGCGACGTCGAAGAAGACCGAGGAGTAGTCGGTGACCAGCATCGAGCACTCGCGCATGGCCAGCTGCACGTCCCGGCCGGTGGTGGAGACGGTGACGGCCGGGTGGTCGATGCGGAAGTGCCTGAGGTAGGGCCGGATCTCGTAGTGCGGCATGAACTCCAGCTCCACGTTGTGGTACTGGAGCGCCTTGAGCAGCCGTTCGTCGCGCAGCAGGGCGGAGAAGAAGCGGTAGTAGTCGGAGGCCGCGAACGGGATCTCCGGCTTGGCCGCCTTGTTGTAGGAGGGGGCGACGATGTCCCGGCGCCAGGTGGGCATGACGAGGATGCGGCGCGGTCCGTCGACGGGTTCGAGCGCGTCGAAGCGGGGCAGGCCGGTGGCGGCGACGCGGTCGTAGCCGTAGCCGCAGTGCTCGGCGTAGTAGGCGCGTTCGCTGCGGCCGGTGGTGAGCACCATGTCGACGTTGGTGACCTGGGCGTGGATGGAGGGGGCGACGTCGTTGTAGACCACGCCGTGCTGGAGGAAGACCCGCCGGTAGCGCAGCAGGTCGCCGTAGCCGGTGAGGAAGGCGCGCTTGGACAGGCCCGGGAAGCCCAGGTAGGCCTCCAGGTCGTAGGCGTTGACCAGCCGGCTCGCGTGCAGCAGGTAGACGCGGTACTTCCAGGACAGGCGGTCGAGGACCCGGCCGTACGGCTTGAGCTTGGCGCGGTCGGGGGCGTCGCCGTTGATGGCGTAGTACACCCGGCGCCCGGGCTGGTGCTGCCGGATCCACTTGAAGAGGTGGTACGAGTTGTCCTGCGCGGTGTCCTCGCGCTCGCCGATGATCCAGATGTCCTTGCCGCGCAGCCAGGGGTGCCAGATCCAGTAGAGCAGGCGGGTGCGCCAGCCGGGGCGGCCGGGCAGGGCGGCCCGGAACTCCCGGCCGAACCGCTTCAGCGCGTGCCGTGCGCGGCTGCCGGCTCCGGCGACGCGGCGCAGGGTGATCCGCTCCTCGGCGTCGATGGAGAGGACCACGGTGGCGCGGCCGGCCCGGTGGACGCCCTTGAAGCGGTGCAGCATCTGGCGGGCGTCGACGACGGTGTCCAGGTGCCGGTCGCCGTCGTGGACGCGCAGGGTGAGGGCGAGGTCCTCGTTGTCGAGGCCGGCGAAGTCCTCGGGGCGGGCGACGGCGCGCCAGCCGGCGAACCAGTCCTGCTCCTTGCGGGTGCGCCAGCGGTCGCGCCGGTAGACCTGCTCGACGGGGAGGGCGCGCTCGGTGCGGCCGTCGCCGAGGACGAGTTCGACGTGGTTGGCGAACCGGTGGGCGATGTCGACGCCGCTCAGCACCAGCAGGCCCTCGAAGGCGATGTCCTCGTCCCGGACCTCGCAGGTCTCCAGGACCACCTTCTGCCGGTCCACGCGCAGCAGCGAGGTCTCCACCCGGTCGGCGGCCAGCCCGCGGTACAGGCCCTGGTCGTCGATGCGCAGGTAGGGCTGGTACTCGGGCCTGGCGTGCGGCTCGCAGAACAGGCCGAGGTCGCCGGTGCGCACGGCGTGGTGCTGGAGCCGGGACTGCCCGGCCACCGCGTACTGGAGGATCAGGTCGTCGGAGATGCCCGCGTACACCTCGTGCAGGGTCGGGAAGATCCCGGCGAGTTCGGTCCGGCTCATGATCCGGTGCAGGTTGCGCAGGTACGGCTGGAAGGTGCGCACCACGAACCGCTGGGCGAGCCGCCGGGTCCGGACGTCCAGGCCCTCGGCGCGCCGGACGACGTACCGGCACAGCCGCAGCAGTTCCTGGGCCTTGACCGCGTCGTTCCAGGCCACGTCGAACAGCGAGTCGCTGCGGCCCCGGTCGCGTTCGTAGGCGGTGGCGCGGGGCGCGGTGGCGACCCGCGCCGCGTGCAGCAGCGCGGGTACGGCGATCCAGGCGTCCTCGAAGCCGGGGCCGCCGCCGGCCCGCAGCCGCTGGTCGCGCACCAGCCGGGTGCGGAACATCTTGGCGCCGAGCCCGGTGGAGAAGACGAGGTACGGGGCGTCGTCGAGCTTGGTCACGGCGCGGGCGCCCTTGCCGAAGTACCGCTTCCACGGCTCGTCGGTGTGGCGCGGCGGTCCGGGGAAGCTGTCGGGGTCGCCCACCGCGACGTCGGCCTTGGCCTTGCGGGCGGCGCGCAGCAGGTGGCCGACGCTGTCCTCGCCGAGGATGTCGGCGGCGCGCGCGAACATGACGTAGGGCGCGGCGACGTAGCGCAGTCCGTTGTCGAAGGCGGCCCGCATGCCCATCGGGACCTGCGGCACGACCTGGGTGTTGGGGTAGTGCGCGGCGAAGTCGGCGAGCAGTTGAGGGGTGCTGTCGGTGGAGCCGTCGTCGACGAGGACCACCTGGGTGTGCTCGAAGTCGCGCTGGGCGGCGAGCGAGCCGAGGAACTCGTAGAGGTTGTACTCGTCGTTGTGGCAGTGCACGACGACGGCGGCGCCGGGGCGCTCCGGCGGGGCGAACGGCGCGGGCAGCTGCCGCTCCGCCCACCACAGCCACGGGGTGCCGCGCGGATCGGCCCTGACCTGCTGCTCACTGGTCTCGGGACGCAGCGCGAGGTTGCCGCTGACGGTCTCGTAGATCTCGTACGTCGTCCCGCCGGCCGCGTAGCGCTCGGCGGACGGGTCGAGTCCGCGTACGCAGACGGTGGTGGTCGCCCGCTGTCCGGAGTGCCGGATCTGGAGGAAGAGGTTCCAGACGGCGGGCCGGCCGGCCTTGCCGAGGGTCGCCGCCAGATCGACGGTGGTCTGGTAGCGGATGTACTCGTCGTCGACCTCGACGCCGGTCACCTTGAAGGTGTGGTCGGTCCTGGGGCTGCGGCGGCGCAGTACGGCGGTCAGCTCGACCTTGTCCTTGGGGCCGACCCGGCCGAACTGGTTGCGCAGGTGTCCGCCGACGTGGAGGGCGCCGTCCCGGATCTCCACCCGGGTCGCCTGGTTGAACAGCCGGGCGTCGCCGAGGGCGGTGCCGGTCAGGTCGAGGTCGGTGACGTCGAGGAAGCGTTCGGCGTGCGGTCGGCCGAGCAGCGAGCCCGACCAGTAGACCCTGCCGTCCCGTTCGACCAGGTCGGAGCTGAGCACGCTGCGCCGCTGGGTGTAGTCGGCGACGGACAGCGCCAGGTCGACCCGGCCGTGCATCAGGCCGAAGGCGCGCACCCGCTCCAGCGGGCCGCACAGGTCGTACGTCTCCTGCGGCAGGGACCGCAGGTAGGGGGCGACGGCGCGGACGAAGGCGTCCCGGAAGGCGTCGTCGCCGGTGCGCAGTTCGGGGGTGTACAGGCGCAGGTCGTGGGAGAGGAACTTGGCCGCCTTGTGCGCGACGAGTTCACGGGCGCCGTGCTGGACGAGGAAATCGTCGGCCCACTGGTGCACCCGGACCCGGTCGCGGATGCTGCGCGCCTCGCCGCGCCGGTTGGTGATGGAGGGGGTGTCGGTCTCCCGCTCCCACATCCACCGGTAGACCGGCTCGGTCAGCAGCGTGACGGTGTGCGCGCACAGTCCGGCGACGGTGGAGAAGTAGGTGTCCTCGAAGTGGACGCCCTCGGGGAAGCGGATGCCGCCCTGGTGCAGGAAGTCGACACGGTAGAGCTTGGCGGCGGCGATCGGGTCGTCGAACAGCTCGGGCATGGCGGCGAGTCCGCCGGTGACCGTGCGGTCGGCGCCGTACAGCTGCGGCTGCCAGACGGTGGTCTCGTCCTTGGCGAGGTTGACGCGCAGCGCCCGGCCGGCGGTGATGTCCGCGCCGGTGGCCAGGGCGGAGGCGAGCAGCGTCTCGCAGGCCTTGTGCGGGAGTTCGTCGTCGGCGTCGAGGAACATCAGGTACTGGCCGCAGGCGGCCTCGATGCCGTTGTTGCGGGGGGCGCCGACGCCGCCGCTGTTCTGCGGGCGGGACAGGATCCGCACCCGGGGGTCGCGCCGGGCGTGTTCCTCGGCGACGGCCAGGGTGGAGTCGGTGGAGGCGTCGTCCACCACGAGGACCTCGACGTTGCGGTGGGTCTGGCGCAGGGCGGAGCGCAGGGCGCGGTCCAGGGTGGCGCTCGCGTTGTACGCCGCGACGACGACGGTGACCGTGAAGAGGGAGGGGTCCGGGTAGGAGACCGTGTCGACGTGGGCGTGCCGGGACGGGGCCGTCAGTCCGCCGTCGGGTCCGGAGTACGGCTCGGCGTACGGCCGGTTCGGCGCGGTCATCCGCCGCGCCTCTCGTGCTCGGCCTCCGCTCGCGCGTCCGCCCATCCGGGGCCGCCGTAGGAGCGGATCCGGAGCGGCTGGGTCAGCACGTCCTGCGATTCGCCGCGCGGGGTCGGGATGCCCTGGAGGTCAGCGGTCTCCCGGACGTCCAGCTGGTGGTACTGCGGCTGCGGATAGGGCTGGAAGAAAGGATCCTCCTCCGGCGGCGGCGCCTGGTAGCGCCCGTCCTGGAGGAGGGCGTCCGCTTCTGCGCCGCGCTGCCGGTGACGGCCCCGGTGCAGGTGCGGGGCGATGGTGCCGGCGGTGGTCGGCGTGGGGTCCAGTTCCTCCATGACCCGGGTGAAGTCCCGGGTGGAGAGCCAGAACTTGTACATGATCACGAGCTCGAACAGCACGAGGAGGGCGGCCGAGACGACGGTCGTCCACAGGATCCGGCCGATCAGCGGACCGACGATGAAGATGAACATCTGGAACTCGATGCCGCTGATCAGGTGCGGGCGCACCCGGGTGCGCAGCATCGCCCGGCGGACCCGGACGTACCAGGGGAAGCGGTCGCGGAACTGCTCGTGCAGGTCGACGACGTTGCCGGCGCCGGCCTCGGCCGCTTCCGCGCGCAGCGCCTCGGCGGAGGTGCCGGGGTTGTCGCGCAGCAGGTCCTCCATGAAGACGACCTGCGGGGCGGCGGCACCGGGCTGCTCGGCGCCGGGTACGGCGGTGCGGGCGCGGACGGCGGCCTGCCGGCGGGCCTCCTCGGCGGCCTCCTCGGCCTCGCGCTCGGCGCGTTCGGCGGCGGCCTTCTGCTTGGTGACCTTCTCGATCTTGGCGCGCATCGACATGCGCATCTTGTAGATCTGGAGGGCGTCGACGTAGCGCAGCATGTCGAGGAAGACCACGACCAGCGCGGCGAGCAGGTAGCGCTCGTCCTGCGTGCGCAGGAACTGACCGCCCATCAGGGCGAGGGCGCAGAACAGCACGCGGATGCGGTCGAAGACGTAGTCCAGCCAGCCGCCGAAGACGGTGCCGTTGCCCTTGAGCCGGGCCAGCTTCCCGTCGATGCAGTCCAGGATGAAGCTGACGTGGTAGAGCAGGGCGCCGATGAGCAGCGAGCTGCGGTCGCCCTGGAGGAAGAGGCCGGCGGAACCGAGACCGATGAAGAGGGCGGCCCAGGTGACCCGGTTCGGGGTGATGAACCGGAAGCGGGCGACCACCAGCAGGATGCGGGTGGCGACGGGGTCCACGAGGAAGACCGTCCACCAGGCGTCGCGCTTCTTGCAGGTCAGTTTTTGGACAGCCCTGAGCGAAAGCCTGGCCATAGCTCCTCAGTTGCACGCAAGACAGGACAAAGTGCCCCATGGTCGCCATGGTGCGCCCCCGGGTTTCGCACACATGAGCCGCACCCTTCACAGGCCAGTCACATGAACGACCTGAACTTTAACAACGCTTCACCTGCGCGTCGACGCGCGTTGACCTGCGGATAAGGGCGACGTTCATCACACGTGGCCAGTACAACCATTTACGGTCCTCGCCCTCTGCAACCGCAGGGAAGCCCTCGTGGACCGCTGCCCGAACATCCCTCGCGAAGTACCCTCAGGGCCACCTCGCCGGCCCCGCCAGGCATTCACAGGTCGGAATCAAGCCATCCACTTCCCCTTGCCGACAAGCGGACTTGACATCTCCGCATCCGGGGATCACGTCCGGAAAACCGGACGCCCCCACTCCGGCCGACCGGGGCACCACACACCGCACCGGACCGCGCGCCGGGCGCGACTCCGGCGGCACCTCGGGCCGCACAACCCTGCCCACATCGACCCATGACGGAACAAGAGGCCTCGATCGGCCCCCGAGGGCGGCCACTTGCGCATCCCGCGTCCCGCACCGCCCGCTCGGGTCAGCCGGTCGCCGGGTGCCAGTCGGTGAAGGCGAGGGTGTCGGGGGTGGGGTCACGGTGGGTCAGGCGGAGGCCGGCGCCCGGGGGCCAGGAGGCCACGGCGAGCCGGCCGGTGCGGGTGAGCGCCGCGGCCGGGGGGGCCGTAGGCCGGGGTGTCGAGGGGCTGCCACCAGGTACCCGCGTCGGGCCGGGTCTCCGGGTAGCCGCCGGCCGAGCCCGCGGCGAGCAGCAGCGAGTAGGGCCAGCCGTCGAGTTCGACGCCCCGGGCGACGGCCAGGGGACCGCCGCCCTCCGGTCCGCCGAGCGGGAAGGCGGCTCCGGCGGCGGCCGACCACACGGCGGCCGCACCGGTCCGCAGGTCGCGAAAGACGACGGTGCCCGCCTCCGGAGCGGGGGTCAGCGTGCCGGGGCGCGGGGCGAAGGGAAGCGCGCGGTCCTCGGCCCACACCCCGTCGGCGCCCACGGCCCACCGCACCGCGCCGGCCGTGTCGCGCAGCCTGCCGTACACCTCGACCCCGCCGTGCGCGGCCGGCACCGCGACGAGGTCGTCGGCGACCCGCGCCCCGCCCAGGTGCTGCCACGCCGTCCAGCGGCCGTCGGCCGGCCGGCAGCGCCAGCTGATGCTGTGCCCGAAGTTGCGGACGAAGACGAACAGCGTGCCCGACGCGTCGAACGCGGCGGCCGGGAAACCGACCTCGCGCCCCTTGCGCGGGTCGGCGGCGTTCGGCCCGCCGAGCGAGTGCCAGGGGGTGACGGAGCCGGGCCCGGTCCGGTACTGGGCCGCGTGCACCACCTCGACGTCCGCACCGCCGTCACCGCGGAGCGTGCGGCGCAGCCCGAACAGGTGCGGGAAGCCCTGCGGGTCCGGCACCACTCGCAGCCCCGGCAGCAGCCCGCCGCCCTCGACCGGCTCCGGCCCGCTCCAACGCCCCTGCGCGTCCTGCCAGCTGCGGACCACGCCCGCGGCCGTCGGCCGGAACGCGGTGAGCCGGCCGTCGAACCCGGCGGACAGCCAGTTCACGGGCAGCGGATGGCGGCGGCAGGCGTCGAGCCCGAACCCGGGGTCGGACAGGGCGCGGTGGCAGTCGACGGACAGGGGCCGGCCGGCCGCGGTCTGCCAGGCGCGCGCCGCGGCCAGCGCACCGGCGGCCGTCTCGGCGTGCGCGGCCGGTACGTCGTACGCCGGTGTGCCGGAGGCCCGGTCGAAGGAGCTGTGCACGGGGTCGGGGTCCAGGGTGTGCAGCCGGTCCGGTTCGAGGTCGCCCAGCGCGTCGAGCAGCGCGGTGACCGTCGCCGGGTCGTCGGTGCCGGTGGCGCCGAGCACCCGGGGGCCGCCGGGGACCCGGCAGCCGCGGTCGCCCGCGGTGGCGAGGGCGCGGTCCAGGACGGCCCGGCCGTCCTTGGCGCCGGGGCGCAGGCAGACGACGGCGATGTCGGCGCCGGGCGGCTGGAGTTCGACGAGCGCGGCCGCGTCCGCGGGTTCCGGGACGACCACGGCGACCGTGTGGGCGGGGGCCGTCGGGGCCCCGGCGACGGCGGCGCCCGTGTTCCGGTCGGGTCTGCGGGGCATCGCGTCACGCTCCTTCGTGCGGGAGCGCGTCCCGGCGGGGCATCGTGTCCGGGTTCGCACCGACAGGCGAACCGGTGAGCGAACCGGTCGGCGCGTCGAGGGCCGGGCGGGGGCGCTTGTCCGGTCTCATATGCGGATCCAGTCGCCCAGCGTCAGTCCCGGGCCGTCGGTCTGGCGGGCCAGGACCAGGGTGCCGTCGGGGGCCGTGGCGAGCACCGCGACCCGGCCGCGGGCGTCCCGGGCGAGGGCGGGATCGCCCAGGCAGGGGGTGCCGGTGGCGGTCCACCACACCCCGTACCGCTCGCCCCCCGTGGGGCACAGGCCGAGCACGACCCGGCCGTCGGCGTCGCGGTGGGCGAGCGCGGTGCAGGAGTGGCCGTCGACGACGGTGGTCACGGCCGCGTGCCGGCCGTCGCCGGGGTTGCCGCCCACCGGCACGGGCCAGTCGCCCGCGCGGGCGGCGACGATCTGGCCGCTGGGCACGTCGGTCAGGTAGTACGTGACCCGGCCCGGCGAGGTCTCCAGGCCGGTGACGGAACCGGGCAGCGGCACGGCGCCGAGGTCGGGGCCGGGTTCGAGGGCGGCGCCGGGCCGGTCCTGGTGCCAGGTCAGGGCGCCGGCCGGGGTGGGGACGAGGAGTTCCAGCTGCCCGGTGGCGGTGGCGACGGCGGCCGGGGTGTCCGGGCAGGCGCGGGTGTTCAGGTCGAGCCAGGGTTCCCAGCGGCCGTGCGGGTCCTCGCGGCGCAGGAAGACCCGGCCGTCCGCGGTGGGCGCGAACACGTGCAGGGTGCCCGTCGAGGCGACCGCCGCGGCAGGCACCGCGACCTGCGCGGAACGCTCGCGCCGGGCGTAGGGGTTGCCGACCGCGCGCCACTCGCTGAGCGGCCGGCCCGCCTGGTACTGGACCGCGTAGACCAGGTCCACCGCCGGGGGTGCCGTGCCCCCGCCGCGCACCCGGCGGCCGAGCAGGTGGGCGTAGCGGTTGCGGCCCTGGACGACGGTGAGCGAGGTGATGTCCTCGGCGGGCAGCACGTCGGGGCCGTGCCAGTCCGGGCCGCCGGGGGTGCTCTCGGTCCAGCGCAGTACGGCGCCGTCCACGTGCGCGAACGCCAGGAGCCGGCCGTCGTGTCCGGGCAGCAGCCAGGGCCCGGACAGCACGGTGTGCCGCCCGCCGCTCCGGCCCGGCCGTGCGCCGTCGGCCGCGGGCTGCCGTGGTCCGTCGGCGTGCGCGGTACTGGCCCGCATGATCGGTTTTCCTTCCCCCGCGGCCCCCTGCGGCCCGCGAACATCCGCCGCCCCGATCGGTCGTGATCAGGCGTGATCGGTCAAAGCGGCAGCGGCATACTATTTGTTGGATTTCTGTTTACAAGCCCATCACATCGCATGCATGATCTGTCGGACGTCTGTCTATAGTGCGGGATTGATCGGGCAGTACACGGACCGGCCCTCCCCCCACCCGAGTCCTCACGCCAACAGCACGCCCTCAGGGCACGACCAGCGAGGACTCGACCAGGATGAGCCATGTCTCGACGCCCCAGCGCGACGACTCCGACGTGCCCGGCGGGCGCTGCGGCGGGCGGGGCCGCAAGCGCGAGCGCACCGGCAAGCGCCGTACCGGCCGCTGGATCCTGGTCTCCCTGGCCGTGCTGGTCCTCGCCGGAGCCGGCACCGGTTACTGGCTCTACAGCGGTATCGACGGCAACATCAAGGGCGTCGACATCGACCGGGCGATCGGTGACGACCGCCCGGAGAAGCTGCCCACCTCGGGTCAGAACGTCCTGATCCTGGGCTCCGACTCACGGGCCGGCGCCAACGCGAAGCTGGACAGCACCAAGGTGTCCGGAGCCCGTTCGGACACCGCGCTGGTGATGCACATACCCGAGGGCCGCAAGAAGGCCGTCGCCGTCAGCATCCCGCGCGACACCCTGGTGAACCGCCCGCGGTGCACCAGGGCGGACGGCACCGAGGCCGCCTCCGCGAAGCGTGTGATGTTCAACTCCATCTACTCCCAGGTCGGGCCCGCCTGCGTGGTCAAGACGGTGGAGCAGATGTCCGGGGTCCGCATGGACCACTACGTCGAGATCGACTTCGCCGGCTTCAAGGACCTGGTGGACGCGATAGGCGGCGTGACCGTCACCGTCGACCAGGACATCCACGACTCCTCCAGCGGCCTGGACATCACCAAGGGCACCCACAGGCTCGACGGCACCCGGTCCCTCCAGTTCGTCCGCACCCGGCACGGCATCGGCGACGGCAGCGACCTGGGCCGGATAGGTCTCCAGCAGCAGTTCATGGTCGCCCTGCTCGCGGAGATCCAGAAGCAGGACCTGCTGGGCAGCCCGGTGAAGGCGTACAGGATCGCCGACAAGCTGACCTCCGCGCTCACCACCGACTCCGAGCTCTCCTCGCTCACCAAGCTCGCGGAGTTCGGCCGGAGCCTGAACGGCGTCAACCCGTCCACCATGGAGACGATCATGCTCCCGGTGGCGTACGACAAGGCCGACCCGAACCGGGTGGTGGCCGCCGAGCCGC
Source organism: Streptomyces sp. NPDC104367 (assembly GCF_055583825.1). Taxonomy (NCBI): domain Bacteria; kingdom Bacillati; phylum Actinomycetota; class Actinomycetes; order Kitasatosporales; family Streptomycetaceae; genus Streptomyces; species Streptomyces sp. NPDC104367. Next base: position 24,684 of record NZ_JBVJND010000018.1, on the reverse strand, counting down.
AGGCGTCGACGCTGTGGAAGGCGATCCGCAGCGACTCCACGATCCCGGCGTCGGCGAAGAAGTCCCCCGCCACCGGCGGCAGCTGACCCTGCGTCAGACCTCGCGCCAGGCCTCCAGCGCGAGCCCCGGCTCGTCCTTGCGGCGGGTGAGGAGCAGTTGCCCGGTGGCCGGGGAGAGGGTCGCCGCGGTGACCCTCTGTGCCTCGTCCGTCGTCAGGGCGACCAGGGCGTCGGCCGGGAGCTGGGGCCCGGACTCGGTCCACCAGGCGCCGGCCTCCTCCTGTTCCGTCGGGTACGCGGCGAAGGCGACCCGGCCGCTCGCCGAGCGCTGGGCGAGCAGGGTGCAGTCGTGGCCGTCGAGTTCGCAGCGGACCGCCACCGCCGGGCCGGGTCCGGCGGAGGGCAGCAGGGTGCGCGGCTTGCCGCCGGGGCGCCAGGCGCACAGGTCGCCGGAGTCGTCGGTGTAGAAGACGGTGGTGCTGCCGGGCGAGGTGGCGAGCGCGGTGAGGGTGCCCGGCCGGGCCGGCGCCTCCAGGGCCTCCAGGAGCACCGGCGGCCTGCCCGGCTCCTCCTGACGCCAGTGCACGATCCCGGCGGGTACGGCCGCGTAGACCTCGACCCGCCCGGACTCGCCGGTCACCGCCGCGAGCCCGTCCTCGACCTGGCGGCCCTTCAGGTCGCGCCACGGGTCCCAGCCGCCCTTCGCCTTCTGGGCGGCCATGCTCACCCCGCGGCCCCGGTTGCGGACGAAGACATGGGCCCGGCCCTGCGCGTCCACCGCCACCGCCGGAGCGCCGGTGACCTCGCCCTTCCTGCCCGGATGACCGATCGGCCGCCAGTCCAGGGCGGCCAGGTGCGGGCGGAAGTGGGTGGAGTGGACGAGGCCCGACTCGCCGTTCACGGTGGGCCGCCAGGCGACGAGATGGGCGTATCCGTCGCCGCCCCGCCCCACCGAGAAGCCTGGGTGCAGCCGCTGGTCGCCGCCCACCCGCCGCGGGGTGCCCCAGGCGCCGCCGGCACCGCGCTCCGCCCGGCACAGTACGGCGTCGCCCGACGGCAGATAGACACTGAGCCGGCCGTCACGGCCGCGGAGGAGCCAGTCGCCGTTCACCGCTTCACTCTAATCCGGGACCTGCGGGGCAGTGGTCCGGACCCTGGCGTGCGAGGCTGGGGACATGGAAGACGAAGCTCCCCTGCTGGTGATCGTCGACGGCGCGAACGTCGTGGGGTCGCGGCCGGACGGCTGGTGGCGGGACCGCAAGAGGGCCGCCGAGCGGCTGCGCGACCGGCTGGCCGAGCGCGGACTGCCCGGCCGGCCGACCCCGGTGGAGCTGGTGCTCGTCGTCGAGGGTGCCGCCCGCGGGGTGGAGTCGGTGCCCGGGGTGCGGGTGGAGCCGGCGCCCGGCAGCGGTGACGACCGGATCGTGGAGCTGACCGCCGAGGACCCCGCCCGGCCCCGGCTCGTGGTCACCGCCGACCGCGAACTGCGGCGCAGGGTGACGGAGTTGGGCGCCGATGTGATCGGTCCGAGCACCCTGCTGCCCTGAGCCGGGCGACCGCGGTCACTCCCCCGGCACCCGCGCGTACAGCACCGCCCCGTCCACCTCGCCGACCCGCTCGTACCGGGCCGCGAGGAGCCTGCGCAGGCCGGGGACGCGGTCGGGGCCGTAGGGCTTGCCCCGGGAGTCGTCGACGACCAGGGCCGGCGGACGGCCGGTCAGTTCCGCGCGGAAGACCGGCCAGGCGCCCGCGACGGCGTACTTCTCACCGACCTGCGGGCCGTCCCGGCCACCGCTGAAGTTGGTGAGCAGCCCGGCGGTGAGGTAGCGGGTGGCGGGGGTGCGGTCGGCGAGCCAGTACGTCTCCGGGTGCATGCCCCAGACCAGGACCCGGTCGCCGGGTGCGGTACGGCGGTCCAGGCTGAGCGCGAGCCGCTGGGCGTGGGCGAGTTCGGGGCGCGGGGCGAGCAGGCCCCAGGCCAGGAACAGGGCACAGGCGCAGCAGGAGGTGAGGACGGCGGCCGTCGCCCTCTCCCGGGGCAGGACCTGCAACGCGGCCGTCGCCAACAGGGCTGCGGGCGGGGTGAGTTGCAGGAAGTAGTGGCCGAAGAAGTGGAAGCCGAGGGTGACGGCGCCGGCGGACGCGGCCAGCCACAGCCACAGGTCGGCGGCCCCGGTGCGGGCGATGCGCAGGGCACGCACGACGGGTGGGAGCAGCCCCGCGCAGGCCGTGGCGAGGATCGCCGTGTTGGTCAACGCTCTGGCCAGGACGTGGAGTTCGGAGCCGGCGAAGGAGGCGTAGGCACCGGAGCCGGTGACCGTCCAGAAGGCGAAGCCGGCCGGGTCGGTGACGAGGGCCGCGCCGAGCACGGGCAGGACCGCGCCGGCCGCCAGCCGCGGCAGGGCGCTGCCCCGGGCGCCGTACCGGTGCAGCAGGAAGGCCACCGGGAGCAGGACGGCCCCGCCGGTCTGCTTGGTCAGGAAGGCGCAGCCGACGGCGGCCCCGGCGAGGCCCCAGTGGCGGCGGTCGGCGCACCACATCGCGGCGGCGGTGGCGGGCAGTATGAACACCTCGAAGGTGGCGGCCTGCGCGTCCTCGGGGTTGAGCCCCACGGAGACCAGCAGGTACAGCGCCCCCGCGGTCCGGCCCGCGCGGTCGCCCCAGCGGCGCCGGGCGAGCGAGGCCAGCAGCACGGCGGTGGCCAGCTGTGCCAGTACGGCGAGCACCCGGACCGGTGCGAGGGAGTGCGACCCGAAGAGCGCGAACGCCCCCTCGTACAGCCAGGGCACCAGCGGCGGCTTGCGGTCCACGACCGTCAGGTAGAGCTGCCCGCCGTCCGCCAGCAGCCGTGCCTGTACGGCGAGGTAGCCCTCGTCCGGGTTCCACAGCGGCCGGACGAAGGACGGCAGCCGGGTGGCGCAGGCCAGCAGGGCGAGCAGCGGCAGCAGCCGCGTCCAGTACCCCTTCCGTGCGGTTGCCGGGGGTGGCGGGGCGAGGGGCGCGACGAGCATGGGGTGCACGCTATCCGGCCCTGCGGCCCCTCCCGGAAGGGACATACGGGGCCGGGGCGAGGAGCCTGCCGTTCACGGTGCGTCGGCGCCGGACCGCTGCCGTTCGGCGAGCCGGCTGTGCGTGCGGCCGTAGCAGAAGTAGACGACGAAGCCGATGATCATCCAGATCGCGAACCGCAGCCAGGTCTCGGCGGGCAGGTTGAGCATCAGCCACAGCGAGGCCAGCACCGACAGGATCGGCAGCACCGGCACCCACGGGGTGCGGAAGGACCGCTCCAGGTCCGGGCGGGTCCGGCGCAGGATGACGACGCTGATCGCGACGACGATGAACGCGAAGAGCGTGCCGATGTTCACCAGCTCGGCGAGTTCGCTCAGGCTGGTGAAGCCGGCGACGATCGCGATGACGACGCCGAGCAGGATGGTCGGCCGGTACGGGGTGCGGAACCGCGGGTGGGTGTGCGAGAAGAACCGGGGCAGCAGCCCGTCCCGGCTCATCGCGAAGAACACCCGGGACTGGCCCAGCAGCAGGATCATGCACACGGTGGTCAGGCCGATCGCGGCGCCGAAGCTGATCAGACCGGCGAACCAGGGGTGCCCGGTGGCCTTGAAGGCGTCGGCGAGCGGGGCGTCCACGGACAGCTCGGTGTACTTCTGCATGCCGGTCACCACGATGGCGACGGCCACGTACAGCGCGGTGCAGATGATCAGGGAGCCGATGATGCCGCGCGGGATGTCCCGCTGGGGGTTGCGGGTCTCCTCGGCGGCGGTGGCGACGACGTCGAAGCCGATGAAGGCGAAGAAGACGACGGAGGCGGCGGTGAAGATGCCCATCACGCCGAAGTTGGACGGCGCCCAGCCGAACATCAGCTGGATCAGCGGGGCCTTGAGGTCGCCGCCGGCCGGCACGGGCTGCTTGGGCGGGACGAAGGGGCTGTAGTTGCCGCTGTGGATGAAGAAGGCGCCCGCGATGATGACGACGAGGACGACGGCGACCTTGATGGCGACGACGACGGAGGTGACCCGGGCGGAGAGCTTCATGCCGACGACGAGGATGGCGGTGAGCACGAGCACCAGGGCGGCGGCGAGGATGTCGAAGCCGAAGCCGTGAGCGCCGTCCCGGCCGCTGAGGTACTCGGGCAGGTGCCAGCCCGCGTTGTCGAGCAGCGAGTGGATGTACCCCGACCAGCCGACGGCGACCACCGCCGTGCCCAGCGCGAGCTCCAGCACCAGGTCCCAGCCGATGATCCAGGCCGGGAACTCGCCGAGCGAGGCGTACGAGAACGTGTACGCGGAGCCGGCGACCGGGACGGTGGAGGCGAATTCGGCGTAGCACAGCGCCGCGAGGCCGCAGACGACGCCGGCCACGGCGAAGGAGATGGCCACCGCGGGCCCGGCGGTGTTCTTGGCGGCCGTGCCGGTCAGGACGAAGATACCGGTGCCGATGATGACACCGACGCCGAAGACCGTGAGGTCCAGGGCCGACAGCGACTTTCTGAGCGCGTGCTCGGGTTCCTCGGTGTCCCGGAGGGACTGTTCGACGTTCTTGGTCCTGAAGAGGGTACTGCTCACGTGCCTACCTCCCACGTTGGTGAGACCTCGATATGGCTCAACATGATCGAGAGGGCCGGGGGTGCGTATGCCCCGGCAAGGGCAGGTTCACGCAGATGGGTCGGTTTCGCCACTTGGAGGAGTGGTGAAACCGACCCATTGGAGTGGTGGGTGTTGCGTCGGGGGCCGCGGGCCGGGGGGGCGGGTCGCGCAGTTCCCCGCGCCCCTTTCGGGGCGCGTTTCCGCTCAGTCCCTCGCGGGTTCGACCGAGTCGACCTCGGTCGTCGTGCCGTCCAGCTTCGCGACCAGGCCGGTGACCTGGCGGGCGATGTCGGGGGCGGTCAGGCCGATCTCCGCCATGATCTCGGCCCGCGAGGCGTGGTCGAGGAAGCGGGGCGGGATGCCGAAGTCGCGGAGGGGGACGTCGACGCCGGCGTCGCGCAGGGCCTGGGCGACGGTGGAGCCGACGCCGCCGACGCGGCTGTTGTCCTCGACGGTGACGACCACCCGGTGGCGCTCGGCGAGCGGGGCCATCGCCTCGTCGACCGGCTTGACCCAGCGCGGGTCGACGACGGTCGTGGAGATGCCCTGCTTGTCGAGGAGGCCGGCGATCTCCAGGCACATGGGCGCGAGGGCGCCCACGGAGACGAGGAGCACGTCCGGGGTGTCGGTGCCCGGCTCGCGGAGCACGTCCATGCCGCCGACCCGGCCCACGGCGGCCACCGCGGGACCCACGGCGCCCTTCGAGAACCGTACGACCGTGGGGGCGTCGTCCACCTCGACGGCCTCGCGGAGCTGGGCGCGGACCTGGTCGGCGTCGCGCGGGGCGGCGAGCCGCAGACCGGGGACGACCTGGAGGATCGACATGTCCCACATGCCGTTGTGGGAGGCGCCGTCGGTGCCGGTGACACCGGCCCGGTCCAGGACGAAGGTCACCCCGCACCGGTGCAGCGCCACGTCCATCAGCACCTGGTCGAAGGCGCGGTTGAGGAAGGTGGCGTACACGGCGAAGACCGGGTGCACCCCGGCGGTGGCGAGGCCGGCGGCGGAGACCGCGCCGTGCTGCTCGGCGATGCCGACGTCGTAGATCCGGTCCGGGAAGGTGTCCGCGAACTTCTTCAGGCCGACCGGCTGGAGCATGGCCGCGGTGATCGCGACGATGTCCTCGCGCTCCTTGCCGAGCTTGACCATCTCGTCGCCGAAGACGGAGGTCCAGTCGGCGCCGGAGGCCTTGACCGGCAGGCCGGTGTCGGGGTGGATGGGGCCGATGCCGTGGAAGCGGTCGGCCTCGTCCTGGAGGGCGGGCTGGTAGCCGCGGCCCTTCTCGGTGAGGCAGTGGACGATCACCGGGCCGCCGAAGCGCTTGGCGCGGGCCAGCGCCGACTCCAGGGCCTCCATGTCGTGGCCGTCGATCGGACCGACGTACTTGAGGCCGAGGTCCTCGAACATGCCCTGCGGGGCGATGAAGTCCTTCAGCCCCTTCTTCGCGCCGTGCAGGGTGTCGAACAGCGGCTTGCCGACGACCGGGGTGCGCTCCAGCAGGTCCTTGCCGCGGGCGAGGAACCGCTCGTAGCCGTCGGTGGTGCGCAGGGTCGCCAGGTGGTTGGCGAGGCCGCCGATGGTGGGGGCGTAGGAGCGCTCGTTGTCGTTGACGACGATGACCAGCGGGCGGTCCTTGGCGTCGGCGATGTTGTTGAGCGCCTCCCAGGCCATTCCGCCGGTGAGGGCGCCGTCACCGATCACGGCGACGACGTGGTCGTCGCGTTCGAGCAGCTGGTTGGCCTTGGCGATGCCGTCGGCCCAGCCGAGCACGGTGGAGGCGTGGCTGTTCTCGATGACGTCGTGCTCGGACTCGGCCTGCGAGGGGTAGCCGGACAGGCCGCCCTTCTGCTTCAGCTTCGAGAAGTCCTGCCGGCCGGTGAGCAGCTTGTGCACGTAGGACTGGTGGCCGGTGTCCCACAGCACCTTGTCCCTGGGTGAGTCGAAGACGCGGTGCAGGGCGATGGTGAGCTCGACCACGCCCAGGTTGGGACCGAGGTGTCCGCCGGTCTTGGAGACCGCTTCCACGAGGAAGCTCCGGATCTCCTCTGCCAGCTGGACCAGCTCCTCGGGGCTGAGCCGGTCCAGATCGCGCGGTCCCCTGATACGGGTCAGCAGCGGCACCCGTGCCTCCTTGCAGTAGAGCTGATCGAGCTGTTGCCGGGCTTGTCGAGTCTAATGTTCCGCCCGGGCGGCCGACGTCCGGGCTGGGGGTGATACGTCACGCGAACGGCCGTACCCATCATGAGCCGCTTCCATGACACGGCTGTGCCCGGCACCTTCGCGGTGCCGGGCACAGGTGGGACCGGGGGGCGTCAGCCGCGTCCGGCCGCCTTCTGGCTCTTGCGGGACACCGAGTCGATGACGACCGCGCCGAGCAGCACGCCGCCCGTGATCATGTACTGGATCGACGTGTTCATGTTCAGCAGGTCGAGGCCGGTCTGGATGGACTGGATGACCAGCATGCCCAGCAGCGCCGACCACACCGAGCCGCGGCCGCCGAAGAGCGAGGTACCGCCGATGACCGCCGCCGCGATGGCGAGCATCAGGGTGTTGCCGCCACCGGCGTTGAGCGTCGCGCTCGCCGTCTGACCGGCGAAGAACATACCGCCGATCGCCGCGAACCCGCCGGAGATCGCGAACACCGCGATCCGGACCATCGGCACGCTGATACCCGCGCGGCGGGCCGCCTCGATGCCGCCGCCGACCGCGAAGACCTTGCGGCCGAAGGTCGTACGGCGGAGCACGAAGTCGACCACGACCAGGGAGGCGAGGAAGATCACCAGCGCGTTGGAGACGCCGGAGGCGCCGTTCAGTACGGCCGCCGCCACGAAGGACGCGATCGCGAGCAGGACCACGCGGACGATGATCTCGCTGGTGGGCCGGAAGGGCACACCGGCCGAACGGCGCCGGCGCTGCTCGTTGAACTGGCCCAGGGCCGAGAGCACGACACCGAGGCCGGCCAGCAGGTAGGCGCCGATGATGGCCTGGTCCATGAAGAAGGAGGACTGGCCGAGGATGTGCACCGGGCCGCTGTCGGCCGGGATGTTGATCGTGCCGCTGTCTCCCAGCAGCCACAGCATCAGACCGTTCCAGCCGAGGAAGCCGGCCAGGGTGACCACGAACGCGGGGACGCCGATCCGGGCGAAGAACCAGCCGTGCAGCGCGCCGATGCCGACGCCGGTGACGATCGTGAGGATCAGGGCCAGCCACTGGTTCATCCCGTGGTTGACCACGAAGACGGCGAACACGGTGGAGGCCAGACCGCTGACCGAGCCGACGGACAGGTCGATCTCGCCCAGCAGCAGCACGAAGACCAGGCCGATGGCGAGCATGCCGGTGGCCGAGAGGAAGTAGCTGATGTTGGACAGGTTGTCCGCGCTGAGGAACAGGCTGTTCTTCAGCTGGAAGATCGTCCAGATGATGATCAGGCCGATGACCACCGGCAGCGAGCCCAGCTCGCCGCCCTTGATCTTCCGCTTGAACTCGGTGAGGTAGCCCTTGAAGCCCTCTTCACGGACCAGCAGCCGCGGGTCGACGACCGCGACCGGCGCTGCCGTGGGGTCGTCGGCGGGCGCCACCGTCGTGGTGGCCGTGTTCTTGTCGACCTGGGGCGTCTCGTCGCCCTGCACGGTCCTGGACGTCTCGCTCACTTCGCGGCCTCCGTGGTGCGACGCTCCGCACGACGGGTCACGGCGTTGTCCGTGGCGCCCGTGATCGCGGCGATGATCTCTTCGTGGCTGGTGCTCTTCACCGGGAAGGAGCCGTTGTTCTTGCCGAGGCGCAGCACGGCGACGGTGTCCGCGACGGCCTTCACATCGGCCATGTTGTGGCTGATGAGGATGACGCCGAGGTTGCGCTCGCGCAGCCGCTCCACCAGGTCGAGGACCTGCGCGGTCTGCTCGACGCCGAGGGCGGCGGTGGGCTCGTCCAGGATGACGACCTTCGGGTCGCCGATCAGGGAACGGGCGATCGCCACGACCTGGCGCTGACCGCCGGAGAGGCTGGCGATCGGGATGCGGACGCTCGGAATGCGGATGGAGAGCGTGCTCAGCAGGTCGCGGGCCTGCTTCTCCATCGTCACCTCGTCGATGACGCCCCGGTGCAGGAGCTCACGGCCGAGGAAGAGGTTGCCGACCACGTCGAGGTTGTCGCAGAGGGCGAGGTCCTGGTAGACCGTCGCGACGCCGAGACCCTGGGCGTCGTGCGGCTTGTTGATGCTGACCGGCCTGCCCTCCCACTCGATGACGCCCTCATCGATGGGATGCACACCCGCGATCGTCTTGACCAGGGTCGACTTTCCTGCGCCGTTGTCGCCCACCAGGGCGACCACTTCTCCGGCGTGGACCTCCAGATCGACATCGGTGAGTGCCTGGACCGCACCGAATCGCTTGGAGACTCCGCGCAACGCCAGCACGGGCGTAGCGGACACGTGAACCATCTCCTTCGCCGCCTGACCGGCGGGGATGCCGCGCTTGCTGATCAGGCGCGGAGGGACGTGCGGTACCTCGGGACGGCCCGGGTCCTCGCACGCGGTTTACAAGATGAACATGCGCGAATCCGCTGCGCTTGGCAACGGGTCCGTCCGACGCCCGCTCCGGCAGCGGGGTATGAAGGCCGGAGCGGGCGTCGGAGGAGTCTTCGCGGGGCCGCCGGACGGACGGGGCGCCTTGTGGAAAGGGCCGGTCGAGTCGGGCGGCCGGGACCCGGGTGTCGTACTGCGATCACCCGGGTGCTCGGCGACCGGGGCCTGGCGGCTCCGGGGCGCCGGCCGGACTACTCCAGGCCGGCGGCCTTGCAGGCCTTGGCGAAGTCGGCGGTGCAGATGTCCGCGACGGTGTACAGCTTGTCCTTGATCACCGTGTCCTTGATGTTGTCCTTGGTGACCGAGACCGGGGTGAGCAGCTGCGAGGGCACCTTGTCGCCCGAGCCGCTGGTCTGCGTGGTGGTGGCGAGCGAGGAGATGCTCTTGCCCTCCAGCAGGTTCACCGCGATGGTGGCGGCGGCGTCGGCCTCCGGCTTGAAGGCCTTGTAGACCGTGGAGGACTGGGTGCCGGCGACGATGCGCTGGATGCCCGCGAGCTCCGCGTCCTGACCGGTCAGCGGGATGCCGCTGATGCCGGCGCCCTTGAGGGTGGTGGCGATACCACCGGCCATGCCGTCGTTGGCGGAGTAGACGCCCGCGATGTTCTTGGCGCCCAGCTGGGTGATGGCCGCCTTCACCTTCTGCGCGGCGACGGTGTCCTTCCAGAGGCCGGACTGCTCGTAGGCGATGTCGACCTTGCCGTCGAGGGCCTCGTGCGCGCCCTTCTTGAACATGGCGGCGTTCGGGTCGGCGTCGTCACCGTTGATCATGACGACCTTCGACTTCTTGGTCGCCTTGGAGCCGAGGGAGTCCAGCAGGGCCTGGCCCTGGAGCTCGCCGACCTTGACGTTGTCGAAGGAGACGTAGGCCGACACCGGGCCCTGGGCGAGGCGGTCGTACGCGACGACCTTGATGCCCTTGTCCACGGCCGCCTGGATGGAGGACTTGATGGCGGCGGAGTCCTGGGCCGAGATCACGATGACCTTGACGCCCTTGGTGACCATGCTGCTGACCTGCTGGGCCTGCTTGGCGGAGTCACCCGCGGCGTTCGCGTACTCGACCTTGCAGTCGGCACACAGCGAGCTGACCTGCGCCTCGAAGTACGGCTTGTCGAACTTCTCGTAGCGCGCGGTCACGCTGTCGGGGAGCAGCAGGCCGATGGTCTTGCTACCGGAGGAGCTGCTGCTGGACGAGTCGCTCTTCTTGTCGTCGCCGGCCTTGCCGCAGGCGGCGAGTGACAGCGCCATGGAAACCGCGGCGGTGCCGATCACGACTCTACGCGTCGTTGCGTTCATTTGGGGGTGCCTCCCTGACAGGGCCGCAACGCTGCGGCCGAGGTGGCTGGAAGTCAACTCGGCCGTGCGTTCGGCGTCAAGAAGTAAATACTTAACGAGATGGCAACGGCGCCATTCGTTCTCTAAGTGAAGGCAGGTGTCGCCGCCGGCAGCGAGCCGTCCAAAAGCGTCGAATCACCCATCTCACTGAGCGCGAGGGCGAGCGCACCGAGCACTTCCGCACGGCCGCCCAGCGCCCCCGGGAGCACGGTGAGCTGACGTGCGGCGCTGGGGATGGCGTAGCGCCCCACGGACTCCCTGATGGGTCCCAGGACCAGCTCTCCGGCCTCGGCGAGATCGCCGCCGAGAACCACCCTGCTGGGGTTCAACAGATTACAGAGATTGGCCACACCGCTGCCGATGTGACGGCCGACGTCGGCGATCACCCGACGGCAGCCGGCGTCACCGTCCCTGGCCATCCGTACGACGCTCTCCATGCTCAGATCGGTTCCGTGACTGGGCTGGAGCAGCGGCAGCACGTAGCGGGCCGAGGCGAAGGTCTCCAGGCAGCCGCGGTTGCCGCAGCGGCAGACGGGGCCGGCCTCGTCGAGCGTGATGTGCCCGATCTCCCCGGCCGTGCCGCCGGGACCCCGGTAGATCTTGCCGTTGATCACCAGTCCGGCGCCGACGCCGCTGGCGACCTTGATGTAAGCAAGATCACGTACCCCCTTGCCGCTGCCCCAGACCAGTTCGCCCAGAGCGCCCAGGTTGGCGTCGTTGTCCACGTGTACGGGCACTCCGAGGCGGATTCTGAGTTCCTCGGCGGGTCTCGCGCCGATCCAGCCCGGCAGGATGGCGCTGGAGCCGAGGGTGCCGGACTCCACGTCGATCGGCCCGGGGACGCCGACGCCCACGCCGGCGATCTTCGAGCGGTCCACGCCGGTCGCCGCGATCAGGCGGTTGACCAGTTCCTCGGCCCGGTCGAAGCCCTGGCTGGCCGAGGCGTCCACGTCGAGCGGCTCGGACTCCTCGGCCAGCACCTGGTGGGCGAGGTTCCCGATCGCGACACGCAGGTGGGTGTGGCCGAAGTCGACCCCTATGACGATGCCGGCGTCACCGCTCAGACTCACGCTGCGGGCCCTGCGTCCGCCCGCCGACGTGGGCGTGACCTCGACGGTTCCGGCGTCCTTGAGCTCGCGCACGATGTTGGAGACCGTCGCCGCCGACAGACCGGTCGTGCGCGCGATCTCCGCCTGCGTGAGCGATCCGGCCAGACGTACGGCCCGTACGACACGTTCCAGGTTGGCTCGGTGCAGCGACGACTGCGACCCCGGAGTCTCCATCGACCCATCCACTCCCGCCATCGAAGGCGGCCACGGCGCCGCCAAGGTGACCCAGGTCACGCCTACGGAACCGGGCCACTTACAAGTTATGAACTCCAAGCTCTGCTGAACGGGTTACCGGCGTCAAGACCTTGACAGAAATCATTGGCGGTTCACCGGTTTCCCCACGGCCATGCATTGGACATGTCTAGGCCATTGCGAAGCAGGTCGGAGCGGGGATGGAGAGGGCGTTCACCGGCGCCTGCGGCGCCGTCGTGGCTGGTCGCGCAGTTACTCGCGCACCTTTAGATCAGCAAGCCGGGCCTTACTTCAGAGCTCCCGCCGTAAGTCCCGCCACCACCTGGCGCTGGAAGACGATGTATGCGGCAAGTACCGGCAGCATCGCCATCACCAGGCCCGCGAAGAGACCGGACCAGTCGCCCTTGTAGCCCTGGCTGACCGCGAGCTGGACCAGACCCTGGGTGAGCACGTGTTTGTCGGGGTCGGTGTTGAGAACCGTGGGGAGCATGTACTGGTTCCACTGGCCGAGGAAGTTGAAGATCCCCACACTGATCAGGCCCGGCTTGGCCATCGGGAGCATGATCTGGAAGAACGTACGGGTGTGCGAGGCGCCGTCGACGAAGGCGGCCTCGGCCACGGAGGTCGGCAGGGTGCGGAAGAACGCCGTCAGGAAGAAGACCGTGAACGGCAGCGAGTACGCGATGTAGACCAGGATCAGGCCGTGGATGGTGTTCAGCAGGCCCATGTTGTTCACGACGTAGAACAGCGGGACCAGCGCGAGCATGATCGGGAAACTCATGCCGCCGATGAACAGGAAGTAGATGAACCGGTTGCCGGGGAAGTCGAAACGGGCGAGGACGTAGGCCGCCATCGAACCGAGGACCAGCGTGCCGACGAGCGAACCGCCGACCACCAGGACGGTGTTCAGGAAGTAGTCGCCCATGTTGGCGTCGGTCCAGGCCCGCGCCCAGTTCTCGAAGTGCAGCCGGTCGGGCAGCGCCCAGGGCGAGCCGAAGATGGAGCGGTCGTCCTTGAAGGACGTCATCACCGCCCACAGCAGCGGCATCACCACCATGACCGCCCAGATGACCAGGATGCCGTGCGAGAAGGCGTTGAGGACCCCGCCCTCGCGCCCGCGCCGGGGCGGCTCGGGCGCGGGTGGCTCGGTCTTGGTGACGGTGACATCGGTCTCGGTCGTCGTCATCGCTTCAGTACTCCAGCCGCTCGCGACGGCCCAGCCGCATCACGACCGCCGCGAAGGCGAGCGTGACGACGAGCAGGGCGACGCCGATGGTGGTGGCGTAGGCGGCCTGACCGTCCCGGAACGCCTTCTGGTACACGTACAGGACCATCACGGTCGTCGAGTAGTCGGGCCCGCCCGGTCCGGTCGTCATGATCTGCACGACCGCGAACGACTCGGCGCCGAGCGCGAGGATGCCCATGTAGACCCAGCCGGACTGCACGGTGTCCCACAGCAGCGGCAGGGTGATGCGGAAGAAGGTGGTGGCGCGGCCGGCGCCGTCCAGCAGCGCGGCCTCGTAGAGGTCGGCGGGGATCGACGCCATGCCCGCGGAGAAGAGGACCACGAAGAAGCCGACCGTGGACCAGACCAGTACCGCCATCACGCACCACAGGGCGAGGCCCGGGTCGCCCAGCCACAGGGGCTGGACACCGCCGAGGCCGATCCCGCGCAGCAGGGAGTTGATCGCGCCGCTGTCCGGGTTGTACGCGAAGGCGAACAGCAGCGAGACGATCGCGATCGACAGTACCTGCGGGAAGAAGTAGACGATCTTGTAGAAGGAGGAGCCCCGGACGCCGGAGACGGCCGGGCCGCCCTTCCGCCGGCCGCCGCCGACATTGATCATGAAGGCGAAGAACAGGGCCAGCCCGATCGTCACCAGCGGCAGCACGACCGCGAACATCAAGCTGTGCTGCAAGGACTTCCAGAAGATCTCGTCGTGCAGCATCCTCCGGTAATTGTCCAGGCCGACCATCTTGAATTCGGGGCTGAGGCCGGTCCAGTCCGTGAACGAGTAGTAGATGGACTGGACGAACGGCCACACCACGAAGAGCGCGTACAGTCCGAGGGGCAACGCCAGAAACCCCACAATGAACCGGTACTTGCCGTGCTGCATCGCCACTCCGGTGCCGTGAGGGTGTGTCCTACTGGTGCTTGTAGTGCTTGATCGAGCTGTCCTTGGCGGCCTCGTCGGCGAAGCCCTGGATCTTCTTGATCGCCTCGGCCGGGGTGAGCCGGCCGGCCATCATCTCGCCGAGGCCGGAGACCCCGATCTTCTCCTTCTGGAGCTGTACGTACCAGTCCTGGAGGCGCGGGTTGACCACGTTGGAGCCGGCCAGTTTCAGCGCGGCCACACCGGACGTGAGGCCCGGGGTGAGGGTGATGCCGTCGGTGCCGCCGTTGTACGCGGTCAGCGACTTCACCTTGCTCGTGAAGTTCTTGGAGGACGCCTCGCTGAGCATGATGCGCAGCTGTTCCATGCCGCCCTCGGCGTTCTTGGCCTTGGCCGGGACGATGAACGGCTCGCCGCCGGAGGCCCAGATGGTGCCGAACGGCATCTTGTCGTTCTTGTCGATGCCGGTGGGCGCCGAGACCGCGAGATCGAAGTCGGAGGGGATGACGTTCGCCGACTCGTTCTCCACCCAGGAGCCGTTCGGGATGAACAGCGCCTTGCCCTGCGCCCAGGCGGTCTGCGACTGGATGTGGTCGAGGCCCGGGGTGCCCTTGAGGATGTAGCCCTTCTTGTAGAGCTCGTAGTAGGCCTCGAAACACGCCTTGACGGCCGGGTGCTTCCAGGCGTTCGGTTCCAGGTTGTCGATCGCGTTCAGGACTTCGACGCCGCCGACCTTGCCGATCATCGGGTAGAGCGAGAAGGGGATGTAGTACGGGTACTTGCCCGCGTACGTCCAGCCCGCCATCCCCTTCTTCTTGGCCTTCGCGCAGACGGCGAGCATCTCGTCCCAGGTCTGCGGGTACTCGGCGTCGAGCGAGTCCAGGGCCTTCTGCGAGTACCAGACGCCGTAGACCGTGTAGGCGTAGTACATGATCCAGACCGGGTCGCCGTCGAACTGGCCCATCTCGACGATGCCGGGGCGCAGCGTGTCGCGGACCTTCTTGTCCGGGTCGTCGTACGACGGCGCGTCCAGCAGCGGGGTGAGGTCGGCCAGCTGGTTCTTGCCGACCAGGACGCCCATGTCCATCTGCTCGGCACCGGAGTTGTCGATGAGGTCCGGCGGGGTGCCCTGGTTGAACCGGGGCTGGAGGGTGGACTGGATCTTCTGGGTGGCGGAGAACTTGACCTTGGCCTTCGGGAAGTCCTTCTCGTAGATCTTGACCGCGTCCTCGGCGTACTCCTTGCCGAAACCGCCGTCGAAGAGGACGAATTCCATCTGTGCGGAGTCGTTGACGCCGAGCGGGTTCTCGGCCGTCTTCTTGCCGGCCTTGTCCTTGGACTGGCCGCCTCCGCCGCTGCTGGCGCAGGCGGAGAGGAATCCGACGGTGGGGACGGAAATCAGGCCGAGCGCGGCGGACCGCTTGATCAGATCGCGGCGGCCGACACCCTCGAAACCGTGGTTCGGTGCGGAAGTGGATCCCATGCTCAAGTCCTCGCCTTCTCCAGGACTCAGGCGGTGAACCGGATCCTCCCGGCACCGCGGTCGGGTAGTGCTGGGCAGTGCAGGAAGTCATGCGGGAAACGCCGACAGGTATAGTCCACTTCCCGCCGACGGGGCAAGATCGAATGCAAGGTTGGCCGCGGGTCTTTTCCTAGTTGAGACCTGCCGGAAATATGAGCGACCTGTGTACGGCTTGCCGGAAAAAGAGGCGACATAGCCCCCTGAATGCCGCACCCAACACCCTTGACATCAAGGGCCACTTGACCACCTACTGGTTCCTGCGCCTCGCATCTGACAACGTTGTCTCGTGTGGCAGGGAGGGTACCCGTTTTGATGCAGCGGAAGACGCAGCGAAGAACAGGACACAGATCCGGTACGGCGGCCGTGATCACGGCCGCCGTAGTCATGGCGCTCAGCTCCCAGGGAGCCGCGGTCGCCCTGCCCGCCAAGGCACCGGCCACCGCCACCCAGTTCGCATCCTCGTTCGAGTCCGGCGAGCCCGCGCCCGACTGGACCGACACCGTCGACACCGGCCCGGACGGCGCCCCGCGCGCCTCGGGCGTGGACGGCGGCTACAGCACCGGCATCCCCGGCAACGTCACCGACCATGTCACCGACCTCCGGGCCAGCGCGGAGAACACCGGCGCGGGCGAGGTGAAGGAGAACCTCGTCGACGGCGAGCCGGGCACCAAGTGGCTCACCTTCGAGCCCACCGGCTGGGTCGAGTTCGACCTCGACAAACCCGTCAAGCTGGTGACGTACGCCCTCACCTCGGCGAACGACTACGCCGAACGCGACCCCAGGGACTGGACCCTCCAGGGCTCGGCCGACGGCAAGGACTGGAAGACCCTCGACACCCGGACCGACGAGTCCTTCCCGGAGCGGTTCCAGACCAGGTCGTACGACCTCGCCGCGCCCGCCGAGTACCAGCACTTCCGGCTCGACGTGACCCGGAACAACGGCGCCTCGGGCATCCTTCAGATCGCCGACGTGCAGTTCTCCACGGGCGGCAGCGGCGGCCCCGTGCCCCAGGACATGCTCTCGCTGGTCGACCGGGGCCCGAGCGGCTCGCCGACCGCCAAGGCGCGGGCCGGGTTCACCGGAACGCATGCCCTGCGCTACGCCGGACGGCACACCGCGAGCGGCCAGGCGTACTCGTACAACAAGGTCTTCGACGTGAACGTGAAGGTCGGCCGCGACACACGGCTGGCGTACCGGATCTTCCCGTCGATGGCCGACGGGGACCTGGACTACGACGCCACGAACGTGGCGGTGGACCTCGCCTTCACCGACGGCACCTACCTGAGCGGCCTCGGCGCCGTCGACCAGCACGGGTTCACGCTCTCGCCGCGCGGTCAGGGCGCCTCGAAGGCGCTGTACGTCAACCAGTGGAACGACGTCTCCTCGGTGATCGGCTCGGTCGCGGCCGGCAAGACCGTCGACCGCATCCTGGTCGGGTACGACTCCCCCGCCGGGCCCGCCAAGTTCCGCGGCTGGATCGACGACGTCTCGCTGCGGCCGGTGGCCCCCGAGAAGCCGAAGGCACACCTGTCCGACTACGCGCTGACCACCCGGGGCACCAACTCCAGCGGCAGCTTCTCGCGCGGCAACGACTTCCCGGCGACGGCCCTGCCGCACGGCTTCAACTTCTGGACGCCGGTGACCAACGCGTCCTCGCTCAGCTGGCTGTACGAGTACGCGCGGGCCAACGACGACGACAACCTGCCGACGATCCAGGCCTTCAGCGCGAGCCACGAGCCCAGCCCCTGGATGGGCGACCGGCAGACCTTCCAGGTGATGCCGTCGGCGGCGTCCGGCACCCCGGACACCGGCCGGGAGGCGCGCGAACTGGCGTTCCGGCACGAGAACGAGACCGCGCGGCCGTACTACTACGGGGTGCGGTTCGAGAACGGGCTCAAGGCGGAGCTGGCGCCCACCGACCACGCGGCCTCGCTGCGCTTCACCTACCCGGGCTCCGACGCGAGCGTCGTCTTCGACAACGTCACCGAGCAGGCGGGGCTGACCCTGGACAAGGAGCACGGGGTCGTCACCGGCTACTCGGACGTGAAGTCCGGTCTGTCGACGGGCGCGACCCGCCTCTTCGTCTACGGCGTCTTCGACAAGCCGGTCACGGACGGCGGCTCCAGCGGGGTGAAGGGCTACCTGCGCTTCGACGCGGGCGCCGACCGTACCGTGACGCTCCGGCTGGCCACCTCCCTGATCAGCGTCGACCAGGCGAAGGACAACCTGCGCCAGGAGATCCCGGACGGCACCTCCTTCGACACGGTCAGGGCGCGGGCGCAGAAGGTCTGGGACCGGCTGCTGGGCAAGGTGGAGGTGGAGGGCGCCACGACCGACCAGCTGACCACCCTCTACTCCAGCATGTACCGGCTGTACCTGTACCCCAACTCCGGCTACGAGAAGGTCGGTTCGACCTACCAGTACGCCTCCCCGTTCTCGCCGATGACCAGCCAGGACACCCCGACGCACACCGGCGCGAAGATCGTGGACGGCAAGGTGTACGTCAACAACGGCTTCTGGGACACGTACCGGACGACCTGGCCGGCCTACAGTCTGCTGACGCCCTCCCAGGCCGGTGAGATGGTCGACGGGTTCGTGCAGCAGTACAAGGACGGCGGCTGGACCTCGCGCTGGTCCTCCCCCGGCTACGCCGACCTGATGACCGGCACCTCCTCGGACGTGGCGTTCGCGGACGCCTACGTCAAGGGCGTGGACTTCGACGCGAAGTCGGCGTACGAGGCGGCGCTCAAGAACGCGACGGTCGTACCCCCGTCGTCCGGCGTGGGCCGCAAGGGCATGACGACCTCTCCCTTCCTCGGCTACACCGGCGACGACACCCGCGAGGGCCTGTCGTGGGCGATGGAGGGGTACGTCAACGACTACGGCATCGCCGAGATGGGCAAGGCCCTCTACAGGAAGACGGGCGAGAAGCGCTACCAGGAGGAGTCGGAGTACTTCCTCAACCGCGCCCGGGACTACGTGAACCTCTTCGACTCCAAGGCCGGTTTCTTCCAGGGCAAGGACGCGCAGGGCAAGTGGCGGGTGGACTCCTCGTCGTACGACCCGCGCGTGTGGGGCTACGACTACACGGAGACCAACGGCTGGGGCTACGCCTTCACCGCCCCGCAGGACAGCCGGGGCCTCGCCAACCTGTACGGCGGCCGGTCCGGCCTCGCCGACAAGCTCGACGAGTACTTCGCGACACCCGAGACGGCCTCCCCCGACTTCGTCGGCTCCTACGGCGGGGTCATCCACGAGATGACCGAGGCACGGGACGTCCGGATGGGGATGTACGGCCACTCCAACCAGGTCGCCCACCACGTCATCTACATGTACGACGCGGCCGGCGAGCCCTGGAAGGCGCAGGCCTACGTCCGTGAGGCGCTCTCCCGGCTCTACCTCGGCAGCGAGATCGGCCAGGGCTACCACGGCGACGAGGACAACGGCGAGCAGTCGGCCTGGTACCTCTTCTCGGCCCTCGGCTTCTACCCGCTGGTGATGGGCAGCGGCGACTACACGATCGGCTCCCCGCTGTTCAAGAAGGCCACCGTCCACCTGGAGAACGGCCGCGACCTGGTGATCAGGGCGCCGAAGAACAGCGCGGCCAACGTGTACGTGCAGGGCGTGAAGGTCAACGGCCGGATCTGGACGTCGACCTCGCTGCCCCACTCGCTGATCTCCAAGGGCGGCGTCATCGACTTCACGATGGGCGCGAAGCCGTCGACGTGGGGCACGGGCAAGAACGCCGGCCCGGTCTCGGTCACCCAGGACGACAAGGTCCCGGACCCGCGCGCGGACGTCCTCAAGCCCGGGGGCGCGCTGTTCGACAACACCTCGGCCACCCAGGCGACGGTGACGTCGGTGGACCTGCCGGTGAGCGCCGCCGCGAAGGGCGTGCAGTACACGCTCACCTCGCCGGCGGACCGGACGAAGGCTCCGACCGGCTGGACCCTCCAGGGTTCCGCGGACGGCACCGACTGGCGGACGCTGGACCGCCGTTCGGGCGAGACCTTCACCTGGGACCTCCAGACCCGGGCCTTCACCATCCGCCAACCCGGGTCGTACCAGCACTACCGCCTGGTCCTGGACGGTGAATCGACCCTGGCGGAGGTGGAGTTGCTGGCCTGAGCCACGGCCGCGGCAGAGCAGGAGGGGGCGGACCCGTGCGGGTCCGCCCCCTGTGCCGCTGCGCGGTCAGCCGGTGGCGAGGGCGAACACGTGCAGGTCGGCGTCGTCCGGGAGCCGGACACTGCGGATGCTCCTGCCCTCCGGCGCCTCGAACGGCCTGGTCGCGAACACGTAGGTGGCCACGGGGTCCTTGTCGGCGCCCGCGACGTTGCGGTAGGCGGTCCTCGCCACGGTCTCGTTGCCGTACTGGACGGTGCCGCCTCCGCCGCCGACGGTCCAGTCGGTGAAGGAGAGGTCGGCCGTGCCGGTGCTGCCGTCGGTGTAGGTGAGGGTCGCGGTGGTGGACCGGTTGCCGTTGGCGGCGCTGCCCACGAAGGACAGCCTGGCCGCCGGGGTGTCGAGGTCGATGGTCTGCCCGTCGCCCGTCGCGTTGTCGGGGCGGCCGGCGGGGGCGTCGGGCCAGGTGAAGGACAGGCCGTCGACCGTGCCCTCGGCGCCCGGGGTGAGGCCGGCCGCCGCGAGGGCCTGGCGGGAGTAGCTCCAGCCGCCGCCGTCGAAGTCGGCCTCGTCGTGCTCGCCGGAGTCGTCCGAGATCCCGGTGTTGTCGTAGGCGGCGAGGAGGGTGCCCGGTGCGGCGACGGTGAGGGCGACCGGCTGGGAGTAGGAGGTGCCGGTGGAGGTCACCGAGACCCGGACGTCGTAGTGGCCCTGGGGCGTGCCGGCGGTGGTGGACAGGGTGATCTGCTGCGAGCCGTCGGTCACCGTGCCCTCGGCGGGGGTGGCCTCGACGCCGTCCGGGGTCTCCACCCGGAAGCGGACCTCGGGGCCGGTGCCGCCGCTCAGGGCGAGGGCGCGGATGCCGACCCGGGTGCTGTCACCGGGGGCGAGGGTAGCGGTCGTCGGCCCGACACCGATCTGGTACGGCTGTTCGCCCGCCCGGAACGACGGGGGCGCGGAGCCGGTGCCCCAGGCGCGGTCCGGGGTGGCGGCGAGGGTGTAGTCGAGGCGGCCTCCGTCGCGGACGAAGCTCTCGGGGAGCCAGGCCCGGTCGCTGGTGCGGCCGTCGACCTTCAGGGACTGGACGTAGGGGGCGTCGGCCGCGGCGCCCGGTGCGCTGATCGAGATGTCGTTGCCGCGCGGCCGGTGGATCTCGACGCGCTCGAACAGGGGTGAGGCGAGGACGAGTTCGGCCCTGGAGGGGACCTGCGGGTACATGCCGAGGGCGGAGAAGACGTACCAGGCCGACATCGCGCCGAGGTCGTCGTTGCCCGGGATGCCGCCGGGGCCGGTGGACCACAGCGTCGTCATCGCCGCGCGGACCGTCTCCTGCGTCTTGTACGGGGCGCCCGCGTAGTCGTACAGGTAGGGCACGTTGATCGAGGGTTCGTTGTCCAGCTCGGACTTGTCGCCGCCACTGCCGGTGAAGGCCCAGCCGCCGTCGCTGTCGTGGAAGAAGGCGTCGAGGCGGGCGAGGGCCCGGTCGGTGCCGCCCATCGCCGCGAAGAGCCCGGCGGGGTCGTGCTGGACCATCCAGGTGTACTGGGCGGCCGTGCCCTCCACGAACCCGCTGCCCGTGCCCGGGGTGAAGCCGGTGGCCCAGCTGCCGTCGGCCTTGCGGTTGGCGATGTAGCCGCCGGTCTCGTCGGCGGCGATGTCGAAGTTGTTCTGCCACCACTGGGAGCGGTCGGCGAAGGCCGCCGCCGTGTCCTGGTCCCCCGCGGCCGCCGCCAGCTGGGAGATCGAGAAGTCGGCGGTGGACATCTCCAGGGTCTCGGCGGCGCCGCCCCAGGCGTTGGACACGGACGGCATGTAGTGCTTGTCCAGGTACTTGTCGAGGGACGGGCGCTGTCCGGCGGAGAGCACCGGCTTGCCGGCCGGGGACAGGTCCTCGGCCGTGGGCACGGTCGCCGCCCGCACCAGCGAGGCCAGCGCGCCCGTGAGGTCGAAGTCCGTGCCGCCGAAGGCGCGGATGCCGGCCAGGGCGGTGGGTGACGGGTCGCCGTTCATCACGTGGGTGCCGCTCGCGCCGTGCAGCCAGCGGTCCCAGACCCCGCCGTTCTGCCCGGCGAGTTCGTAGAGCGACTGGGCGATGTCCGAGCCGGTCCCGGGGTCCAGCAGGGTCAGCAGCTGCACCTGGTCGCGGTAGACGTCCCAGCCGGAGAAGGTGCCGTACTGGGCCCGGTGGCCGCGCGCGACGCGGTGCACCCGGTCGTCGCTGCCCCGGTAGCGGCCGTCGGCGTCGCTGATGACGTTCGGGTGGAGGAGCGAGTGGTAGAGCGCGGTGTAGAAGGTGGTGCGGTCGGGGTCCGTGCCGCCGCCGACGCGGACGGCGCCCAGCCGGTCGAGCCAGGCGCGGTGGGCCGCGTCGCGGACCGCGTCGAAGGAGCGCCGCGGCGGGTTCTCCGCCCTGAGGTTGGCCTCGGCGGCGGCCCGGCTGACGTAGGAGATGCCGACCTTGACGCCGACGGGGCCGCTGCCGGACGCGAACTGCACGTATCCGCCCGCGCCCTTGCCCGCGACGGGCCGTCCGCCGTTCGTGAAGCCGCCGGTGCCGCCGGAGGCGGTGGTCGACCCCGGGGTCAGCAGGTCGTCCCGCCAGGTGCCGGTGGCGGTGAAGGCGCGGTCGAACTGGGCGGTGAAGTACAGGGTGTAGTAGGCGCGTTGGCCTTCGGGGTCGAGGTAGCCGCAGAAGTCGCCGGAGGTGACCGAGCCGGAGACGGTGCGGGTGTCCGGGTCGATGGTGACCGTCGAATCGGTGGAGCCGACCTCGGAGTTGGCGGTGCGGATCAGCAGTGAGGCGGGCTTGTCGGCCGGGTAGGTGAACCGGGCCGAGCCGGTGCGGGCGGTCGCGGTGAGGTCGGCGGTCACGCCGGAGGCGAGGCCGACCTTGTAGTGGCCCGGCTCCGCGGTCTCGTCGCCGTGGCCGAAGTCCGAGGCGTAGACGGCGTCCTTGGTGTCGCTCGCCGGGGACGAGGTGACCTCGCCCGCGTACGGGAAGAACGGGATGTCGCCGCTGCCGCCCGCGCAGCCGGTGCCGGACATGTGGGTCAGGCTGAAGCCGCGGATGCGGGTGGCGTCGTACTGGTAGCCGCCGGGCGCGGCCGTTCTGGTCGCGTCGCCCCTGGTGTTCTCGGGGCTCCAGGAGAGCATGCCGAAGGGCACGACGGCACCGGGGAAGGTGTTGCCGCCGTTCTTGCTGCCGATCAGCGGATCGACGTACGCCGTGGGGTCCTTGACCAGTTCGGGGGGTGCGCTCGCGGTCGCCGCGAGGGCGGGGGTGGCGCCGCCGGTCGCGAGCACCGCGGCCAGCAGCAGGGACATGGGACGGAAACGCATGACGCGGCCCCTCCTCCGGACGGGTCGCGCATCACAGGTCGCACAAGCCGCAGGGACAGTAACGTGCGCCACCGCTGTCGCGGAAGACCGCGGGCGCCTCGGACGGCGTGGTCCGGTTTCACCCGGTCGGGCTACCGAAGTGGGTTGACATCGTTGTCGGTTGGGGCGGTAGAGTCATGTACAGACCATCAGACAACGTTGTCGCGTACACAGCTCGACACAAGCCGCACGGCAAGGCGCAGCAGAGGCACTTCGAGCAACTCCCACCCGGACAGGCCCACCCACCCCCCTCGCCTGCCCGGCTCGCGGACCCGGTGTGCACCGACACCGGGTCCGCCCAGAGCGGATCACACGGCTCAGCCGACCTGACAGGGCAGGTCGGTCGCACTGTCCCCGCCGTCGCCCTGGACGACGTAGCCGAACGTGGTGCTCTGCCCGGGGCTGAGCGAGCCGTTCCAGTCGACGTTGTGGACCATCACGTCCTGTCCGCTGTAGGTGGCGTTGCCGGACCAGAGGCTGGCCACCGTCTGACCCGCGGGGAGCGTCCAGTCGACCATCCAGCCGAGCATCGCCACGTCACCGCTGTTGGTGACGGTGACCTCGGACTGGTAGCCGCCGGGCCAGCTGTTGGTCGTGGTGCGGGTGGCGGTGCAGGTGCCGGGCGGGGGTTCGGTGGGGTTGCCCGGGTCGTGGATGCCGGTGACCTCGCCGTTGCCGCCGTCGAAGACGACGTCGGAGCAGGAGTAGAAGGTCTCCGTGCTGTCCGAGCGCTGCCACACCATGTAGATGATGTGCCGCCCGCTCTTGTTCGACGGAAGGGTGCCGGTCCAGGAGTAGTTGGCCTCGACCGTGCCCGGGGTGCCGTTGAGCGGCGGGTGGTCGACGGTGAGGAACGGGGTGTCCTCCATGTCGTCCCAGGTGAGCGGCTGGGTCGGGTCGTAGCCGTCCTTGGTGACGTAGACGTAGAACCAACCCGGGTGCGCCGCCCAGGCGTTGTAGGAGAAGTCGACGGTCGCACCCGAGGTGAGATGGGTGACCGGCCAGTCGTCGCGCGGCAGGTTGAAGCCGGTGAAGTTGGTGTTGCCGCCGCTGCACAGCTCGCCGTCGGGCACGAAGCCGCGGGTGCGGCCGGCGCCGTCCGAGCGCAGCACCGAGAACCAGTTGTAGAACGGCGTGGTCCCGCTGACCTGCTGGGCCGCCTTGCAGGCGGGGTTGACCGGTTTGATCTCCCCGGTGTCGGTGAGCGCGTCCTGCCAGCACAGGAAGGTGCGGCTGGCCGGCTTCATGGGGGTGCCGTGCGCCTGGGCCGGGGCGCCGGCGGTCAGGATCAGGGCGAGGGCGGGCAGCGCGGTGAGGACGGCGAGGAGGGTCAGGAAGAGGGCCCGGCCCCGGGTGGGGAGCGGTAACCGGGGCGGTCTGGACGGATCTCGTAGTTTTGTCATAGCCATGACACATCAACCTCTGTGTGGGGTGAACGGTCGTGCGCGGGTCATGGAGACGGACGCGGGGCGGGAGCGGGCCCTGCGCGCGGCGGCGGGTTCCGGTCCGCCGCCGCGCGGATGGGAGCGCTCCCACCCCACTCCCCTGTGAAGCTAGCGCGGACCGGGGCGACTGTAAACGGCACGGCATGGCTTCACCGCTGCGGGCGGCGGTACGGTGTGCGCCGAAACCCGGGGGTGCCTCTATGTCTTCCGTCAAGGCACCCCTGTCGGGTTTGGTGTGGTTCGGTGTTGCTGGGGTTATGCGGCGAGCTCGATGTCCGTCGGT
>NZ_JBVJND010000017.1:201536-203662 GCF_055583825.1 Streptomyces sp. NPDC104367 | reverse complement strand
GTCCGGCGTCACACGTTGCAGATGTCGGTACCCACGGTGAACACAGCATCCTGAGGCAGGATCCCGACATGCGCAGGTTCAACCAGTACGACAACGAGTTCGACGTCGGCATGAGCGGACTGCTCGGCTACGGCGCCGCCTACGAGGCCACCCACGAGTGCGACCTGCTGATCCTGCTCGGCACCGACTTCCCCTACAACGCCTTCCTCCCCGACGACGTGCAGATCGTCCAGGTCGACGTCCGCCCGGAGGTGCTGGGCCGCCGCTCCCGGCTGGACCTGGCGGTGTGGGGCGACGTGCGCGAGACGCTGCGCTGTCTGGTGCCGCGGGTGCGGGCCAAGGAGAACCGGCGGTTCCTCGACCGGATGCTCAAGAAGCACGCGGACGCGCTGGAGGGGGTGGTGAAGGCGTACACGCGCAAGGTCGAGAAGCACGTCCCGATCCATCCGGAGTACGTGGCCTCCGTCCTCGACGAACTCGCCGACGAGGACGCGGTGTTCACCGTCGACACCGGTATGTGCAACGTGTGGGCGGCCCGCTACATCTCGCCCAACGGCCGCCGCCGCGTGATCGGTTCCTTCTCCCACGGCTCGATGGCGAACGCGCTGCCGATGGCGATCGGCGCCCAGTTCACCGACCGGCGCCGGCAGGTCGTCTCGATGTCCGGCGACGGCGGATTCGCCATGCTGATGGGCGACTTCCTGACCCTGGTCCAGTACGACCTCCCGGTGAAGGTCGTGCTCTTCAACAACTCGGCCCTCAGCATGGTCGAGCTGGAGATGCTGGTCGCGGGCCTGCCCTCGTACGGCACCACCAACGTCAACCCCGACTTCGCCGCCGTCGCCCGCGCCTGCGGTGCTCACGGGGTGCGGGTCGAGAAGCCCAAGCAGCTCGCCGGAGCGCTCAGGGACGCCTTCCGCCACAAGGGGCCGGCCCTGGTCGACGTGGTCACCGACCCCAACGCGCTCTCCATCCCGCCCAAGATCAAGGCCGAGATGGTCACCGGGTTCGCGCTCTCCGCGTCCAAGATGGTGCTCGACGGGGGAGTGGGCCGGATGGTTCAGATCGCCCGCTCCAACCTGCGCAACGTGCCCCGGCCGTAGGTCAGCCGGTGGGCACCCACTGGCGGACGCCGTCCACGAAGCCGTACCAGTAGTGCGGCAGGCCCCTGACGGAGCTGGTGCGGAACGGCTGCCCGTGGTCGTCGACGCGGACCGTGCCGGAGCGGCCCTGCGACGACCAGTCGAGCTCCAGGTACCAGCGGCAGTCGCAGCCCGCGGTGGAGGCCCTGACGCGCAGCACCTCCGGGTCGGTGGCCGAGACCCGGTAGGGCAGGCGCATGGTGGAGACGGTCCGCCCGTCCGGGCCCTCGCCGGCCACCGGACGGGCGATCGGACGGTCCTTGTCCAGGTCGACGTCGAAGTGGCGCGGGGTGAGCCCGCCGCCGCAGCCGTCGGCCATGGAGTAGGCGACGCCGGGCGCGGGCGCCGTACGGCCGACGACCCGCACCCGCAGGTTCTCCAGTACGACGGCCGTGGCCGAGCGGCCCTGCACCGACACCTCCACGATCGTGTCGCCGCCGTGCACCGCGTTCTGGGTGGCCGCCCAGACGGCGGCGTCCTGCGGGACGGGCGGCGGCGGGACCAGTGACGGCTGCTTGTCGATGACGTAGTCGTGGTCGCACCCCAGTTCCCAGAGCTGGGAGTCGGCGGTCCAGGTGAGGGGGACGGCCGCCGCGGGGGAGGAGGGGGCACGGGTCGCCGCACCACCGGCGGACGGAGACGGAGACGGCGAAGGAGACGGCGACGGCGACGGCGACGGCGACCCGGTCGGGGAGGCGGTCGCCCTCGGGGAGGCGGACCCGGTGCCGCCGCCGCGCTTCGCGGTCCCGGCGGCGGTCGCCGGGGCGGCACCGGAAGGCCGTGCGGCGCCGGTGGCAGGCGAGCGGTCGTCGGACAGGGCGGACAGACTGCCCAGCGTCACGAGAAGCACCCCGGCGACAGCCGACGCGACCAGGCTGCGGCGACGGCGATACCAGGGCAAGAAGACAACGACACCCTCCGGCGCCTCGGCCGTCGCCCCTGCCTCCGCTTCCACCTCCGCCTCCGACTGCGCCTCCGCCTCGG
>NZ_JBVJND010000017.1:49319-201441 GCF_055583825.1 Streptomyces sp. NPDC104367 | reverse complement strand
TTCGGCTTCCACCTGCGCCTCCGACTGCGCCTCCGCCTCGGCTTCCACCTGCGCCTCCGACTGCGCCTCCGCCTCGGCTTCCACCTGCGCCTCCGACTGCGCCTCCGCCTCGGCTTCCACCTGCGCCTCCGACTGCGCTTCCACCTCCGCCTCGGCTTCCACCTGCGCCTCCGACTCCGCTTCCACCTCCGCCTCGGCTTCCGTCTCCGTCGTCTCCTTCGCCGACCCTTTCTTTTCGGCCGGGGGGACGTCTGGCGCTGCCGGTGCCGGTGCGGCTGGATTTGGTGCTTCCGGTTCTGGTGCCGTCGGGCGGGGCCGTTGGCGTGCCGCCACCGCTCGCAGCCAGCGCTCGTGGAGTTCGAGGCGTTCCGCCGGGGCCGCCCCGCAGAACGCGGCCAGCCGTTCGACGGGGGCGAAGTCCTGGGGCACCGCCTCCCCCGCGCAGTAGCGGTGCAGGGTGGAGGTGTTCATGTGGAGGCGCCGGGCCAGGGAGCCGTAGCTCCGGTCCGTACGGTTCTTCAGCGCGCGCAGCAGCGCCGCGAACTCCTCGACATCGTCCCGCACGGGTACCTTCCCCCGGTCGTCGGCATCCCAGGCACTCGTATACCTGCACGTCAAAAGGGCTGGGATGGTTCCAGGGCGGTGAACCGGGCGGTCGCCGTTGCGGTGCGCCGCGGTGAGCGCCGATGCTTCTGGTGCCGCACCGACCGGCGCCGGACCGACCGGCCGGCGGGGTCCGCGGCAGCCCGCATCCACGCAACCGTCCACGGGGGACACCCATGCCCAAGCGCACCAGGACCGGCGCGCTCACCGCGTTCACCGCACTCGTCGGCGCCGCACTGGCCGCCGGTACCGCACTCGCCGCACCGGCGGCGGCCGCACCCGGGACGTCCGGCTTCCTCGCCGCGGCCGACCTGCCGCCGCGCCCCGGCTCGTCCTGGACGGCCGGCCGGGTCACCGCCGGCCTGCCGGAAGCCGTACGGCAGGACACCTGCCTGGGCGTCGCGCTCGGCGGCGGCCAGGACAGCCGGCACCGGGAGTTCCGGACCGACCTCGACACGAGTGCCCGTCAGATCACCGCCGAACTGCCGAGCGCGCGTGCCGCGCGGGGCCGCTTCGCGAAGCTGGACGAGGACATCGTGTCCTGCGCGGACCGGATCGAGAGGGACGACCCGCAGACCCGGGCCGCCTTCCGGGACCTCGGCGACCTGCGCGTCGGCGACGGCGCCCATGTCTACGCCCTGCGCACGGTGACCTCGTGGGGCGCCGCCGACATCCGGCTGCTCTCGCTCGGCCGGGAGGGGCGCACCGTCACGGTCGTGGACTGGGGGCAGCTCGGCGGCTTCGCGGACGCGCCGGTGAAGGAGTTCCGGAAGACGACCGCCACGGCCGTGCGCAAGCTCCACTGACGTTCGAAGAAACCAGCTCACAGAACACGGGGAACGAACATGATCAGCAAGACCCGCACCGTCCTCACCGTCGGCATGCTCGCCGTGGCCCTCGGGCTCGGCGCCACCGCGCAGGCCTCGGCCGGCGCGCCGCGCGGCGTCAGCGGTGCCCCGGGCGACGACATCACCCGCATCGCCGACTTCTACGGCGCCTACATCGACGCCGAGAGCGACCCCGACGG
Source organism: Streptomyces sp. NPDC104367 (assembly GCF_055583825.1). NCBI lineage: Bacteria > Bacillati > Actinomycetota > Actinomycetes > Kitasatosporales > Streptomycetaceae > Streptomyces > Streptomyces sp. NPDC104367. The sequence goes on along the minus strand of NZ_JBVJND010000017.1, from coordinate 199,811 downwards.
CAGTGGCCGGCTGCCCGTCGCGCTGCGCGCGTACTACATCGACTCCGCCTACCTGAGGAAGCTGGCGGCCTGGGAGAACCGCGAGCACGCGGACGGGGTGCTGCGCGCCCAGAACACCCCGCTCAAGTGGAAGGTCACGGACCAGGGCACGGCCGGCAACCGCACCGAGGCCGTCATCACCCTCACCTGGAGCCGCAACAGCACCTCGAAGCTGGTCGTCGACATGAACCACCGCACCCACAAGATCACTCGCATCGGCACCACCGGTCCCGCCGGCAACTAGCCGGAAGAGCGGCTTTCGGCCAGCTTCGGCGGGGCCGCGGACCGCGTGAAACAGCTCCCGGGGGTGCCCGAGGGGCTGTTTCACGCCTGGTCGACGGCACCGCTGGCGCGTACGGGACGGTCCGGGAGACGACGTACGGGCCGGGACCCCTCCTGGACATGGCCGAACACCCCGGCGTCATCCGCGTGACATGACTGGCGCGTGCCCGAGCGGGCATGGATCCCCGTGAACGTGTTCGATCAGGAGGGGAATCGGCAACGCGTGCGGGCGGGGGTCATGAACAGTCAGGCGCGAGGGGGCGGTCCCGTTGCCATCGGGGCCTCCTCGGCGAGATCCACGGGGGAAGAGACCGACACGACGGAACGGGGACACCCGGCACGGCTCAGGTGTCGGCTGGGACGGTCGGACCTGCGGGCGGTGCCCGAGGCGCGCAGGGAACTGAGGGAACTGCTGCGGCACTGGGGGAGACCGGGCCGCTCCGAGATCGCGGAACTGCTGACCAGCGAACTCGTCACCAACGCGCTCGTCCACACCGACCGCGAGGCCGTGCTGACGGCCTTCCTGGAGCCCAGTCAACTGCGGGTGGAGGTACGGGACTTCACGGCGCGCAGGCCGCGGGTGTGCACCCCGGGCGGCGGCGACGGCACACACGGCCGGGGCATGGTGCTGGTCGACTCCCTCGCGGACGCGTGGGGCGTACAGGCGCACGGCGTCGGCAAGTCGGTGTGGTTCGAACTGGACGCCGAGGCCGCCTAGCGACGAGCGCGTACACCGGACGTGTGCACCGGCGGCGAACGGCGGTCGCGTATACAACGGGACGGGGGCGTGACCCTGAAGGTCACGCCCCCGTCCCGAATGCCGTCCGGTCGTCAGCCGAACTGCTGCTCAAGGTCCTTGAGCTTGCGCTCGAGCGAGTCCAGTCGAGGCAGCGCCATTGTGTCGTCCTCCGCGGTCAGGTCGACCGTGATCGGATCAGACCCTTTGCGGACCGGCTGCAGGGAGGGCCGAGAGCGTACGGGCAGTTCCGGCGATATGGCAGGCTCCGCGGAGGCCTGCGAAGGTCCGCGTTCGACCTGGTGCACCTCGTCCTGCCGACCGGTGCGTCCGACGAAGCCGCGGTGGCCGCGGCTTATCGCCTTGAGCTGGGCCCGCTCCAGGCGGTCCTTCTCGCGGCGGAGCAGCCGGTTCTGCTCCTTCTGCCGCTGGTCGTCGCGCACCTCCTCGACCGCCTCGTCCAGGCTGCGCACGCCCTCCAGGAGCATCAGCGACCAGGCCTTGTAGGTCTCGCGGGGAGCGCGCAGCCAGCGCACGATACGGATCTGCGGCAGCGGCCGCGGGACCAGACCCTGCTCGCGCAGGGCGGCCTTGCGGGTCTGCTTCAGGGCGCGGTCGAACAGGACGGCCGCGGACAGGGACATGCCGGCGAAGAACTGCGGAGCGCCGGCGTGGTCGACACCCCTGGGCGCGTGCACCCAGTTGAACCAGGCCGCGGCGCCCGCGAACGTCCACACGAGCATGCGGGAGCCGAGGGCCGCGTCACCGTGGCTCGCCTCGCGCACCGCGAGGACGGAGGAGAACATCGCCGCACCGTCCAGGCCGAACGGCACCAGGTACTCCCAGCCGTCGGACAGGCCGAGGTTCTGCTGGCCGAAGCCGACCAGCCCGCGGAACGAGAGAGCCGCGGCCACCGACGCCGAGGCGAACAGGAGCGCGTAGGAGACGGTGCCGTATATGGCCTCCTTGCGCCGACGCCGCTCCTCGCTGCGCTCCCACGAGTCGTCCTTCGCGTGCTCCCCGCTGGACCGCTTGGAGCGCGTCAGTACCGCCACCGCGACCAGCATGCCCAGGAGCAGTACGGCGCCGGGTAGCAGCCAGTTCAGCGATATGTCGGTCAGTCTCATCTAGGGGTCCCTTGCATTGGGATAGGGCGTATCGCCCGCCATAGTGGCCCAATTCCACTGGCCCTCAGGGGGTTTCGGGGCAAGAGGCCGCCAAGGAAGTACAAGGGGATGCCCCAGGGCGGCATTCTGCTCGAACTGCCGCGTGAGGGGCGGGAGTTGAGTTCGAGTAAGACTACCCATACGGGTGGTTCCTCGGAAAGTTCCTGCGGCAAGTGAGGAAGTTGTGAATTCACTGTCCGCATGGGTGATCTTGCCATGGGTGATCCTAGTGGATGCCACGGGGTGGCCCGAACGCGGGGTACGCCCGTGGTGCGCCCGGCGCGCGGCCCTGAGGGCGCCTCAGGCCGCCGCTGCCGCCGCGAGTTTGGCGATCCGCTCGTCCTCGCAGGTCCGAGGGCAGGTGTCGCACATCAGCTCGGGGCGCACGGTGTAGAACATGCAGCAGCTCGCCCGGTCCCGGGTGGGCAGCGGCTGCCCGTCCGGCCCGGTCAGCACGCGGAACCCGGCCGAGCCGACGTACGGCTTGGTGGCTCCCGGGAGCAGCTGCTCGATCGCCCGTACGGCCCGTTCCTCCTCGCCGAGGAGTTCGGCGATGTACCAGAGCCCCTCGACGATCTCGTCGGTCGCCATGCCCCACAGCGCGCGCCCGCGGCGCCGCATCCGCGGGCCGAAGCCGCCGAGGACCGGTTCCAGGTGCTCGGCGACGGCCGCCCGCACCGCCGCCCGCAGCGCCTCCTCGTCGGCGACCACGACCGCGCCGGGCAGTGTCGCGGCCGGGTCGTCCGGGAGGCAGGCGAAGGACGCGACGCGCACGGCCATCCGGCCGGCCACGCGGTCGTAGGAGACGCCGTCCGCCGGCAGCCGCGGCACCCGGCGGTCCAGGAACCACGGGACGGTGATCAGGAGGCAGGCGGGCCAGGCGTACCGGTGCAGGCCGAAGCTCGCGATCACGTCGGGGCGGGCCTGCTGTCCGTAGTCCCGCACCACCTGGTCCTCGTCCCAGGCGAGGAAGGCGTCCAGGCCGGGGCCGCCCGCCGCGAGTTCCGCGGCGCCGACCCAGCCGGCGCCCCGGGGTGCCTCCTCGTCCGGACCGAGCTCGGTCACCGCGAGTTCGGCGTAGACCTCGGTGAGGCGGGCGTAGGCCGCGGAGACGGGGGAGGGCATGGGTGACCACCGATCGGACACGGAAACCGGCTGCTGAATAAGTAAGCCTTACCTTACCCATCCGAACGGAAATTTGAACTGGCGCCTTGTGCGCCTAAGGTGCTTGACGGACAAGTAACAACCCGCCGTTAATGACCCAAGTGCCGACGGCCCGGAGGAGGACCCGTGAAGCAGGACGCGCACGCGGCTCCCGCCGAGGCGGCCAGAGTGCCCGCGCAACGGTCCGGGGAGACGGCGACCCGCTCCACCGCCCGTGACGCCGCCGGATACGCCGGTACGGCGGCGGCCCGCGGCGAGCACACCCACGGTGAGCACCCGCACGGGGAGCGCGCCCACGCTGAGCGCGCCCACGGAGAGCGGCCGGCCCCGCGGCCCAGGCCCGCCGTGCAGCGGGCCTCCGTGCGCGGGCAGATCCTGGACGCGCTGCGCACCGCGCTGGCCAGCGGTGAGCTGGCGCCGGGCGAGGTCTACTCGGGCCCGGCGCTGGGGGAGCGGTTCGGGGTCTCCGCCACGCCGGTGCGCGAGGCGATGCAGCAACTGGCCCAGGAGGGCGCGGTCGAGGTCGTGCCCAACCGCGGGTTCCGGGTCGTGCGGCGGGGCGCGCGGGAGCTCGCCGAACTCGCCGAGGTGCGGGCGCTGATCGAGGTGCCGGTGCTCATGCGGCTCGCGCGCAGTGTGCCGGCCGAGCGGTGGGCCGCGTTGCGGCCGCTGGCCGAGGAGACGGCGCGGGCCGCGGCGACGGGGTGCAGGGCGACGTACGCGGAGGCCGACCGGGCGTTCCACCGGGCGGTGCTGGCCCTCGCCGGCAACGAGCAGTTGGTGCAGATCGCGGAGGATCTGCACCGGCGCGCGGTTCCGCTGCGCCTGGCCCGGGCCGAGATGGTGGCGGACGCGGCGGAACACGCGGCGCTGCTGGAGGCGTTGGCCGCGCGGGACCTGGACGCCGTCCGGACGCTGGTGACGGGGCACTTCGCCGACGCGGGGTGAGGAGCGGAGACCTCCCAGGGGGACCACCGCGCGGGTGCGCCGGGTGCGCCGGGTGCGCCGGGTGCGCCGGGTGCGCGGCGGGCGTCGAGTGGGCGTCGAGTGGGCGTCGAGTGTGCGCCGGGTGCCGGGTGCCGGGTGCGGGTCTGCGGGTGCCGGTCGCGCGGTTTCCCGCGCCTCACGGTTTCCCCGCGGGCGCAGTTTCCCTGCGCCCCCGCCGTTTCCCCGCGCCCTCGCCGTTTCCCCCGGGCCCTCGCCGTTTCCCCGCTCCCCCGCCAGGGGGCGGCCCTCTCAGGCCGTGGCCGCTCCTGGTGTGGGTGGCGTCAACTGGCGGGCCAGCCAGGTCGGGACGCCGCCCAGGAGCCTGAACAGCCGTCCGGCCTCCTCGCGCAGGCGTGAGGCCTCCGGTTCCGACTCCGCGTCGGCCAGGGAGGCGAGGGCCGGGGCCGTGCCGACGAGGTAGCCGAGTTCCTCCCTGATCCGCAGCGACTCGGCGAAGCCGTGCCGGGCCTCCGCCAACTCGCCGTCCCGCAGGGCCAGTCCCGCCAGATGGCGCCAGGTGAACGACAGCAGCAGCGGATCGGCGTGGGCGGTGGCCGCCGCGTGGGCCCGGCGGTAGGCCGCGCGCGCCGCCTGCGGGGACCGGGTGAGGTTCTCCGCCAGCAGGCCCCGGCGGAAGTCCAGGAGCGCCCGCTCCGGCGCCCCCGGAGGGATCAGCGCCGCCGCCCTGCCGAGCGCCGCCCGCGCCTCGTCGGCCCGGTCGCGCACCGCGTGCAGCGTCGCCGCGTAGGCGAGCTGGCCGCGTTCGCAGGCGGCCGCCCCCCGTTCCTCGTCGGTACGGGCCTGGGCCTCCGCCGTCCGCAGCGCGTCCTCGGCCTCTTCCCAGCCCCGCTCGGTGTACAGGCACCGTTCGACCATCAGCCCCGCCCGTTGCAGCGAGTACGCCGCGGTGTCCGACGGCAGCAGAGCCGCCGCGTCGGCCCAGCAGGCCCGCGAGCGCAGCCGCCATACCGCGGTCTGGAGCGGATCGTCACCGGCGTTCGTTCCGTTCCCAGACATGGCGGAGTACGCCACGTTGCCCTCCCCTAGCGCGCCGTCGAGCAGTGAAGTGGTGGCGGCATTCCAGCATCGATCACGGCGCGGGGCCAAGAGGGTGGGTGAATAATTTCACAAAGTCGTGGGACAGTGACCGTACTTGACGTGAACCGGTCGCACGCCCGCGTGACCTCAGCTCATCCGCAACGCCAGGAAGAAATCGAGCTTGTCCTCCAGCCGGGACAGGTCCCGGCCCGTCAACTGCTCGATCCTGCCGACGCGGTAGCGCAGTGTGTTGACGTGCAGGTGGAGACGGGTGGCGCAGCGGGTCCAGGAGCCGTCGCACTCCAGGAATGCCTCCAGCGTCGGGATCAGCTCGGCGCGGTGGCGACGGTCGTAGTCGCGCAGGGGGTCCAGCAGCCGGGCGGTGAAGGCGCGGCGGACGTCGTCGGGCACGAAGGGGAGCAGCAGGACGTGCGAGGCCAGTTCCTGGTGGCCCGCCGCGCAGACCCGGCCGGGCCGGGCCGCGGCAACCCGGCGGGCGTGCCGGGCCTCCTCCAGCGCGCCGCGCAGCCCCTCCGCCGAGTGCACGGCCGCGCTGACCCCGAGCGTGACCCGGCCGTCCTCGCCCAGGCCCGCCGACAGCGGGTCCCGTACGGCCCCCAGCAGCGCGTCGGCGTGGATGCCGGACTCGGAGCCGTCGTGCTCGGCGGCGACGGCGGGCAGCGGGACCAGGGCGATCGCCTCGTCGCCGGTGTGGGCCACCGCTATCCGGTCGGAGGGCTCGGGTCCGGTCGCCAGCGGGTCGACCAGGATCTCCTCCAGCAGGGACTGGGCCACCGGACCGCCCTCGACCTCCCCGCCCGCCCACTCGACCCGGGCGACGACCACCTGCCAGTGCGGGGCCGCGCCGAGGCCCGGCAGCAGCACCGGGGCGGCCACCCGCAGCCGGGCGGCGATCTCGGCCGGCGCCGCGCCCGCCTGGACCAGCTCCAGGACCTCCTGGGCCAGCCGGCGCCGTACCGTGCGGGCCGCGTCCCGGCGGTCGCGCTCCACGCAGATCAGCTGGGTGACGCCCTGGAGCAGATCCAGCCGCTCCTCGGGCCAGTCGCCCGCGTCCGCCTCGACGGCCAGCAGCCAGTCCGACAGGACCGTCTCGCGCACGTCCCGGGACCCCTGCGGGGGGCGGCCGCCGGCACGGATCGGGAAGAGCGAGTACGTCGTGCCGTCCAGCAGCACGCGGTACGGGCCGCGGCGGCCGGTGCGGGTGGCGGCCAGGTGCTCGGCGGCCAGGCCGGCGCAGGCGTCGGCGGGCAGCGCCGGGCCCGTCACCTTGGAACCCGCGATCAGCCGGCCCGTCGGGGACAGCACCCAGGCACGCAGGTCGAGGTCGGAACCGAGCAGGTCCAGCACCACGTCAGGACCGCCGCCCGCCGGGCCCGAGGTCATCATCCGGCGGTGCCGGTCCACGACCGCCGCGAGGTCCCCGGCCCGCTCGCCGCTGACCTGCCGTACGACATGCTCGGTGATCGTCGCGAACGCCACCGACTCGTGCACCGCGAACAGGGGCAGGCGGTGGCGCGCGCAGGCCGCGATCAGATCGTCCGGGACGTTGCCCAGCTCGGCCTCACCGGCCGCCAGCGCCGCCACCCCGGCCTGCACCAGCAGCCGTGCGAACGGCTCGGAGTCCGCCGCGTCCCGGCGCCAGGCCAGGCCCGTCAGCACCAGCTCGCCCCCCGAGAGGTAGCGGCTGGGGTCGCGCAGGTCCGTGGTCATGACCCCGCGTACGGTGCGGTCCAGCTCGTCCTCGCCGCCGAGCAGCCGCAGGCCCAGCGCATCGGTGTCCAGCAGTGCGCGCAGCCGCATCTCGTCGCCGCCGTTCCGTGTCTCGAAATCTACGATGAATCTTGAAGGGGCATGGGGAACGCACCCGGCGGGCGCCGCCGCGGGCCGTGACCGAGAGCTGCGGGACCGCAACCGACGGTCGCCAGGGCGTTTCCCGGGTTTCCACAGGAAAACCAGGAGGTTACTGATGACCTCCGTTCATACGAATCTACAAGATGCCCGTGCTGGCCAGCCAACTCCTTCATGGTTTCGGTGACTGACCCCGCTGGAGTACGGGGCGGTGTACTGACCTCGTTCCGCGTTAACAGGACATGAACGAGCCTGGCCCGCCGCACACGGATTGGCTCAATCCGCACGACTCACGAGAATCAACGAGACGGAGAAGAGAGCCGGTCATGGACTTCCTTCGCCCCGCCAGCTGGGAGGAGGCGCTCGCCGCGAAGGCCGAGCACCCCACCGCAGTGCCGATCGCGGGTGGCACCGATGTGATGGTCGAGATCAACTTCGACCACCGCCGGCCCGAGTACCTCCTCGACCTCAACCGCATCGTCGATCTCTACGAATGGGAGGTCGGCGAGGAGAGCGTACGCCTCGGCGCCTCGGTGCCCTACACCCGGATCATGGAGCACCTGCGCACCGAGCTGCCCGGCCTCGCGCTCGCCTCGCACACCGTCGCCTCCCCGCAGATCCGCAACCGCGGCGGCGTCGGCGGCAACCTCGGCACCGCCTCCCCGGCCGGCGACGCCCACCCCGCGCTGCTCGCCGCCGGCGCCGAGGTCGAGGCCGAGTCGGTGCGCGGCACCCGGCTCATCCCCATCGACGACTTCTACACCGGGGTGAAGCGCAACGCGCTCGCCGCCGACGAGCTGATCCGCGCCGTGCACGTGAGGAAGGCCGACGGCCCGCAGCAGTACTCCAAGGTCGGCACGCGCAACGCGATGGTCATCGCCGTGTGCGCCTTCGGGCTCGCCCTGCACCCCGAGACGCGCACCGTGCGCACCGGGATCGGCTCGGCCGCCCCCACGCCCGTACGTGCGCGGACCGCCGAGGACTTCCTGAACGCGGCCCTCGACGAGGGCGGCTTCTGGGACAACGGACAGATCATCACCCCGTCGGTCGCCAAGCAGTTCGCGGACCTGTGCGCCGCCTCCTGCAACCCGATCGACGACGTCCGGGGCACCGCCGGCTACCGCCGCCACGCGGTCGGCGTGATGGCCCGCCGGACCCTCACCTGGACCTGGGAGTCGTACCGCGGCACCACTTTTCGGAAGGGGAGTGTCGCCTGATGCGCGTCAACTTCACCGTCAACGGACGTCCGCAGGAAGCCGACGACGTCTGGGAGGGCGAGAGCCTGCTGTACGTGCTGCGCGAGCGGCTCGGGCTGCCGGGCTCCAAGAACGCCTGCGAACAGGGCGAGTGCGGGTCCTGCACGGTCCGCCTGGACGGGGTGCCGGTCTGCTCCTGCCTGGTCGCGGCCGGCCAGGTGGAGGGCCGGGAGGTCGTCACCGTGGAGGGACTGGCGGAGTACGCGCGGCAGCGGGCCTGCGGGGGTGCGGACTCGACGACCGGTGAGGACGCCGGACTCTCGCCCGTCCAGCAGGCGTTCGTCGACGCCGGCGCCGTCCAGTGCGGCTTCTGCACGCCCGGCCTGCTGGTCGCGGCCGACGAGATGCTGGAGCACAACCCCAACCCGTCCGACGCGGACATCCGCGAGGCGCTGTCGGGCAACCTGTGCCGCTGCACCGGCTACGAGAAGATCATGGACGCGGTCCGCCTCGCGGCCGCCCGGCAGGGAGAGGCGGTCTGAGCCGATGCCTTCCGACAGCGCCCCCCTCGGCACACCCACCAAGGTCACCCAGGGCTCCCCGGCCAAGGGCGGCATCGGCGAGTCCACACTCCGCCCGGACGGCACCCTCAAGGTCACCGGCGAGTTCGCCTACTCGTCCGACCTGTGGCACGAGGACATGCTCTGGGGCCAGATCCTGCGCTCGACGGTCGCGCACGCCGAGATCGTCTCGATCGACATCGGCGAGGCCCTCGCCCAGCCCGGGGTCCACGCCGTCATGACGTACGACGACCTGCCCACCGAGGTGAAGAACTACGGCCTGGAGATCCAGGACACCCCGGTCCTCGCGCACGGCAAGGTGCGCCACCACGGCGAACCGGTCGCCATCGTCGCCGCCGACCACCCGGAGACCGCCCGCCGCGCGGCCGCCAAGATCAAGGTCGAGTACCGCGAGCTGCCCGTCATCACCGACGAGGCCTCGGCCACCGCCCCCGGTGCCGTCCTCGTCCACGAGAACCGCACCGACCACCACATCGGCCACGTCCCGCACCCCAACATCGTGCACCGCCAGCCGATCGTCCGCGGCGACGCCGACGAGGCCGCCCGGCGCGCCGACGTCGTCGTCAAGGGCGAGTACCGCTTCGGCATGCAGGACCAGGCCTTCCTCGGCCCCGAGTCCGGTCTCGCGGTGCCCGAGGAGGACGGCGGCGTCCACCTCTACGTCGCCACCCAGTGGCTCCACTCCGACCTGCGCCAGATCGCGCCCGTGCTCGGCCTGCCCGAGGACAAGGTGCGGATGACGCTGGCCGGTGTCGGCGGCGCGTTCGGCGGCCGCGAGGACCTGTCGATGCAGATCCACGCCTGCCTGCTGGCGCTGCGCACCGGCAAGCCCGTCAAGATCGTCTACAACCGTTTCGAGTCCTTCTTCGGGCACGTCCACCGCCACCCGGCCCGCCTCTACTACGAGCACGGGGCCACCCACGAGGGCAAGTTGACGCACGTCAGGTGCCGGATCGTGCTCGACGGCGGCGCCTACGCCTCCGCCTCCCCGGCCGTCGTCGGCAACGCCTCCTCGCTCGGCATCGGACCGTACGTCGTCGACGACGTGGACATCGAGGCCATCGCCCTCTACACCAACAACCCGCCCTGCGGCGCGATGCGCGGCTTCGGCGCGGTCCAGGCCTGCTTCGCCTACGAGGCGCAGATGGACAAGGTGGCTGCGCAACTCGGCATGGACCCGGTGGAGTTCAGGAAGCTGAACGCCATGGAGCAGGGCACCGTCATGCCGACCGGGCAGCCGGTGGACTCGCCCGCCCCGGTCGCCGAACTCCTGCGCCGCGTCAAGGCGATGCCGCTGCCGCCCGAGCGCCAGTGGGAGAGCAGCGAGGGCGCGGACGTACGGCAGCTGCCCGGCGGTCTGTCCAACACCACCCACGGCGAAGGCGTCGTCCGCGGCGTCGGCTACGCGGTCGGCATCAAGAACGTCGGCTTCTCCGAGGGCTTCGACGACTACTCGACCGCGCGGGTGCGGATGGAGGTGGTCGGCGGCGAGCCGGTGGCCACCGTGCACACCGCGATGGCGGAGGTCGGACAGGGCGGGGTCACCGTCCACGCGCAGATCGCCCGGACCGAGCTGGGTGTCGCCCAGGTGACCATCCAGCCGGCCGACACCCGGGTGGGCTCGGCGGGTTCGACCTCGGCCTCCCGGCAGACGTACGTCACCGGGGGCGCCGTCAAGAACTCCTGCGAGCTGGTCCGGGAGCGGGTCCTGGAGCTCGGCCGCCGCAGGTTCGGCGCCTACCACCCGGCCTGGGCCACGGCCGAGCTGCTGCTGGAGGGCGGCAAGGTCGTCACCGACGCCGGCGAGGTGCTCGCCGACCTGGCCGACGTGCTCGGCGAGGACGCGGTCGAGATCGAGGCGGAGTGGCGGCACCGGCCGACCGTCCCCTTCGACCTGCACACCGGGCAGGGCAACGGCCATGTCCAGTACAGCTTCGCCGCGCACCGCGCGGTCGTCGAGGTCGACACCGAGCTGGGCCTGGTCAAGGTGGTCGAACTGGCCTGCGCCCAGGACGTCGGCAAGGCGCTCAACCCGCTCTCCGTCCTCGGCCAGATCCAGGGCGGCACGACCCAGGGCCTGGGCATCGCGGTGATGGAGGAGATCATCGTCGACCCGAAGACGGCCAAGGTGCGCAACCCCTCCTTCACCGACTACCTGATCCCGACCATCCTCGACACGCCGACCATCCCGGTCGACGTCCTCGAACTCGCCGACGACCACGCCCCGTACGGGCTCCGTGGCATCGGCGAGGCGCCGACACTCTCGTCGACGCCGGCCGTCCTCGCGGCGATCCGCGACGCGACCGGACTGGAGCTGAACAGGACCCCGGTACGCCCGGAGCACCTGACGGGCAACGCCTAGGCGCACCACCACCGTTCGTCTCGGGCCGTCCCCCGGGTCGTGCACATCCCAATCCTCTTTGAACCTTGGGAGACGGCACCATGGCCCAGCAGTCGGCAGAGCCCAGGACCACACCCGAGGACGCGGGCGACGGCACCCGCGTCCCGGCCGGACGGTCCTGGCTCGACCGGTACTTCCACATATCCCGCAGAGGATCCTCCGTCGCGCGTGAGGTCCGCGGCGGCGTCACCACCTTCATGGCGATGGCCTACATCCTCCTGCTCAACCCCCTGATCCTGTCCGGCAAGGACGTCGCCGGCGACACGCTCGGACGGTCGGCGCTGATCACGGCGACCGCGTTCGCCGCGGCCTTCACCACGCTCCTGATGGGCTTCGTCGGCCGGGTGCCGCTCGCGCTCGCCGCCGGCCTGTCGGTGTCCGGGGTCCTGTCCTCCCAGGTCGTCCCGCAGATGACCTGGCCGCAGGCGATGGGCATGTGCGTGCTGTACGGCGTGGTCATCATGCTGCTGGTCGTCACCGGCCTCCGCGAGATGATCATGAACGCGATCCCGCTCGCCCTCAAGCACGGCATCACCATGGGCATCGGGCTGTTCATCGCCCTCATCGGCTTCTACAAGTCCGGCTTCGTGCACCAGGGCAGGGCCACCCCGGTCACCCTGGGCCCGGCGGGCGAACTGGTGGGCTGGCCGGTACTGCTCTTCGCCGGCACCCTGCTGCTCATCTTCGTGCTCCAGGCCCGCAACGTCCCCGGCGCCATCCTGATCGGCCTCGCCGCCGGCACGGCCGTGGCCGCCGCGCTCAACGCCGCCGGGGTCGTCGACCCCGGACAGTGGGCCGGCGGGGCCCCGAACTGCACGGCTCCGCCGTCTCCATGCCGGACTTCTCGCTCTTCGGGCACGTCGCGTTCGGCGGCTGGGGCGGGGTCGGCGCCATGACGGTGACGATGATCGTCTTCACCCTGGTGCTCGCCGGCTTCTTCGACGCGATGGCCACCGTCATCGGCGTCGGCACGGAGGCCGGGCTCGCCGACGGCAGGGGGCGGATGCCGGGCCTGTCCAGGGCGCTGTTCATCGACGGCGCGGGCGGGGCGATCGGCGGGGTGGCCGGCGGCTCCGGCCAGACCGTGTTCATCGAATCGGCCACGGGTGTCGGCGAGGGCGCCCGCACCGGGCTCGCCTCCGTCGTCACCGGGCTGTTCTTCACGGCCTGCCTGTTCTTCACCCCGCTCACCGCGATCGTCCCGCAGGAGGTCGCCTCCGCCGCCCTGGTGGTCATCGGCGCGATGATGCTGATGAACGCCCGGCACGTGGACTGGGCCGACCGGGCCACCGCCGTCCCGGTGTTCCTGAGGGTCGTCCTGATGCCCTTCACCTACACCATCACCACCGGTGTGGCCGCGGGCGTGATCTCGTACACCGCCATCAGGACGGCCCAGGGCAGGGCGCGGGAGATCGGGGCATTCATGTGGGCACTGACCGCGATCTTCCTGGTCTATTTCGCCCTCCATCCCATCGAGAGCCGGCTCGGCGTCCACTAGGCGCTCCGCCGGCTCGCCCGCGCCCCTCCGGGGGCGCCCTTCCCCACCGCCCTCTTCCCCACCGCAGTCAAGGAGATCCGGACATGCTGGACATCGCCGAGGAGCTGGACCGGTGGATCGGCGAAGGGCGTGACTTCGCCGTGGCCACCGTCGTGGCGGTCGGCGGCAGCGCCCCGCGCCAGCCCGGCGCCGCCCTCGCGGTGGACGCCGACGGGACCGCCGTCGGCTCGGTCTCCGGCGGGTGCGTGGAGGGCGCCGTGTACGAGCTGTGCCGGCAGGCGCTGGCGGACGGCGAGACCGTCCTGGAGCGCTTCGGGTACAGCGACGAGGACGCCTTCGCCGTCGGCCTGACCTGCGGCGGCGTCATCGACATCCTCGTCACCCCGGTACGGGCGGCGGATCCCGCCCGGCCGGTGGTCGCGGCCGCGCTGGCCGCGGCGGCCCGCGGGGAGGCGACGGCGGTCGCGCGGATCGTCACCGGGCCGGCCGAACTCCTCGGCCGCGCCGTCCTGGTGGACGCCCACGGCTCCCGCCGGGGCGGCTTCGGCGGCCGTCCCGAGCTGGACCGCACGGTCGCCGCCGAGGCCCTCGCCTTCCTGGACGCCGGGCGCACCGGCACCCGGGAGATCGGGGAGTGGGGCTCGCGCTGCGGAGCACCGCTCACGGTGCTGATCGAGTCGTCCGTCCCGCCGCCCCGGATGATCGTCTTCGGTGCGATCGACTTCGCGTCCGCGCTGGTGCGCGTCGGCAAGTTCCTCGGCCACCACGTGACGGTGTGCGACGCGCGGCCCGTGTTCGCCACGAGGGCCCGCTTCCCCGAGGCCGACGAGATCGTCGTCGACTGGCCGCACCGGTACCTGGAGCGGACGCGGGTGGACGGCCGTACCGTGCTGTGCGTCCTCACCCACGACGCCAAGTTCGACGTCCCGCTGCTCCGGCTGGCCCTGCGCCTGCCGGTGGCGTACGTCGGCGCGATGGGCTCCCGCCGCACCCACCTGGACCGCAGCGGACGGCTGCGCGAGGTCGGTGTCACCGAGCTGGAACTGGCCCGGCTGCGCTCCCCGATCGGCCTCGACCTCGGCGCCCGAACGCCCGAGGAGACCGCCCTGTCCATCGCCGCCGAGATCGTCGCCGACCGCCGTGGCGGCAGCGGCGTCTCCCTCACCGGCGCGCACACCCCGATCCACCACGACGCGACGTCCGCCCCGGCGCGGCGGATCGGGTCGGTGGCCTAGCCCCCGCTTCCCCCCGTGCGGCCACTGGCGTGTGCCCCCGGAGCGCCCGGTCCGTTCCCCCGATCGTCTTACCGGTCCGGGCGCCAGGGGACGATCGAAGCGTCTCCGCCGCCGTCGTACAGCGTCAAATGACGCATTCGGCGGCGGGAGTTCCGTTCTCATGCGTTCCGGGTGCAAGCGGACCGCTCACTCCTCGGCCCAGCGCCTGAGGCCCGCCAGGTCGAGCACGACGGTGCGGCCCCGGCGGGTGGCCACCAGGCCCTCCTGCTGCATGGCCCGCAGACAGCGCACCACCGACTCCCGGGAGGCCCCGGTGGCGGCGGCCAGTTCACGCTGGTTGACCTGGACGGAGACGGCGCCGGGCAGCGTCTCGGGTGCGGCCGACCCGTACTGGACGGCGAGTTTCACCAGCAGTCCGGCGACCCGGGCCCGGGTGGTGCGGGCGCCCTGTTCGGCGCGCAGCCCGTCCGAGTCCCGCAGGCGGCCCACGACACTGCGCAGCACCGACAGGCACAGGCCCGGGTCGCGCGCCAGCAGCCGGACGAAGGCGTCCGAGGTGACCACCACGCCCTCGCTGCGGCGCATCGCGGTGACGGTCGCGCCGCGGGGCCGGCCGTCGATGCAGGAGAGTTCGCCGAGGAGTTCACCGGGGCCGCGCAGGGCGAGCAGGCTGGTGTAGCCGTTGGCCGAGTCGACCGTCGCCTTCACCAGGCCGCCGGTGAGCAGCACGACGGAGTCGGCCGCCTCGCCCTCGTGCATCAGCACCGTGCCCCGGGCCCATCCGCGCGGGTGCCCGGCCTCCCGCAACAGCTTCGCCTCCCCGGGCGAGAAGAACGCCACCTTCCGAGCCTCCCGGCCGCCTCGACGCACGGTGACCGTTCGGCACCGGAGGGCCACTGTCCATCGTGCGGGCGGGCCCTGCCAAGGGGCCACCGGCCGCGCGGGGGCGCGATCAGGCGCGACGGAGCAGCGAGTTGACGGCCCGTCCGAACACCGCCCGGGCCACCCGCCGCACCAGCGGGTCGAACACCGACGGCACCCCCCGCACCCGCAGCTCCTCGTGCCACACCACCCGGGTGCGGCCGCCGGGGCCGGGGCGCACCTCCAGTTCGGCCCAGCCGAGCACCACCCGGCCGTGCTTGACCAGGCGGCACCGGCCGGGGCCGCCGTCCTCGGGAGGCTCCCAGACGGTCACCTCCATCGGGTCGTCGAAGGACAGCGGTCCGAGACCCGAGCGGGCCACGAAGACGGTGCCCTCGTGGGTCGGGGCGTCGGTGAGGACGGTGATCCGGGTCAGCGGGACCACGTCGGCGTGCCGGGACCACTCCGTGAGCCGGCGCCACGCCTCGTCGATCGGCAGCGGAGCCGTCCGCTGGAGGATGAAGTTGACCACGGCACGATCGTAGGGAACGTGCCGCCGCCGGCGGGACGCGCTCCGCGTGTTCACAGGGCCGGCGAAATCCCCCGACCCGGACCGGAACCGGCGCCGCCCGCCGTACGATTCCCGCCATGGGCGGGCGAAGCACCCCTCCCTCAGGGCGAGTTGGCTGTCATGCCGCTGAAGAGCCACGGCGTACCGATCGCACGCGCGGTCGACACCCGGCGCGAGGGCGCGGGTGACAGCCCGCACTACCAGATCCACCTCACGGATGACACCGGAGTCCACTACCGGGCCGCCGTGAACGTCCTCTCGCAGCAGAATCCCGCCGGTCTGCTCTACCTCGTCGACGACGGCTTCGAACACCCGCTCACCGCCCGCCTGGATGGCCCGGCGGGCGGCTGGAACACCCTGCCTCCCGGGCCCTGCCGCCCGGGAGGGGTGGTGGGTCGTCTTCTGGACCGGGCTCCGCGCGGCCCTGTCCCGGCCGTGCGGTGGTGCGGCACCATGAGCGCGACCCGTCCGCCGTCGTCGTCCCGGGGGCCGCTCATGGCGCACGAAAGCGAACCGCAGCGCAGACTCGACGCGTTGATGCGCGAGCCGTACCCGCTCTACGCGCGGGCACAGGCGGCCGAGGGGCTGGTGCACGTGCCCGAGCTGGACGCCTGGCTGGTCGCCCGGGACGCCGACGTACGCGAAGTGCTGCTCCGCACGGAGGAGTTCTCGTCGGTGAACGCGTTACGGCCGGACGCCATGCCGGTGCCCGCCGCGCTGGAGGTGCTGGGCGGCGGCTTCGGCGGCGGTGCGGTGGTCGTCGTCTCGGACGGCGAACGGCACCAGCGGCTGCGCGCCCCGCTGCTGCGCGCGCTGTCGCCCGCGCGGATCGCGGCGGCGGTGCCGTACGTCCGGGAGCGCGCCGCCGCCCTCGTCGACGGGTTCGCCGCCGACGGCGGGGCGGAGCTGATGGCGGCCTACGCCGCGCGGCTGCCCGGCGAGGTGATCGGCCGGATCGTCGGGCTCGACCCCGCCGACGTCCCGCTCGTCGTGCACGGCGGTCACCGCGCCGAGGAACTGCTGTTCCGCCCGCTGACGGAGGACGAGCAGGTCGCCGCCGCCGAGGACGTGGTCGCCATGCAGCACGTCCTCGACGCCTGCGTCCGCGACCGTCACGTCCGCCCCCGCGAGGACCTGGCCACCGAGGTCGTCGCCGCGGTGGCCGGACCGGGCGGGGACGAACTCACCCTGGCGCAGCGGCACGAGGCCGTCGCGCATCTGCAGAACCTGCTGATCGCCGGGCACCTCACCACCACCGCGCTCATCGGCACCGCCGTCCTGCACCTGCTGAGCCACCGGGGGCAGTGGGAACTGCTGTGCGCCCGGCCCGACCTGATCCCGGCGGCCGTCGAGGAGGCGGCCCGCTACGACACGGCGCTCCAGGGCTTCCGCCGGGTCGCCACCCGTCCTGTCGTCCTCGCCGGCACCGAACTCCCGGCCGAGGCGGAGCTGTTCGTCGCCTTCGGCGCGGCCAACCGGGACGCCGCGCGGCATCCGGGCCCCGACGCGTTCGACATCACCCGGGACGCCCCCGCCCGCCATCTCGCCTTCGGCCTCGGTGCGCACGCCTGTGTCGGCGCCCAGCTGGCCCGCGAGCAACTCCGCATCACCCTGGAGGAGTTGACGCGCCGGCTGCCGGGACTGCGGCTCGCGCCCGGCCGTCCGGTCACCATGCGCCCCACGCTGATCCACCGCTCCCCGGAACAGCTCCACCTGGTCTGGTGAGGGGCGGGGGAGGGTCACGGCCGGTACACCCTGCCCGGTTCGGCCCTGCCGGGTGCCGGCAGCTGCGGGACGGTGACGAAGACGTACCCGCGCGCCTTGAGGGCGTCGATGATGCCGGGCACGGCGGGCACGGTGCCCCGGTACAGGTCGTGCAGCAGGATGATGCCGTCCCGGGACGCCTGGTCCAGGACCCGCCGGGTGATGAGCCGGGAGTCGGTGGTCAGGTAGTCCTTCGCGGTCACGCTCCACAGCACCTCCGCCGGGCCCAGCTCGCGGCAGACCCGGTGGACGCCGGCGTCGGTGCGGCCCTGCGGCGGGCGCATGAGCGTCGGTCTCCGGCCCGTGAGGCGCTCTACGGCGTCGTCGGTACGGGTGAGTTCCGCGCGTATCCCGCGGTCCGGGAGCCGGGTGAGGATCTTGTGGCCCCAGGTGTGGCCGGCGACCTAGTGTCCCTCCGCGGCCGTCCTCCTGACCAGCTCCGGGTACGTCTCGATGTGTTCTTGCTCGGAGGGGTGCCCGATAATGGCACGGCGGGACTGTACGCACAGTTTATAGAAAATGTGTGCGAATTTATGCGGGTGGCCGGATCCGGTCCTCGATGCCTTCGGCGGCCCCCGGTGTGACCATGGAGGAGGGGGCCGACCCCGGCCGAGAGGACGTGCCGTGCGCTACCGGGACCGTGCCCACGCCGGCCGCGAACTGGCCGACGCGCTGAGGAGGTTGCGGGACGAGGGCGCCCTGCCGGACCCGGTCGTGCTGGCGCTGCCCCGAGGCGGCGCGGCGGTGGCGGCCGAGGTCGCGCGCGAGCTCCCGGCCCCGCTGGACGTGCTCGTCGTACGCAAGATCGGAGCGCCGTCCCACGAGGAGTTCGGCGTCGGCGCGATCGCCGGGGACGACCCGCCGCTCCTCGACCGGGCGACCCTCGCCCACCTGGGCCTGAGCGAGGAGTCCCTGGCCCCCGTGGTGGAACGGGAGCGGCGGGAACTGCGCCGCCGCGAGCTCCGGTACCGGCAGGGCCGGCCGCCGCCCGGGCTGCGCGGCCGTACCGTGATCGTCGTCGACGACGGGCTGGCCACCGGATCCACCGCACGCGCCGCCCTGCGCCACGTACGGCGGCACGGCCCCGCCCGGACCGTGCTGGCCGTCCCGGTCGGCGCGCCCGACTCCCTGGACGCGATGGCCGCCGAGGCCGACCTCGTGGTCTGCCCCTGCCGGCCGGTCGCCTTCAGCTCCGTCGGCCAGTGGTACGACGACTTCGGGCAGCTGACGGACGCCGACGTGCTCGACGCGCTGCGCGCGCCCTGACGGGGGAGGGGCGGCGCGGTGCCGGAGCTGACCGAGGACGAGGCGAGGCGGCGGTTCGCCGCGGCGCGGGTGGCACGGCTCGCGACCGTCGACGAGGCCGGCCGTCCCCATCTGGTGCCGGTCGTCTTCGCGCGCTACGGCACGGACGGCGTCGTCACGGCCGTCGACCACAAGCCCAAGACCACCATGCGCCTCAAGCGGCTGCGCAACATCGCCGCGCGCCCCTTGGTGTGCCTCCTCGCCGACGCGTACGACGAGGACTGGGAGCGGCTGTGGTGGGTCCGGGCGGACGGCGCGGCGAGCGTCGTCCCCGCCACCGCGGGCGTCGTCGCGGCACTGTGCGGGAAGTACCCGCAGTACCGCGAGCTGCCCCCGGGCGGTCCCGCGGTCCTGGTGACCGTGTCGCGCTGGACCGGCTGGCAGGCGGCCCCCCGCGAGGACTGAGGCCGCGCCTGTCAAGCCCCGAGCTGTCGGAACATGACCCCGCCCGCCGGTTCCGGGTCTACTCGCAGGACGGGTCCGCCCGGGCGGGCGACCGCACCGCTGGATACGATTTGGGCAGGTTTTGGATGCTGCGGGGTGACGAGGGGATGACGACGCGCATCGCGGGCTACGAGGTCCAGGGCGAGATCGGGCGCGGCGGGATGGCCGTCGTCTACCGCGCGACGGACCTGCGCCTGGACCGCACCGTCGCGCTGAAGCTGCTCGCCCCCGAGATGGCCCGCAACGACACCTTCCGGCGCCGTTTCTCCTACGAGTCGCGCGTGGCCGCCGCCCTCGACCACCCCCACATCGTGCCGATCTTCGAGGCGGGCGAGACGGATGGCGTGCTGTACATCGCGATGCGCTACGTCTCCGGCCCGGACCTGCGCGCGCTGCTCGACAAGGAGGGCGTCCTGCCGGTGGACGCGGCGCTGCGCATCGCCGCCCAGGTCGCCTCCGCGTTGGACGCGGCCCACGAGCACGACCTGGTGCACCGGGACGTCAAGCCCGGCAACATCCTGGTGGCGCGGGGCACGGACAGCGAGCATCCCGAGCACGTCTACCTCACGGACTTCGGACTGACCAAGAAGTCGCTCTCGCTGACCGGGTTCACGACCGTCGGCGAGTTCGTCGGCACGCTGGACTACGTGGCGCCCGAGCAGATCTCGGGCCGCCCGGTGGACGGCCGCTGCGATCTCTACAGCCTCGCCTGCGTGGTGTTCGAGATGCTCGCCGGCGGCCCGCCGTTCGTCCGGGACGAGGACATCGCGCTGCTGTGGGCGCACCAGTACGACCTGCCGCCCGCGCTCAGCGAGGCCCGCTCGGGGCTGCCGCCCGGCCTCGACGACGTGTTCGCCAGGGCGCTGGCCAAGGTCCCCGAGGACCGCTACGGCTCCTGCCTGGAGTTCGTCGGCGCGCTGCGCACCGCCGCGTACGGCACGGGAGCGGCGGAGCCGGAGCCGGAACCGCCGGAGTGCTCCGGCGACGGGACCCCCACGGTCGGTCTGTCCACCGGCCGCACCCCGCACCGCACCCCGCTCCCGCCCGCCTGGGCCCGCCCGGTCTTCGGCCGCTGAGCGCTCCGCCGCAGGCGCCGCGGTGTGCCGCCGGCCGTCAGCCCCCGGCGAGGTACTGCTCCGCCCAGACCGTCTTGCCGGTGCCGGAGTGCCGGGTGCCCCAGCGCTGGGCCATCTGGCCGACGAGGAGCAGTCCGCGGCCGCCCTCGTCGAAGGTGTGGGCCCGCCGCATGTGCGGGGCGGTGTTGCTGGAGTCGAAGACCTCGCAGGTCAGGGTGTGGTCGTCGTGGATGAGCCGGAGCCGGACCGGCGGCCGGCCGTACCGGAACGCGTTGGTGACCAGTTCGCTGACGATCAGCTCGGTGATGAACGCCGCCTCCTCCAGCCGCCAGGCGATCAGCTGCTCGGTGGCCCGTTTGCGGGCCTCGGCGACGGCGGCCAGGTCGAAGGGCAGCTCCCAGGTGGCGACCCGGTCGGCGTGCAGGGCGTGGGTGCGGGCGACGAGCAGCGCGATGTCGTCGTCGGGGCGGTGGGTGAGCATCGAGGTCAGGACCCGGTCGCAGACGGCGTCCAGGTTCCGGGCGGGCCGGGCGAGCGCGGCGAACATCTTGTCGAGGGCCTCGTCGATGTCGTGGTCGCGGGGTTCGAGCAGCCCGTTGGTGTAGAGGGCGACGAGGCTGCCCTCGGGCAGCTCCGTCTCGTACGACTCGAAGGGCAGCCCGCCCAGGCCGAGCGGGGGCCCGGCGGGCACGTCGAGGAAGTGGACGGTGCCCTCGGTGACCACGGCCGGCGGCGGGTGGCCGGCCCGGGCGACGGCGAGCCGCCGGGTGACCGGGTCGTAGACGCCGTACAGGCAGGTCGTGCCCACACCGCCGGCGGTCTCCGCGCAGTCGTCGGCGCCCGCCTCCTCGGCGGAGAGGTGGACGACCAGGTCGTCGAGGTGGCTGAGCAGCTCGTCGGGCGGCAGGTCGACGTCGGCCAGGGTGCGGACCGCCGTACGGACCCGGCCCATGGTGGCCGCGGCCCGCATGCCGTGGCCCACGACGTCGCCGACGACGAGCGCGACCCGGGTCCCGGACAGCGGGATCACGTCGAACCAGTCGCCGCCCACCCCGGCCCTGCTCACCGAGGGCAGGTAGCGGGTGGCGATGTCCAGCGCCGACTGCCGGGGCAGCGTCTGGGGGAGCAGACTGCGCTGGAGGGTCATCGTGGTGGTGTGCTGCCGCTCGGTGCGCGCGGAGCCCTGGATGCTGGTGGCCGCCCGGGCCGCCAGCTGCCGGGCCAGCCACAGGTCGTCCGCGTCGAACGGCTCGGCCCGCCGGCTCCGCCCGAAGAGGGCCACCCCGAACGCGGTGCCGCCCGCCCGCAGCGGCACCGCCAGCAGCGAGTGCGCCCCGCTCTCCCCGATCCACGCCGCGGCCTGCGGATCCTCCCGCGCCCAGCGGGCCACCACCGCGTCGTCGCCCGTGTACACCGCGCCCTGTCCCCCGGCCAGGCACTGGCCCGCGGGGGACCAGGGCGGGCAGCGCAGCGCCGCGCCCGACGGCTGGGGGAGCGGCGGCCCGTCGGGCACCGAGCGCACGGCCGCCCGCCGCAGCGCGCGGCCGTCGCCGGGCGCCGCGCCCGGCCGGGGCGCGTCCAGCAGGTCCACGGCGCACACGTCGGCGAAGGCGGGCACGGCCACGTCGGCCAGTTCGCGCGCGGTGCGCTGCATGTCGGCGCCGGTGCCGATGCGCAGCCCGGCCTCGCCGAGCAGCAGCATCCGCTGCCGTACCAGCCGTTCGGACGGGTCGGGGTGGGCCGTCAGGGCCACCGCGCGCACCCGCCCGCCGGAGTCCGCCAGCGGCACCAGCCGGGCCTGCCAGCCGCGGTCCGGGTCGGCCGGGTCCAGCCGGAGGCGGACGTCCTGCGGTCCGCCGCCGTCGAGGACCCGCCGCATCCCCGCCTCGGCCTCGGCGCTGCCCTCGTACGGCGCGATGTCGGTCAGCCGCAGCCCGCGCATCGTCCCCTCCGCCAGGGAGAGCGTGCGCTGCATCCCGGCGCTGGCCCGCGCCAGCCGCAGCGCCTCGTCGAAGACGGCGGTGACGCAGGG
This sequence comes from Streptomyces sp. NPDC104367, assembly GCF_055583825.1. NCBI lineage: Bacteria > Bacillati > Actinomycetota > Actinomycetes > Kitasatosporales > Streptomycetaceae > Streptomyces > Streptomyces sp. NPDC104367. Next base: position 177,566 of record NZ_JBVJND010000017.1, on the reverse strand, counting down.
GGACTGGTCGAAGGCCCAGGCCCCGAGCGTCCGGTCGGCGGCCGGCGGCGGTCCGGTCACGGCGGACACCACCAGCCACTCCGTGCCGCCCGGCCGCCGTCCCGCGGGCCGGCGGTGCACCAGTACGTCGTGGTCCAGGCGGTGTCCGGCCCGGTGGCGCAGCGCCGCGGTCCCGCTCCAGCGCGGCCCGGTGGCGGCCTCCCGCCAGGTGTCCCGGTCCGGTTCGGCGAGCAGTCCGGCGGCCGGGTGCCCGAGGATCTCGGCGGGCGGATAGCCGAGCAGCAGCCCGGCCCCGTCGCTCCAGCCGGTCACGACGCCCCGCTCGTCCACCGTGACCGCCGCGGTGTACGCCCCCTGCGGCACGGCGTGGGTCTGCGCCGGGTTGCTGGGAGGGGTGGGACGTCGCTCCATCGCCGCTCATCCTTCGCGGAACCTGCACGGCCGACTCTCCCCACCAGGATGATCCCGGCCGGCGGTGAGCACCAATCCGCCACCGCCCGCGCGCTCCGCGCCCTGCCCGCGCCCCGCCCGTCCCGGTTTCCTGTGACGCGCCTGTGACAGTCGGCGGACGGCGTCATGACGTCGGCTTGTCAGGGTTTTGTAAACGGACAAAACGCCCCTTATGGGGCAGTCGTATCGGCGGTCGCACCAGTGGCCGCATCAGCAGTCGCAGTGAAGGAACCTCCCATGAGCTTCACCGTTGTCACCCGGCCCACCGAGACCGCCGCCGCGCTGGCCCCGCGTGAGCGCGAGACGCTGAAGCACATCGCCGCCGGCTGCACCTACCTCCAGGCCGCCCGGCAGATGGGGCTCTCCCGGCACACGGTCGATGCCTACCTCCGCCGGATCCGCGCCAAGCTCGACATCAACACCACCGCCGAGCTCACCCGGCTCGCCGTCTCCCTGGGGCTGTGACCCCGCTCCGCCCGACAGATCCGCCGCGCCGTGACAGCGTGGGAACAGCGGCCGGCCACGGCGTCCTGGAGGCGGAGATGACGGTGAACGGGCTCGGACTGGTGGTGCACGGGGGTCGTACGGAGGCCGCGGAGGCGGCCCGCGCGGTGCGGGAGTGGGCCGCGGAGCACGGCGTGCGGTGCGCGGACATCGACGTCTGGCACGACGGCGGACGGCACAGCTCGGGGGAGGAGGTCGCGGCCGCGGGCCATCCCGACCTCGTCGTCACCCTCGGCGGTGACGGCACCTTCCTGCGCGGCGCCCGGCTCGCCGCCCGCAACGACGCGCTCGTCCTCGGCGTCGACCTGGGCCGGGTCGGCTTCCTGACCGAGGTGCCGGCCCGCTCGGTGCGGGCGGCGCTGGACGCGGTGCGCGAGGACCGGTTCACCGTCGACAGCCGCATGCTGCTGACGATGCGGGCCTCCCGCCGCCCGGAGATGCCGGCCGACATGGAGGAGCTGATGCGCTACGGCCGCGGTCCGCTGCTGCCCCCGCCCCAGGTGCGCACGGACTGCGAGACGGACGCCGAGTGGGGCGTGCCGCTGCACGTCACCGCGGTCAACGACATCGTGGTGGAGAAGCTGTCCCGGGACCGCCAGGTCTCCGTCGGCGTGTACATCGCGGGCCGGCTGCTGGCCTCCTACTCCGCCGACGCGCTGCTGGTCGCGACGCCGACCGGCTCCACCGCCTACAGCTTCGCGGCCGGCGGCCCCGTCGTCTCGCCGTGCGCGGACGCCCTGGTCTTCACCCCGGTCGCCCCGCACATGGCGTTCAACCGCTCGGTCGTCACGGCCCCGGACGAGCCCGTCGGCCTGCGGGTCCTCGAACGCTCCGGCCAGGCCGCCGTCAGCATCGACGGCCAGGTGCGGGGCGTGCTGGGGCCCGGTGACTGGATCGGGGTGTACGCCGCCCCGAGCCGGCTGCGGGTGGTCCGGCTGGCGCCGATGGACTTCTACGGCCGGCTGCGCGAGCGCATGAACCTCACCGACGCCCCGGCCGCGGTCGCCGACGGCACCCCCGCGCCCCTGTGGTCGGTGACCACACCCCCGCCGGGCGACCTCGCCCACCTCTCCCTGCTGCCCCTGGCCACCCGGCTCCAGCCGGTGGACGACGCCACCGGCGGCGGCTGACCGGGGCGGCAGGCGGACCGGTGGTCAGTCCGCGGTGCGTACCGTCGGCATGGCGAGGGTCACCGGGCCGCTCTTGCAGGAGTCGTGGCAGTCCTTCTCCAGGCTGCAGCACAGGGAGCAGACCGCGCCGGAGTGGAAGGGGCAGCCGGCGATGTCGGGCCGCTCGAAGGCGGTCGCGCACACCGTGCAGTCGAGCGTGACCGCAGACGGCAGACCGTCCTCGCCGAGCAGCGGCTCCGCCAGGTCGTCGACGCGGGCGATGTAGTACCTGCCCTTGGTCAGCACCGCGAACAGCGGCGAGAGCACCATCGCCAGGAACAGCGCGATGAAGGGCGAGTACGCCTTGCCGTACGCCCCGAACGCGTCGAAGTAGGCGGCGATCGAGACCGCCGACGCGATCAGCATCGAGCCGAAGCCGACCGGGTTGAAGTTGTGCAGGTGGGCGCGCTTGAACTCGATGTACGAGGGGCTCAGCCCCAGCGGCTTGTTGATGACCAGGTCGGCGACGACCGCGCCGATCCAGGCGATGGCCACGTTGGAGTAGAAGCCGAGCACGGTGTTGAGGAAGCCGAAGACACCGCCCTCCATCAGGGCCAGCGCGATGCCGACGTTGAGGAAGATGTAGACGACCCGGCCGGGGTGACGGTGCGTCAGCCGGGAGAAGAAGTTCGACCAGGACAGCGAACCCGAGTACGCGTTCGTCGAGTTGATCTTTATCTGGGAGAGGATCACGAAGAACGTGGCCAGGCCCAGCGCGACGGGCGCGGCGAACGTCCTGAAGCCGGACACGTACTGCTGGATCGGCTCGTTGGCCTTGGCCAGACCCACGCTGCCGGCGATGTAGAACGCGAGGAAGGCGCCGCCGATCTGCTTGGCCGCACCGAGCACCACCCAGCCGGGACCGGCGGAGAGCACCGCGCCCCACCACTTCCTGCCGTTCTCCGGGGTCTTGTCCGGCATGAACCGCAGATAGTCCACCTGCTCGCCGATCTGCGCGATCAGCGACAGCGCGACACCCGCCCCCGCGCCCACCCCCAGCATGCTGATGCCCGACCCGGTGGGGGAGTCGCCCGCGAAGTGCGTGAACTCCGAGAACCTGCCCGGGTCCTGGATCGCGATGGACACGAACGGCGCGACCATCAGCACCAGCCACACCGGCTGCGTCCACACCTGCATCTTCGACAGCGCGGTCATGCCGTAGACGACCAGCGGCAGGATGACGAGCGAGCAGATCAGGTACCCGACGGCGAGCGGGATGTGCAGGCCCAGCTCCAGGGCCTGCGCCATGATCGAGCCTTCGAGGGCGAAGAAGATGAAGGTGAAGCTGGCGTAGATGACCGAGGTGAGCGTCGAGCCGAGGTAGCCGAAGCCCGCGCCCCGGGTCAACAGGTCCATGTCGATGGAGTACTTGGCCGAGTAGTACGAGATCGGGATGCCGGTGAGGAAGATGACCACCGCGGCCGTCAGGATCGCCACCATGGCACTGGAGAAGCCGTTGGAGACGGCGATCGAGCCGCCGATGGCGAAGTCCGCGAGGTACGCGATGCCGCCGAGCGCGGTGGTGGCCACCACGTAGGGGGTCCAGCGGCGGAAGGACTTCGGCGCGTAGCGCAGCGAGTAGTCCTCCAACGTGTCGTTCCGCGCCCAGTCGTTGTAGGTGCGCTTGCCGTCCGTCCGGCTCTCCGCCGCGGTCGGCGGCGCCTCCTTGCCGACGATCTCCGTCACGACTCGTTCCTCTCTCGTCCCCGGTCGTTTGCACGGAAGAGTCGCGGCGCGCTGTTTCCCGAACGTTTCACCTGCTTTAAAAGACAAAGCTTGATACTTCCCGTGGGAAGTATTGGGCGTGGCCTCAGAGTTGGGCGACCACGTGGAAGTCGAAGGCGTCCGCCCGTGCCAGGTACAGCCGTTGGGCGAGGTGGTTGCCGCGCAGCCGTACGACGCCCCGCGGACCCTCGTACGACACCGCGTCCCCGACCGCGCTCAGCGCCCGTACGTCCAGCGAACGGGCCCGCTCGGCCAGTGCGGCCAGCAGCCGTACCCCCTCGAAGCACGACTCGCCCGGGCTGCCCACCACCGGCGCCTGCGCACCGAACCGGGCCGCGTGCCGGGCGCCGAAGTCGAGGCTCTCCGCGGTCGCGAGGGCCTCGAAGAAGCCGGCCGTCGCCCAGAGCCCGTCAGTGCCCTCGGCGCCGGTGGCCAGCAGGATGTTCTCGTCCATGTGGGTGCTCAGCCGCAGGCACCGCTGGTGCAGTCCGTGCGCGGCGAACGCCCGGTTGAAGCGGGCCGCGTCGGCCCCGACCAGCAGCATCAGCACCGCGTCGGCCTCGCACCGCTCGATCCGGCGCAGCACCGGCGCGAACCCGTCCGTCCCCAGCGGCACGAACACCTCGTCCCGGACCCGGCCGCCGCAGGCCCGCGCGTACCCGCGGACCGCGCGGGCGGTCACCCGCGGCCAGACGTAGTCGTTGCCCACCGTGCACCAGCGCCTGACCCCGCCGGCCTCCGTCAGCAGCCGCATCGCGGGCAGCAGTTGGGCGGCGTCGGTCTCACCGGTCAGGAACACCCCGGGGGTCCGCTCGCCGCCCTCGTACTGCGCGGTGTAGACGTACGGCACCCGGCCGGCGATCCGGGGCAGCAGCGCCTGCCGTACCGCCGAGGTGTGCCAGCCCACCACCCCGTCGACGGCGCCCACCTCGACCAGCGTGCCGACCTCGGCCGCCACCCGGTGCGGCGGCGCCCCGCCGTCCACCGTGACCAGCCTGACCTCGCGGCCCAGCACACCCCCGGCGGCGTTGAGTTCCTCCGCCGCCAGCCGCGCGGCCGACTCGCACGACGGCCCGAAGACCCCCGCCGGGCCCTGGAGGGGCACGACCAGCGCGAGGACCAGCACGGCACTCGTGTCACCCGGCGGCGCCGGACGCATCGGCCACCTCCGTGCGGGCATGGGAACGCGGATGCGGGTCCCGGACCCCGGCGCCCTCGCTGAGGCTCGTATTCTGCGCGCACAGTAGACCTACCGGAAGGACACCGGCAATGCCGTTCGTACCCTCCTCGCCGGACCTCGCCCATCTGCTCGGCCATGCCGAGCGCAGCATCGTCCGGCGGCTGGCCGCGGTGCTGGCCGAGGAGGACTGCGCGGTCGAGGAGTGGCGGGTCCTGTCGGTCGTCGGGGACGGCCGGGGGCACGCGATGTCCGAGATCGCCGAGCAGGCCCTGATGCCGGCGCCCAGCCTGACCAAGCTCGTCGACCGCATGGTCGCCGGCAACCTCGTCCACCGCCGCCCCGACCCCCAGGACCGCCGCCGCGTCCTGCTCCACCTCACCCCGCGGGGCGAGGAGCTGCACCGCAGGGCCGCCGACCGGGTCCGCGCCGACCAGGCCCGGCTGCTCGGCGCGGTCGGCGACGAGGGCGCGCTCGCCCGGCTGCTGCCCCGGCTCACCCGGGCGGCCGACACCGCGGACGAGCCCGCCCCGAGCACCTCCGGCTGAGCACCTCCGGCTGAGCGAGGGCGGCACCGAGGGGGGCGGCACCGCGAGGGCGGCCCGAGAGGGAGGCGGCGCGGGGGAGGCGTCGTCCGCCTGTGGGTGTCAGCGGCGCAGGCCCAGGGCTTCCGTGCCCGCGTACCGGGCCTGGGGGCCCAGTTCCTGTTCGATGCGGACGAGTTGGTTGTACTTGGCGGTGCGGTCCGCGCGGGAGAGGGAGCCGGTCTTGATCTGGCCGCAGCCGGTGGCGACGGCGAGGTCGGCGATGGTCGTGTCCTCGGTCTCGCCGGAGCGGTGGGACATGACGACCGTGTAGCCCGCGCGGTGGGCGGTGGTGACGGTGGCCAGGGTCTCGGTGAGGGTGCCGATCTGGTTGACCTTCACCAGGACCGAGTTGGCGATGCCGTCGCGGATGCCGGCCCGCAGCAGGGTCTCGTTGGTGCAGAAGACGTCGTCGCCGGTGAGCTGGCAGCGGTCGCCGAGCCGGGCGGTCAGGTCGCGCCAGCCCGCGTGGTCGTCCTCGGCCATCGGGTCCTCGATCGACGCGACGGGGTAGCGGTCGACCAACGCGGCCAGGTACCCGTCGTGTTCGGCGGGGCTGCGGCGGACGCCCTCGCCCGTGTAGTCGTACACCCCGTCGCGGAAGAACTCCGAGCTGGCCGGGTCCATGACGAGGGTGATGTCGGTGCCCGGCTTGTAGCCGCTCTGCTCGATGGCGCGGACGACGAAGTCCAGCGCCTCCTCGGCGGTGCGCAGGTCGGGGGCGAAGCCGCCCTCGTCGCCGACGTTGACGCTGTGGCCGGCGGCGAGGAGGCCGGTGCGCAGGGTGTGGAAGACCTCGGAACCCATCCGGACGGCCTCGGCGAAGGTGGCCGCGCCGACGGGGGCGATCATGAACTCCTGGAAGTCCAGCGGGTTGTCGGCGTGGGCGCCGCCGTTGACGATGTTCATCATCGGCACCGGCAGGAGCCGGGCGCCGACCCCGCCGACGTAGCGGTACAGCGGGAGGCGGTGGGCGGCGGCCGCGGCCTTGGCGGTGGCCAGGGAGACGCCGAGCAGGGCGTTGGCGCCGAGCCGGGCCTTGGTCTCGGTGCCGTCCAGCTCGATCATCGTGCGGTCGACCGTCGCCTGGTCCTCGGCGTCGAGTCCGGTCACGGCGTCCGCGACGGTCTCGTTGACGGCGTCGACCGCGCGGCGGACTCCCTTGCCGTGGAAGCGGGCCGGGTCGCCGTCGCGCAGTTCCACGGCCTCCCGGGCGCCGGTGGAGGCGCCCGAGGGGACGGCGGCGCGGCCGAGCGAGCCGTCCCTGAGTTCCACGTCGACCTCGACGGTGGGATGGCCCCGGCTGTCGATGATCTCCCGGGCGACGACGCGGCTGATGGCGGTCACGGTGCAGCTCCTCACGCTGGGCCCGCGGCTCCGTGCGCCGGCGGGCGGTAAGTTCCGGTTGGAAACAAAGTGAGTCTCGAAAAGGAACCTACTATGGGTCCATGAGGATGCACAACGCCGACGAGACGTGTGGCGTCGCCCAGGCCGCGCTGGTCCTGGGGGACTGGTGGAACGTGCTGGTCCTGCGTGAGGTCGCCGGCGGCCACGTCCGCTTCGACGCGCTGGCCGCCGAGATCGGGCTGTCCCGGAAGGTGCTCACCGAACGCCTCGGCCGCCTGGTCGCCCAGGGCGTGCTCCGGCGCAGCCTGTACCAACGGCGGCCGGTGCGCTACGAGTACCTGCTCACCGACGCCGGCACGGCCCTGCTCCCGGTGCTCGTCGCCATGCAGGACTGGGGCGACCGCTGGGTCCTCGGCGACGGCGCGCTCACCGCGACCGCGGCCGGGGACGGCGCGGAGCACGCCCGCGTCCACGCCCTGCCCGGCACCCGCCTCCCCGACGACCTGAGCCTGCCCGGCACCCCGGCCGGCTCCCCGCTGATCGACCCGGACGCCCGCGCCACCGTGCTGTTCACCTACCCCGGCACGGGCGTCGACTGGGGCGAGCCGCCGATCCCGGGCGCCCCGGGCTGCACGCTGGAGCACCGCGGCTTTCGCGACGCCTGGCCGGACTTCCGGCGGGCGGGCGTCGCGGTACGCGGCATCAGCACCCAGTTCACCGGGGAGCAGGCCGGGTTCGCCCGCGCGGAGGACCTCCCGTACCCGCTGCTCTCCGACGCCGGCCACCGTCTGACGGCGGCCCTGCGGCTGCCCGCCTTCCGCGGCGCCGGCCGGCTGCGCCACAAACGGCTGGTCCTGGTCGTCGACGCCGAACGGACCGTGCGGCACGTGCTGTTCCCCGTCACCGACATCCCGCACACGGTCGCCGAGGCCCTCCGCCTGGCCGCGGACGGGAAGAGCTGAGTTCCCACGGGACCGGAGGCCGGGCGAAGCCGCCGTCGCCCAGGAGGAACCCCTCACCTCCCAGGGGGCGGGGGCGGGCCGCCCCCGCCCAGTTCGCGGGCCCGGCGCACGAACGTCTCGTGCAGGTCGCGGGCCGCCCGGGGCACCGAATCGGTCCGCCGGCGCTGGAGCATCAGCACCACCTGGGTGGTGTCCCCGGCCAGCGGCCGGCACACGATCGTCCCGGCGCGCTCCAGCGGGTCCCCGACCACGCTGAAGTCCGGCAGCACCGTCGCCCCGAGCCCCTCCGCGACCATCAGCTTGCCCATCTCGGCGCCGTCGGTCGAGTACGAGAAGGCCGGTGTGCGGTCCGCCAGCAGCCGGTGCACGTAGCGGTGCATCACATAGCCGGTGCGCATCGCGATCAGCGGCACCGAGAGCAGTGCGTCGACCGGCACCTCGGGCCCGGCGGCGAGCGGACTGTCCCGGCGCACGCACACCACCGGCCGGCCGCGCAGCAGTTCGGTGGCCTCGAACCCGGCGGGCACGTCGTCGCCGTCCAGGTGGTTGACGAGCCCGAGGTCGAAACCGCCCTCGGCGAGCCCCCGTTGGATCTCCGTCTGCTGCGCGCCCACCACCTCGACCTGGGTGACCGGATGCGCGGACCGGAAGTCCCGCAGCACCGGGATGAGCAGCGGCACGGTCGCCGCGTTGACCGTGCCGACACGCACCATCCGGCTCAGGCGGTGCTGCTCACCGGCGGCCGCCCGCAGCCGGTCCACCGCCTCCAGCACCTCCACGATCCGCGGCATCAGCTCCTGGCCCGCCGTGCTCATCGTCGCCCCGGTGCGCTTGCGCTCCAGCAGGTCGACACCCAGCTCCCGCTCCAGGTTCCGCACGGTCTCGCTCAGCGCGGGCTGCGACAGACGCAGTTCGTCGGCCGCCCGGCGCAGCGATCCGAGCCGGGTCACGGCCGCTATGTATTCCAGCTGTTCGGTTCGCACCCCGGCAGAATGCGCGGTTATTCGAGACGCGTTCAAGGGTTTCCCTGTCACACGTTCGTGAAATCCCATGGTCCGCGATGCGAGAACGGTCGGGTTTTCCTTGACGGCCCTCGGCGCCGACTGCGACCATCGACGACATGAAGATGCGACTGGACCTCACGCGGCGACGCCATGTCGACCTCGCGCGCGTCTCCAGCGCCTCCTGTTGCGCCGCGGCCTGATCCCTCCCACCTCGCGATCCGCCGCGCTCCGCCCGCTTCTCCTCCTTCCTTTTCCCGCCCGAATTCACCGTGCCGCGCATTTCCCGCGCCCCGCACCCTGTGAATTCCGGCGTGCCCGAAAACTCGCAACAGGAGTTCCGCATGCCCGCCGCGCCCGTGAAATTCGCCTACTGGGTCCCCAATGTCAGCGGAGGACTCGTCACCAGCAAGATCGAACAACGCACCGACTGGGGGTACGACTACAACCGCGAACTCGCCGTCCTCGCCGAGAACAACGGCTTCGAGTACGCGCTCAGCCAGGTCCGCTACATGGCCAGCTACGGCGCCGAGTTCCAGCACGAGTCGACCAGCTTCAGCCTCGCCCTGCTGCTCGCCACCGAGCGCCTGAAGGTCATCGCCGCCGTCCACCCCGGCCTGTGGCACCCCGGCGTCCTCGCCAAGCTCGGTGCCACCGCCGACCACCTCTCGGGCGGCCGCTTCGCCGTGAACGTCGTCTCCGGCTGGTTCAAGGGCGAGTTCACCGCCCTCGGCGAACCCTGGCTGGAGCACGACGAACGCTACCGGCGGGCCGAGGAGTTCATCACCGCCCTGCGCGGCATCTGGACCGAGGACCACACCGAACTCGCCGGTGACTTCTACCGGTTGCGGGACTTCTCGCTCAAGCCCAAACCGCTCAACACCCCCGAGCGCCCGCACCCGGAGATCTTCCAGGGCGGCAACTCCACCGCCGCCCGCGCCATGGCCGGCCGGGTCTCCGACTGGTACTTCTCCAACGGCAAGGACTACGACGGAGTGATCGAGCAGATCAACGACGTCCGCAAGTCCGCCGCCGAAGTCGGCCGAGCGGCACCGAAGTTCGGCCTCAACGGCTTCCTCATCGCCCGCGACACCGAGGCCGAGGCCCGCGACACCCTCCGCGAGATCATCGCCAAGGCCGACAACGAGGCCGTCGAGGGCTTCGGCGCCGCCGTGAAGCAGGCCGGCCGGTCCACCGCCGACGGCAAGGGCATGTGGCAGGACTCCGGCTTCGAGGACCTCGTCCAGTACAACGACGGCTTCCGCACCGGCCTGATCGGCACCCCCGAGCAGATCGCCGAACGCATCGTCGCCTACCGCAGGCTCGGCGTCGACCTGCTCCTGCTCGGCTTCCTGCACTACCACGAGGAGGTCGAGTACTTCGGCCGGCGCGTGCTGCCCCTCGTGCGCGAACTGGAAGCCGGACTGCCCGACACGGAGCCCGAGTCCGCCCTCGTCTGACCCCCCACACCGCGAAAGAGGCAACCCCATGAGCACCGTCACGCCCGCCGACTGGCAGGCCCGCCCCGTCCCCGCCACCGCCGACGAGTGGATCGCCCGCGCCGCCGAGGTCGCCGCCGTCCTCGCCACCGACGCAGCCGCCCGCGACCGGGCCGGCGCCACCCCGCACGCCGAGGTCAGGCTCCTCAAGGACGCCGGCCTGGTCACCCTGCTCGGCCCCGTCGAGCACGGCGGCGCGGGCCAGGACTGGCCCACCGCCTACCGGGTGGTCCGCGAGATCGCCAAGGCCGACGGCTCCATCGGCCAGCTGCTCGGCTACCACTACCTGTGGAACTGGGCCGCCCGGCTGGTCGGCACCCGCGAGCAGTGGGAGCACGTCGAGGCCGAGGCCGCCCGCAACCAGTGGTTCTTCGGCGGCGCCGTCAACCCCCGCGACCAGGACGTGGTCGTCACCGAGGACGGCGACGACCTGGTCTTCACCGGCCGCAAGTCCTTCTCCACCGGCAGCAGGGTCTCCGACGTCACCGTCCTCGAAGGCGTCCTGGACGGCACCGACCAGCACGTCTTCGCGATCGTCCCGTCCGACAGCGAGGGCCTGACCTTCCACGATGACTGGGACAACATCGGCCAGCGGCTCACCGAGAGCGGCGGCGTCACCCTCGACGGCGTCCGCACCCCCTGGTCCTCGGCCGCCGGGTACGTCGACAAGGAGTTCCGGCCGCGCGTCTACAACACCCTCAACGTCCCCACCATCCAGCTGGTGTTCGTCAACTTCTACCTGGGCATCGCGGCCGGCGCCCTGGAGACCGCCGCCGCCTACACCCGCACCAGGTCCCGCTCCTGGCTGCACGGCGGCCACGAGCGCGCGGTCGACGAGCCGTACGTCATCGACATCTACGGCGACCTGACCGCCAAGCTCTGGGCGGCCGAGGCGCTCGCCGACGCCGTCGCCGCCGAGGGACAGAAGCTGCACGACGACCCGGACGCGGTCACCCCGGAGGCCCGCGGCGCCTTCGAGGTCCGGGTCGCCGTGATCAAGGCCCGCGCCACCGACGTCGCCCTGGAGACCGGCAACCGGATCTTCGAGGCCACCGGCGCCCGCGCCACGGCCACCGCCGAGGGCCTGGACCGCTTCTGGCGCAACGTGCGCGTCCACACCCTGCACGACCCCGTCGCCTACAAGCGCCGCGAGGTCGGCCGCTGGGTCCTCGAAGGCGAACTGCCCGAACCCACCTGGTACTCCTGACCGCTCCCCATCGGGCGCCCGCCCCGCGCGGGCGCCCGGCCCCACCAGAAAGAGGCAGCTCCATGGCCACCGTCCTGTCCGTCTCCGGCAGCCCCTCCGCCTCCTCCCGCACCGGCCGCCTGCTGCGCCACCTGGACCAGCGACTGACCGCCCAGGGCCACGAGGTGATCCCGCTCGACGTCCGCACCATCCCCGCCGAGGCGCTGCTCGGCGCCGACTTCCGGCACCCCGCGATCGTCGAGGCCACCGAGCTGTTCGCCCGCGCCGACGGCGTCGTGGTCGGCACCCCCGTCTACAAGGCGTCGTACTCCGGAGTCCTCAAGGCGCTCCTGGACCTGCTCCCGCAGTACGCCCTCACCGGCAAGACCGTGCTGCCCCTGGCCACCGGCGGCTCCGTCGCGCACGTCCTCGCCATCGACTACGCACTGCGCCCGGTGCTGAACTCCATGGGCGCCGCCCACATCGTGCAGGGCTGGTTCACCCTCGACAAGGACATCGCCGTCCGCGAGGACGGCACCCTCGCCCTCGCCCCGGCCGCCGCCGAGGCCCTCGCCCCGGTCGTCGACCAGTTCTCGGCCGCGCTCGCCGGCCGTACGCCCCTGCTGGCCGCGGCGGGCTGAGCCGATGACCGCGCATGTCATCGCCGACGAGGCGGAGGCGCTCGCCGTCGCGACCGCCCTGGCCGACGGGTTCCGTGCCGGGGCCGCCGCACGCGACGCCGAACGCAGGCTGCCCCGAGCCGAATTGGACCAGCTGTCCGCCTCGGGCCTGCTCGCGGTGACCGTGCCCGCCGAGCACGGCGGAGCCGACCTCGGCGCCCCGGCCATCGCGGAGATCTTCCGGCTGCTCGGCTCGGCCGACGGCAGCCTCGCGCAGATCCCGCAGAGCCACTTCGCGTACGTCAACGTGATCCGCCGTCAGGGAACGCCGGAACAGCGCAAGTTCTTCTTCGCCGAACTCCTCGCGGGCGCCCGCTTCGGGAACGCGCAGTCCGAGGCCGGTACCCAGCACGTCCAGGACATCCGCACCCGGCTGGCCCGCCGGGCCGACGGCTCCTTCCGGCTGACGGGCGTCAAGCACTACTCCACCGGTGCGCTCTTCGCCCACTGGATCCCGGTCCTGGCCCGCGCCGAGGACGACGACCTGCACGTCGCGTACGTCCCCCGGGACGCCCCCGGCCTGACCGTCGAGGACGACTGGGACGGCATGGGCCAGCGGACGACGGCCAGCGGGACCGTCCGGCTGGACGGCGTCCCGGTGCCCGCCGACCGGGTGCTGCCCCACCACCTCACCTTCCGCGAGCCCCAACTCCACGGAGCGGTCGCACAGTTGCTGCACGCCGCCATCGACGTGGGGATCGCCGGGGGAGCGCTGGCGGAGGCGGCCGAGTTCGTGCGCACCAAGAGCCGGCCCTGGTTCGAGAGCGGGGTGGAGACCGCCGCCGAGGACCCGCTGCTGATCCAGCGCTTCGGTGAACTCGCCGTCCGGGTCCGGGCGTCCGAGGCGCTGCTGCGGGAGGCCGCCCGGACGGTCGACGCGGCCGGCGCCGACCTCACCGCCGCCTCGGCCGCCGAGGCGGCGGTCGCCGTGGCCGCCGCGAAGGTGACGGCGGCCGAGGCGGCGGTGACCGTCGCCGGAGCGCTCTTCGAGGTGGCCGGCACCCGGTCGGCCCTCGACTCCCTCAACCTGCACCGGCACTGGCGGGACGCCCGGACCCACACCCTGCACGATCCGCCCCGCTGGAAGATCCAGCACATCGGCCGGTACGTGCTGAGCGGCACGCTGCCGCCCCGCCACGGCCTCCTGTGACCCCCGGCCCCCTTCGATCGGAGACCCCCGTGTCCCTCACCTTCCACTGGTTCCTGCCCACCAACGGGGACAGCCGCCATGTCGTCGGCGGCGGCCACGGCACCCCGGCGACGGCCTCCGGACGCGACCGGCCCCCGACGGTCGCCTATCTGGGCCAGATCGCCAGGGCGGCGGAGGACCTCGGCTTCGTGGGCGCGCTCACCCCCACCGGGGCCTGGTGCGAGGACGCCTGGCTGACCACGGCCATGGTCAGCCAGCACACCGAGCGGCTGAAGTTCCTGGTCGCCTTCCGGCCCGGCTTCGTCTCGCCCACGCTCGCCGCGCAGATGGCCGCCACCTTCCAGCGGCAGACCGGCGGACGGCTGCTGCTCAACGTGGTGACCGGCGGCGAGAGCCACGAGCAGCGGGCCTACGGGGACTTCCTCGACAAGGACGCCCGGTACCGCCGTACCGGCGAGTTCCTGCAGATCGTCCGGGAGCTGTGGCAGGGCCGGACCGTCGACCTGGCGGGCGAGCACCTCCGGGTCGAGGACGCGAGGCTGGCCCGGGTGCCGGACCCGGTGCCCGAGGTGTACTTCGGCGGGTCGTCGCCGGTCGCGGGGGAGATCGCGGCCCGGCACGTCGACGTGTACCTGACCTGGGGCGAGCCGCCCGCGCAGGTCGAGCGGAAGATCGAGTGGATCCGGGGACTGGCGGCACGGCAGGGCCGCACCCTGCGGTTCGGCATCCGGCTGCACGTCATCACCCGCGACACGTCCGAGCAGGCCTGGGCCGAGGCGGGCCGGCTGCTGGACGGCTTCGACCCGCAGACCGTGCGGTCCGTGCAGGAGGGGCTGGCCCTGAGCGAGTCCGAGGGGCAGCAGCGGATGCTGGCGCTGCACGGGGGCCGACGGGACGCGCTGGAGATCCACCCCAACCTCTGGGCGGGCATCGGGCTGGTCCGCGGCGGCGCCGGAACCGCCCTGGTCGGCTCGCACGACGAGGTCGCCGCCCGCATCAGGGAGTACGCGGCCCTGGGCATCGAGGAGTTCGTGCTGTCCGGCTATCCCCACCTGGAGGAGGCGTACTGGTTCGGCGAGGGCGTCCTGCCCCGGCTGGCCGCCGGGGGAGTCTGGCAGCACCCCTTCGCACCGGCCGCCGCCCCGGCGGCCCAGGTGCCGTTCGCGTCCTGAGCGGCCGGGGGCGGTGCGGGCGGCGGGGGCGATGAGGGCGGCGGGGGTGGCGGGTGCGGCGGCGGGTGCGCGGTCTCAGCCGGCGTGGGGGCGGGCCAGTCCGTGGTCGTAGGCGAAGATGACGGCCTGGACGCGGTCGCGAGCGCCGATCTTGGCCAGCACCCGGCCGACGTGCGTCTTCACCGTGGACTCCGAGACCACGAAGTGGGACGCGATCTCGCCGTTGTTCCAGCCCTTGCCGATGGCGACGAGGATCTCGCGTTCGCGGTCGGTGAGGGAGCCCAGCCGCGGGTTCTCGCCGGGGTCGCCCGAGGGCGGCGGCACCATGTGGGCGAACTCGTGCAGGAGACGGCGGGTGAGGGCGGGCGCGATCACCGCGTCGCCGAGCGCGACGGCCCGGATGCCGGCGAGGAGTTCCTCCGGGCGGGCGTCCTTGAGGAGGAAGCCGCTGGCTCCGGCGCGCAGCGCGGCGTGGACGTACTCGTCGAGGTCGAACGTGGTGAGCACCAGCACCCGGGAGCGGTCGCCCGCGGCCGTGATGCGGCGGGTGGCCTCGATGCCGTCCATGCCGGGCATCCGGACGTCCATCAGGACGACGTCGGGACGGAGCTCGGCGGTCCTGCGGACCGCCTCCGCACCGTGCGCGGCCTCCCCGACCACCTCCGTCTCGGGGACCGAGTCGAGCAGCAGGCGGAAGCCGTACCGCTGGAGCGGCTGGTCGTCCACGACGAGCACGGTCGTCACCGGGCACCGCCCCGGGGCGTGAGGTCGAGGATCGCCTCGACCGTCCATCCCGCGCCGGCCGGCCCGGCACTGAGGCTCCCGCCGTACAGGGCCGCCCGTTCGCGCATTCCCACCAGACCGTGTCCTTCCTCGTTGACCGGGCCGCCACGGCCGGGGGCGCCGGCCGGGCCGCTGTCCTGGACCGTGATGGTCAGCCGAGTGTCCCGCACGACGATCGCGAGGTTCACACGGGTGCCGGTTCCGGCGTGTTTGAGCGTGTTCGTCAGGGCTTCCTGGACGATCCGGTAGACCGCCAGCTGCACCCCGCTGTCCAGGGCGTCGACGTCGCCGGCGGTCCGGTAGACGACCTCCAGGCCCGCCGAGCGCACCCCCTCGCACAGGGCGTCGAGATCCAGGAGGCCGGGCTGCGGGCTGAGCTCCGGCTCCGCGCGCGGGCCGTCCGAGGCCTCCCGCAGGACGCCGAGCACGCGTCGGAGCTCGCCGAGGGCCTGCCGGCCCGTGTCACCGATCAGGTGCAGCGCCTCCCGGCCGCGGGCCGGAGCGACGTCGGTGGCGTAGGCCCCGGCGTCGGCGAGGGTGATGATCACGGCCAGGTTGTGGCCGACGATGTCGTGCATCTCGCGGGCCACCCGGGCCCGCTCGGCCGCCGCGGCGAGCCTGCTGCGCTGGTCGCGCTCTATCTCCAGCCGGGCCGCCCGGTCCCGCAGCCCGGCCAGCTGGGCCCGCCGGATACGGACCGCCAGCCCGAGCGCGAGGGCCGCGGTGGCCGCGCTCAGCAGGAAGAACAGCGCGTCGCCGATGGTGACCGCCGCCGACGCCCGCGCCGCCACCAGCACCATCGCGCCCACCATCACCGCGCAGGCCCAGGGCAGCTGCCGCAGCCGCCCGTGCAGGGCGAGGCTGTACAGGGCGACGAACAGGGCGACGTCGGCGCGCAGCGCCGCGCCCAGCGACCACTGGAGGACGAAGACCGCCGCGACGGCGACGAAGGCGGCCGCGGGCCGGCGCCGCCGCCACAGCAGGGGAAGCACGAGCCCCGCCTGGAACGCGAGCATCTCCGCCACCGGCAGCCGGACGAACACCAGCCGGAAGTGGTGCCGCCCGTCACCGTCGCCGTCACCGTCCCCGACGCCGATGCCGCCACGGGCGTGCAGCAGGTCCGGCAGGCACAGGAACAGCACGACCAGGACCACCACCGCGGTGTCCAGCACCCACGGACGCACCCGGTCGGCCCCGCGCAGCCGCTGGCCGACCCGGGAGAACCGGGCGACCAGCGGTCCCATCCCGCCGAGGTCCGCGCCGAGGTCCGTGCCGAGATCCCCGCCGAGGTCCGTGCCGAAGTCCGCGCCGGGATTCCCGACGGACGTGGTGGACCCGGCGGACCCGGCGGACGTGGCTGACACGGGCTGCCCGGAAGACGCGGCGGGCGCGGCGGGTGCTGCGGGTGCGTTGGCCTGGGAGGTCACGGGGGTCACAGGGGTCACGGGGCTCACCTGCCCATCATGCGGGGGTCAGACGTCGCTGCGCAGCAGCCGGTAGGCGGCCCCGGCCAGGGCGAGCGCGGTCCAGCCGAGGAAGACCAGCAGTCCGGCCCCGGGCGACAGCGTGGTGGCGTCGTGGGTCAGGGCGAACATCGACTCGCCCGCGTTGCTCGGCAGGTAGGGGCTGATGTCGTCCCGCCAGGAACTGGGCAGCAGGGAGATCAGCCCGGGGATCAGCATCAGCGTGGCGACCAGCACCGAGATACCGCCGGCCACGGACCGCAGCAGCGCGCCGAGCGCCGTGCCGATCACGCCGACCATGCCGAGGTAGAGGCCGGCGCCCAGCAGACCGCGTACGACGCCGGCGTGCGAGAAGCCCATCGCCGCGGGCGTGTCGGAGACGATCCGGCTGCCGAACAGGAAGGCGACGCACACCCCGGCCGTCCCGATGACCAGCGCGACCAGGCCGAACACGGCCGCCTTGGACCACAGCACCGGCAGCCGGCGCGGCACCGCCGCCAGGGTGGAGCGGATCATGCCGGTCGAGTACTCGCCGGCCGTGACCAGCACCCCGAGGACGCCCAACGCCAGCTGGGCGAAGTTCGTGCCGAACAGCGACAGGCTCAGGGCCGTGGAGCGGGCGAAGTCGGGGTCCATCCGGCCGGAGCCGATCCCGGACCGGTACCGGCTCGACGCGATCAGCCCGAACGCGACCAGGAACAGCAGGCCCAGCCCGAGCGTGATCCAGGTGGACCGCAGCGACCAGAGCTTGGCCCATTCCGAGGCCAGCACGCGCCGGCCGGTCACCCGGTAGGCCGGGCGGGCGGCCGCGGCGGGCGGCGCGTCGGGGGTGGTGGCGGTGAGGGTGCTCATGCCGTCCTCCCGAGGGAGTCGTCGGGGGTCTCGCCGGACGTCTCGCCGGCGGTGGTGCCGTCGGCGGCGGTGGCGCCGTGGTACTCCACGGCGTCCTTGGTCAGGTCCATGAACGCCTGTTCCAGCGACATCTGCCGGGTGCTCAGCTCGAACAGCGCGATCCCGTGCTCGGCGGCCTTCAGCCCGATCTCGCGCGCCGTCAGCCCGGTCACCTCCAGCTCCTCGGAGCCGATCCGCCCGGAGACCGCGACCTGCGGGCCCGCCAGGACGTCCCGCAGCCGCGCCGGGTCCTGCGTGGCCACGTGCACGGTGTCACCGCCCGCCTCGCGCACCAGGTCCCGTACGGTCGTGTCGGCCAGCAGCCGGCCCCGGCCGACGACGATCAGATGGTCCGCGACCAGCGCCATCTCGCTCATCAGGTGGGACGACACGAACACCGTGCGCCCTTCCCCGGCCAGCGACGTCAGCAGGTTCCGGATCCAGAGCACGCCCTCGGGGTCCAGCCCGTTGACGGGTTCGTCGAGCATCACGGTCTGCGGGTCGCCCAGCAGGGCCGCGGCGATTCCGAGCCGCTGTCCCATGCCGAGCGAGAAGGCACCGGCCCGCTTCTTCGCCACGCTGCCCAGCCCGGCCAGGTCGATGACCTCGTCGACCCGGCGGCGCGGGATGCCGTGCGTCAGGGCCAGCGCCCTGAGGTGGTTGCAGGCCGAGCGGCCCGGGTGGATCGACCGGGCCTCCAGGAGGGCGCCGACCTCCTGCAACGGCGCCCGGTGCCGGGCGTAGCGCCGGCCGTTCACCGTGACGGACCCGGCGGTGGGGGCGTCCAGCCCGACGACCATCCGCATCGTCGTGGACTTCCCCGCCCCGTTGGGCCCCAGGAAGCCGGTCACCGTACCCGGCTTCACGACGAATTCCAGGCCGTCCACGGCCGTCTTCTCGCCGTATCTCTTGGTCAGCTGCCGTGCGTCGATCATCGGAGCTCTTTCTCTCGGACTCGGCGTCCCCCGGACCCTCGGATCCGACGCCTCTGAGCCACGCTAAGTCCGCAACCGCCCCGACCTGGTCGTACCGGGGGCTGAACGGGGGCGCCCCCGTGGTACCGCGGTACTACGCCCGGCCGGGCGGTGCGCGGTTCCCGGGCCCGCGGGAACGGGCCGGTGGTGGTCGCGGGCAGCAACGGCAGCGGCGGTTGCGCGCGTTGAGCGGCGGACCGGGCGCCGTACGGCCGGCCGCGGCGCGGACGCGGAACGCGGGGCCGGGCTCTGTCGCGCAAGGTTACGCAAAGGTGGAATATGGACATCAACGGGATGAACTCTTCATGACTCCGTGCATGCCGGGTGAAGCCGTGCCGGCCGGAGCGACCGGCGGGAAGGCGGACCGGAATGCACACACCCTCGACGCCCGACAACTGGGTCCTGCGCTGGGCGGTCAGCGCCAGGAGAGTGCCCCAGGGGGACCGGCTCGCCGGTCTGCTCGTCGACCTGGTCTCCGACACCAGCCCCGTACGCCAGGCCAGTACCGTCACCTTCCCCCTCCACCTCGCGGCCCGCGCGCTGGGCACGGAACCCGGCCGGCTCGGTCTGGCCCTGCGGTCGCTCGCCGAAGCGGGCCTGCTGACCTGGCACACCGACGGCGCCCCCGACGCACCGGAGGTCACCGTGACCCTGCGGCCGCCCGCCGCCACGACGAGCGTCCCCGCCTGAGGGTGCCTAACCTGGATGGGTCAACGCCGGGCTTTCAAGGGGGGACCCGCACCGAGCGGGTGAGCGTCTCGCACCCAACGGCACCGGAAGGCACTCCACCATGGCTACCGCACCCGAGTTCGACACTCCCGTCCTCGACACGATCGCCGCGATGACCATCGACTCCATCGAGCACTGCCACATGGACGAGCGCACGCTCATCCTCAGCCGCATCGCGGCGCTCGTGGCCATGGACGCGCCCGCGATCTCCTACCTGGCCCACATCAACCCCGCGATCAAGGCCCAGTTCACCGTCGAGCAGTTGCAGGACCTCCTCGTCGCGATCGCGCCGGTCGTGGGCACGGCCCGGGTCATGTCGGCCGCGGGCCACATCGCCCAGGCCTTCGGTGTCGCGCTCGCGCTGGCCGACAGCGAGGCCGAGGCGATCGCCCAGGCCGAGGCGCAGAGCCGCGGCACCACCTGAGGCGGGACGCGGGCCGGAACGCGGATGTCCCGTGGCCCCTGGGCGGGGCCACGGGACATCCGCGTCCGGGCGGGTGGGCGGGTGGCGGCTAGGACGACTCGGCGGACCGGCCGGCCCGCCGGGTGAAGCGGCGCAGACCCCGGCGGGTCGGCCTCAGCGGCGCGTCCTCCGGCGCCACCGGCCCCTCGCCCGCGGTCACGGCGGGCGCCCCGGTCACCGCCGCTGCCCCGGCCGCGGACGGCAGGGCCGCCCCGCGCCGTTCGAGCCGGCTGCGGACGGCCTGGGCCATGACCTGGTGGGCCGGTTCCAGCAGCAGGCCCTCCGCCGACAGGTGGTTCCACATGTGCAGCAGCTCCTGCCCCCGGGTCGTCACCTGGCCGTCGTCCAGCAGCCGCTGCCAGGCCGCGGTGGCGCGGGCCACCTCGGGCGCCGCCCGGTTCAGGTCGGTGCGGCAGCGGATGCGGGCGACGGTCAGCGCCAGCACGGTGGAGAGCATGTAGTCGCCCCGCAGATACGCGAGGTACGCCTCGATCGCCCGTGCCTCCAGCGAGAGTTCGTCCTCCGCGCCCCGGCGCAGCGTGAGGTGCTCCCGCAGCGCGCTGGCGAGGACGAACGCGGTGTGCAGCTCCTCGCGCTGCGCGTGCTGGATGATCCGCTCGACGCGGGCGAGCGGCGGGAAGGACTCCTCCTCCGCCGCCGTGCGCTCCCGGCCAGGCGGCAGGTCCTCGTCCTCGGCGATGGTCCGGCTGGAGCCGTCCGGGTACACCCGCAGCCGCGCCACCTGCTGCACGGTGCGGTCGATGACGGTGGCCGCCACCGGGGCCCGCAGGGTGCGGGCGAACATGGCGATGGCGTCGAGGATCGTCTCGTTGGGGGGCCGGGTGCCGCCCATGTCCAGGTAGTGGCCGTTGACCACCGTCGACCCGTCCTCGGCCACATAGGCGTCGAGCCGGATCAGCGGCGGCGCGCTGAGTGCGGGCAGGTTTCCCTCGCCACGGGGTGTCAGTGAGTAGCTCATCCGCTCAGACTCCGGGTCGGACCACACCGACTATCGGCATGGAGGCGGCGGGGGCGGTCGTGACCGTGCGTCCGGGCCGCGGGGCGTGCACGATCTGGCCGTTCCCTATGTACATGCCCACGTGCGTGGCGTCGTAGTAGATGATCAGGTCTCCGGGCCGCACCGAGGACAGACTGACCCGGGTCAGTCCCTGCCACTGTGCCTGCGAGGTACGGGGGATGGGGTGCCCGGCCGCCGCCCACGCGGTGGAGGTGAGCCCCGAGCAGTCGTACGACGAGGGGCCCACGGCGCCCCACACGTACGGCTTGCCTATCTGCGCCAGCGCGAAGTCGACGGCCTTCGCGGCGGCGCCGCTCACCTGGGTCCCGCCGCTCGATCCGTGCCCGGCGGAGGTGCCGTCGCCGGTCCACTTGGACTCGGCCTCCTTCGCCTCTTCCTGCTCCAGCCGGGCCAGTTCGCGGGTCTGGTCCTTCTTCAGCCCCGCCTCGATCCGCTCGGCCTCGGCGATCTTCTTCTCGATCTTCCCCTTCGCCTCGGCCTTGTCCGCGCGGCTGGCCCGCAGGTCCCGCAGCTTCTCCGCGGCGGCATCGGTCTGCCTGCTCAACTCCGCGCGGGCCTTCTTCTGTTCCTCGGAGACGTTGACCAGGCTGCGCAGGGCCTGCCGGGCCTGGGACGCCTCGTCGAGCGCCGTCTCCGGGTGGTCGCCGAGCAGCAACTGGATGCCGGTGGACTCCAGGTTGCCGCCCCGGTACTGCGTCCGCGCGGCCGCGCCCGCGAGGTCGTGCAGGCTGGTCAGCCGGCTCTCGGAACGGGCCAGCTGCTTGCGGAGCGACGACAGCCGCTTCTCCTGCCCGGCCGCCTTCACGTCCGCCGTGTTGTACGCCTCGGTGGCCACCTCCGCCGCGCGGTAGAGGCCGTTCAGTTCGGTCTGGATGTCCTCGATCGACTTGTCGTTCTGCGGGTCGGGTTCGCCCGGAGCCGCGTAACTGGGGCCGGGAAGAAGGGTGATCGCACAGACGAGGGCTGCTAAGGTGGCCCGGCTCCGCAGCCGTCCGCCGCCGGTCGACACGTTGATCAGCTCCATTGTGAGAGGTCGCGTGCAGGCGGCTCAGACGGACGACCGTTCGAGCCTCGAACACAGTACCTCCCTCCGTACGGCTGACCCCCATGTCCCCACGCGTGTCAACCTGTCGTATCCGGTCACAGTGCCAACGAGCCCGGGGGCAAAGGGAATCGCCCCCGAGGGATTCCCAGGGGGGCGACAAGAACCGTGGCCCGTCGGGCGCGTGGGCGGCTAGTTCAGGAAGTCCAGCAGGCGCCGGGTGAGTTCGGCGGGGTGCTCCTCGTAGATCCAGTGGCCGGAGTCGGCGATCACGGCGCCGGTGACGTCGTCGGCGTAGGAGCTCACCTGGGTGGCGACCGCCTCACCGAGGCTGTTGCTCGCGCCGATGGCCAGGACCGGCATGGTGAGCGCGGTCCTGCGGTACTCGGCGTTGTCGGCGATGTCCTGGGGGAAGGCCCGGAACCATTCGAGGCTCGCCCGCAGATGGGCGGGGTCGCGGAGGTACCGGGCGAACTCCCGTACCTGCGCCGGTCCGACCGCGCCCTTGCGCACCTCCAGGGAGTCGATGAAGCCGCCGACCCAGACCTCCTCGTGCCCCTTGATCAGGTTCTCCGGCAGGCCGTTCTCCAGGGCGAAGAACCCGAAGTGCCAGGCGCCCGGGCCCTGTCGGGTCAGCGACGGGTGCTCGTAGAGGCCGTCGTCGGGGACGGGTGCCTCGCTGAGGACCAGCTTCCGGACCCGGTCGGGGTGCGCGGCGGCGTAGGCGTAGGCGACCATCGTCCCGATGTCGTGCCCCACGAGCCGGATGTCCCGGTCGAGTCCGATCTCGTGCAGCAGACCGTGGAGGTCTGCGGCCAGTGTCTTCTTGTCGTAGCCGTCGGCGGGGGCGTCGCTCCTGCCCGCGCCGCGCAGGTCGGGGGCGATGACGGTGTAGTGCCGGCTCAGCTCCGGCAGCAGGTCGCGCCATTCGTACCAGGTCTGCGGAAAGCCGTGCAGCAGGACGAGGGTCGGGCCGTGGCCGCCGCGCACGTAGTTGATGCCGACATCCCCGACCCGCACCCGTTGCTCGGTGAAGCCGGCCGGGACGCGCGGTTCCCCGCCGACGTACGTGTCGTCGTCGTCGCCGTCCGGCGCGGACGCGGACGCCGGCGTGGGCGTGGTCGGCGCGGTGGTCGCGGCCCGGGCGGTGGCGCCGGCGAGCGGGCCGAGCACCGCCAGGTTCAGGAGCCCGACGACGAGCCCTCGGCGGGTTCTCGGGGAGGGCCGGCCGGCGGCCCGGTCCAGCGGGTCTCCGGGGCTCAGGGGGCTTCGGGGCACAGGGGCTCCAATCCGCGGCGACCGGGCGAACGGCGCCATGGGTGGGTGGTCGGGGGTGGTCGGGGGTGGTCGGGGGTGGTCGGAGTGGTCGGAGGGCGGGGTCCGGGGGAGAGGGACGGCGGTCGGTGGGTCCGGTCGCCGGGGCTCAGAGGGAGCGGGCGGCCAGCCAGGCCAGACAGGCGTCGGCGACCTCGCGCCAGCCCTGGTCGATGGTCAGGGAGTGCCCCCGGTCCGGGAACGCGCGCAGGTCCGTGACGGCGGCGGAGTCCCGGTACTGCTTGAGGGTGGCCCGGGTGACGACCTCCGGCACGGTGTGGTCCCTGCCGCCCGCGACGAGCAGCAGCGGGCCGCGGGTGGCGTTGCGGGTGTCGACCGCGGCGGGGGAACGCGGGCTGAAGTTGGCGGTGGCGGCCTCGAAGAGGGGCTTTCCGGGCGCGGGGACGGCCCACTCCGCGTGGAGCCGCCGGGACTCCTCCGCCGTGAGCGTGTTGCCGAAGGCGAACCGGAACTGCTCCTCGGTCAGGGACACGGCCCGACGCCGGTTGCCGGGGTTCCGGAGCACCGGCAGCGCCGAGCGCAGCGAGGACAGCGGCAGCGGCAGAACGCCCTTGACCGGTGCGGCGTCGATGGCCACGGCGGCCTCCGCCAGGTCCAGGCCCAGGAGCTTCTGGGCGATCAGCCCGCCGAAGGAGTGCCCGATCACGACCGGCTTGACGTCCAGGCCGTCGATGACCTTCGCGTAGTGCTCGACGACGTCGTCGATGCCGTGGCCGGCGACCCGGTCGGGATGGGCCCGTGCCTCCTCGACGGTCGCGGGCTCCCCGGGCCAGCCGGGGGCCAGCGGCAGGTAACCCGCTTCTCGCAGGCGGTCGTTCCAGGGCGTCCAGGATGTCGCGTGCAGCCACAGGCCGTGGATCAGCACGACGGGCCGCGGCGTCATGACGCGGCCTCCGGAATCGTTCGGGGTGGGGTCATCGCGGGCTCCTCACGGATTCGGGTGCACCGACGACGGTAGGAAAGTCCGGCCCCGGTCACCCCACGTGTTCGCGTGGGGTGACCGGGGCGCGGTCCGCCTAGCGTCCTCCCGCATGGATCTGAACCTTCAGGGCAAGCGCGCCGTCGTCACCGGTGCGAGCAGGGGCATCGGACTCGCGGTCGTGCGCGCCCTCGCCGCCGAGGGCGTGAGCGTGACGGCGGGCGCGCGCCACGTCGGCGACGGACTGCGGCGGCTGGCCGACGAGCACCACGTCCTGCCGGTGGCGGTGGACCTCGCGACACCGGACGGACCGGCCGCGTTGGTCGACGCCGCCGCCGGCGCGTACGGCGGCCTCGACATCCTGGTCAACAACGTGGGCGCGGTGCATCCGCGGACCGGCGGCTTCCAGTCGGTCACCGACCTCGACTGGCTCGCCACCTTCGAGATCAACTTCCTCTCGGCGGTCCGCACGACCCGGGAGGCGCTGCCGCTGCTGCTCGAAGCCGGCGCCGGCTCGATCGTGACGGTGTCGTCCGTCAACGCGACGCTGCCCGACCCCGTGGTCATCGACTACAGCGCGGCCAAGGCGGCGCTCGCCAGCTTCAGCAAGTCGCTCTCGAAGGAGCTCGGGCCCCGGCGGATCCGCGTCAACACCGTCAGCCCTGGGCCGGTGGCGACCGACCTGTGGCTCGGCGAGCACGGGGTCGCCGAGTCGCTCGCGCGCCTCAACGGGGGCGAGTCGGGGGCGGTGGCCCGCAAGGCGGCCGAACAGTCGGTGACCGGCCGCTTCACCCGCCCCGAGGAGGTCGCCGACCTGGTCCTCCTGCTCACCAGCGACAAGTCGGCCAACGTGACCGGAGCCGACTTCGTCGTCGACGGCGGCCTGAGCGACATGCTCTGAGCCATGGCTATGCGTCGTGGGGCGTGGGGCGCGGGGTGAGGGTCGTGGGGCGCGGGGCGCGGGGCGCGGGGTGTGGGTCGTCGGGCGTGGGTCGTCGGGCGTGCGGCGTGGGTCGTGGGTCGTGGGCCTTCGGCAGTTGGGCGTGCGCCGTCGGGCGTGGGGCGTGCGTCGTCGGCTGTGTGTCGTCGGCCGTGCGTACGTCACGGCGCGGACCGGAGTTTGGCCCGCACCTCGGCCGCCCACGGGGGGTCGATCTCCGTGAGGATGTCGTGGGCCTGTGCCCACGCCGTACGGGCCGCCGCGTCGTCGCCGGTCGCCTCGTGGGTGTCGCCGAGCCGGACCAGGCTGCCGGCCTCGTTGAAGCGGTCGCCGATCCCGCGCAGCATGCCGATGGCCCGCCGGTAACAGGTGCGCGCCCGGCCGAAGTTGCCCAGATGGTGGTGGGCGTAGGCGAGCGTGTCCCAGGCGTTCGCCTCGTTCGAGCCGCCGGGGTCGCCCATCCGCCGGTACAGGGTGAGCGACCGTACGGCGTCGGCCATCGCCCTGTGGTGGTCGCCGAGGACCGCCTCGTACCAGGCGATCGCGTTCATCGCGTCCGCCTGCCCGCTCAGGTGCCCGGCGGCGCGGTAGAGGTCCAGGGCGTGCCGGGTGTGGCGTATCGCCTCGTCGTGCCGCCCGGCACGGGTCATCACCCAGCCGAGGGCGCGTCGCGTGTGCGCCTGGCCGAGGTCGTCGCCCAGCTCCTCGAACAGGGACAGGGCCCGGCGCAGGTGGTCCTCGGCCTCCGGGTAGCGGCGGAGCAGGGAACAGGCCCGCCCGAGGCCGCCGTGGGCGTGCGCGACGCCGACGGGGTCCGCGAGCCGCCGGGCGGTGGCGAGGGCGATGCGCTGGAGGTCCGCCCAGTCGTGCCAGTGCCCGAACCGTTCGTGCACCGGGTCCAGCAGCCGCGCCAGCCGCCAGGCGTGGCCGCCGGGCCCCTCCTCAGCCGCCTGCCGGGTCACCTCCAGCAGCACGAGCCGCTCGGTGCCGAACCAGCGGAGGGCGGCCTCGGCGTCGGCCAGCGGCACCGGGGTGCCCGCCCTGCCAGGCGAAGCGCCGGGCGCGGTGTCGGAGGTCGTGTCGGACGTCGTGTCGGACATCTTCTCGGGTGCCGTGTCCGGTGTCGTGCCCGGTGTCGTGTGCGGTGTCGTGTGCGGTGTCGTGTCCGGCGCGGGGAAGAGCCCCGCCGGATCGAGCAGGGCGGCGCTGGCGTGCGCGGTGAGCAGGTAGTGGTCGAGCATGCGGCGCCGCGCGTCGTGCCGTTCGGACGCGCTGTCGCCCGTCCCGTCCTCGGCGCGCGCGAGTTCGCTGGCGTACGCGCGCAGCAGGTCGTGGAAGCGGTACCGGCCCGGCGCCTCCTCGGTGAGGAGGTGCGTGCGCGTCAGTTCGGCCAGCAGGCCACGGGCCCGGGCGGCCGGCCGGTCGGCGAGCGCGGCGGCCGCGTGCGTCCCGATGTCCGGCCCGGGGTGCAGGGACAGGAGCCGGAACAGCCGGGCCGCCTCGGCGGTCAGCGTCCGGTACGACCAGCCGAAGACCGTCCGCACGTCCGTCGTGGCGTCGAGGCCGTCGAAGGCGTCGAGGCTTCCGTTCGCCTCGACGAGTTCGGCCGCGATGCCGGACAGCGGGAACGTCGGGTTCATCAGGGCGCGGGCCGCGATGACCGACAGCGCCAGCGGCAGACCGCCGCACAGGGCGACGACCGTGTCGACGGCCTCGGGTTCGGCGGCCACCCGGGCGGCCCCGAGGCGTCGTACGAGCGACTGCCTGGCGTCCTTCGGCGACAGCAGGTCCAGGGTGAGCGGGTGCGCGCCGCCGGCCACCACCAGGCTCGTCAGCCGGTTGCGGCTGGTGATCAGGACCAGGCAGCCGGCGGCGCCGGGCAGCAGCGGACGCACCTGGTCGGCGTCGCGCGCGTTGTCCAGCAGGACCAGGACACGGCGGTCGGCGAGCAGGCTCCGGTACAGGGCCGTCTGGGCGTCCGGGCCGTCGGGCATCTGCTTGCGGCTCACGCCCAGGGCCTCCAGGAAACCGCGGACGGCCTCCGCCGGGTCCATGGCCGCGCCGTTGAGGTCGAACCCCCGCAGGTTGACGTAGAGCTGGCCGTCCGGGAACCGGTCCGTCACCCGGTGGGCGACCTGGACGGCCAGGGTCGTCTTGCCCACCCCGGCCATGCCGCCGATCGCGTTGATCACCATGGTCGCCCCGGCTCCACCGGGGCCCGGGGCGGCCGGAAGGTGCCGCAGCATGTGGTCGACCTCGGCCTCGCGGCCCGCGAAGTGCTCGTAGGCGGCCGGGAGTTGGGCAGGGCGGGGGAGCGGCACCAGCAGGTCGTCATGGGCCGGGGGCGCCGTCGCGGGAGCCACGTCGGCCCACCCGGCCGACGCCTCGGCACCCAAGCCCCCGACCGACCCCGCCACGAACCGCACGCTCAACACCTCGCGCCGGCCCGGCGGCAGGTCGTGTTGGCCCGGCAGCGCCTCGCGTCGGCCAGGCAGTACGTCGTATTGGTCTGGCGGCAGACCGCGCTGGCCCGGCGGCACCTCCCGCCGGCCGGGCAGCGCGTCGTATTGGTCTGACGACAGGCTGTGTTGGCCCGGCGGCGCGTCGTATTGGCCTGGCGGCAGACCGTGTTGGCCGGGTAGCAGGTCGCGTCGGCCGGGCAGCGCGTCGCGTCGGCCGGTCAGTACCTCGTGGTGCGCGGCCAGCAGTTCGGGGGAGGGCTCGACGCCCAGCTCCTCGGCCAGCAGCGCCCGGATCCGCCGGTACGTCTCCAGGGCCCGCGCCTGCTGCCCCGCGAGGGCCAGCACCCGGATCAGGCGGGCGTGCAGCGGTTCGTCGAGGGGATGGCCGTCCGCCAGGGACTGGAGATGGGCCAGCACCGGTTCGGCGCGGCCGCAGCGCAGGGCCGCGTCGGCGGCCTCCTTGGCCGTGGCCAGACGTTCGCCGTCGAGCCCCGCGAACACGGGATGGCCGCGGACCCGGTCCGGTGTCCCGGCCGCCGCACGGCCGCGCCACAGCGCCAGGGCCCGCCCGTACGACTCGACGGCGAGGCTCGGGTCCCGCGCCCGGTCGGCCTCCCGGGCCCGCGCGCGCAGTTCACGGAAGCGCAGCAGGTCGAGCGTGTCGACACCGACGTCCAGCCGGTAGCCGAGGCCCTCCCGCAGCAGCCACCGCCCGGCGGCCATCCGGGGCAGCCCCGGCTCCAGCACCCGGCGCAGAGCCCCCGCGTAACGGCGTACGACGTTCACCGCGCTCGACGGCGGGTCCTGCCCCCACAGCGTGTCGACGACCTCCGCGACACCGACGGGCCGGCCGGCGTTCGCCAGCAGCAGCGCCGCGAACGCCTGCTGCTGCGGCGGTCCCAGACGCAGTTCGGCACCGGCCCGCCAGGCGCGCACCGGGCCCAGCACGGCGAACCGCACCTGCTCCGCCGCCGGCCGGCGCTCCCGCCCGCCGGGGACGTCTGCCGTCCGTCCGGCCCAAGTCCCCTGCTCATCGGCCGAGTTCGTCATACGGCGACCGGCCGGGCGCGATGACCGGCGTGGCGCGAGCCGGTGCCCGGACATGCTCTCGCCCTGCTGTACGCGTAGCGCGCCACGGTCCCGCATCTCCCCATTCCGAGGCCCGCCCCGCCTCCGGCTCACAGTACCCCGGCCCGTGGGGCGGGGGACGGGCCCGGACCCGGGAAACGATCAAGGTCGGAAAGTGATCAAGGCCGATCCGGTCCAATTGCCGACGTAATAGACTCCGAACCGTGCGCTTCACGGTGTTGGGGCCCGTCAGAGCCTGGCGAGGCGAAACGGAACTGAACCCGGGGCCGCCCAAGCAGCGAGCCCTGCTGGCACTGCTCCTGGCCCGCGCGGGCGAGCCCGTCCCCGTCCCCGAGATCGTCGATGTGCTGTGGGGCGAGCGCGCGCCGGTCAGCTCCGTCAACGTGGTGCGCCGTCATGCCGGTTCGCTGCGCAGGCTGCTGGCCGCCGACGCGTCCGGACGGACCGCGTCGAGCCGGCTCCAGCGCGGCTCCGGAGGCTACCGGCTGACGCTCGACGCGGGGGAGTCGGACCTCCAGCGGTTCCGCGCCCTGCGCGACGAGGCGCGGGCGGCCCGGAACTCGGGCGACCCCGCGCGGGCCACCGCGTCGCTGATCGAGGCGCTCGCCCTCTGGCACGGCCCCGCGGCCTCGGGAATCCCCCCGGAGGTGCGCGCGCACCCCGTCTTCGCGGCGGTCGACCGGGAGCATCCGGCCGCGGTGAAGGAGGCCGCCGCCGTGGCCCTCGAAGCCGGACCGGAGTACGCCGGGCAGCTGCTGCCGGTCCTCGAACGGGCCGCCGCCGCCCACCCCTTGGACGAGGTGCTGCACGCCGCGCTGGTCACGGCGCTCGCGGTGACCGGGCACCGGGCCGAGGCGCGTGACGCCTACCGGGCCGTCACCGCCCGCCTCGACGGCGAGCTGGGCCTGGACCCGGGACCGGAGCTCCGCGCCGCCGAGCGGCGGCTACCGCGCCCCACCGCAACCGCAACCGGCACCCCCACCGCAACCGCCGATGGCACCACCGCCACCGTCACTGGCGCCCCCGGCGCCCCCGGCGCTCCCGGCGCTCCCGGCGCTCCCGGCGCTCCCGGCGCTCCCGGCGCTCCCGGCGCTCCCGGCGCTCCCGGCGCTCCCGGCGCCCCCGCCCCCACCGCCACCGCCGCTCCCGTCCCCACCGCCCCCCTCGCCCCCACCCCCACCGGCGCCCCCACCCCCACCCCCCGCATCATCCGTCCCGCACAACTCCCCCCGGATCTCGGCCTGTTCACCGGCCGTCAAGCCGAACTGGCTCGGGTGCGGGCCCTCCTGGCGCCACCGGGTGAACGGCAGAACACCGTGGTGATCAGCGCCATCGGCGGGATGGCGGGCGTCGGCAAGACCAGCCTGGCGGTGCACTGGGCCCACCAGGTCGCCGACCGCTTTCCCGACGGGCAGCTCTACGCCGACCTGCGCGGCTTCGCCCCGTCGGCCGCGGTAGCGGATCCCGCCGAGGTGATCCGCGGCTTCCTCGACGCCCTGGGCGTCCCCGCGCACCGCATACCGGCCGGCCTGGACGCCCAGGCCGCCCTCTACCGGAGTCTGCTGGCCGGCCACCGGGTCCTGGTGCTGCTGGACAACGCGCGCGACACGGAGCAGGTCCGCCCGCTCCTGCCGGGCGCCGCCGGCTGCCTCGTCGTCATCACGAGCCGCAACCACCTGCACGCCCTGGTCGCCGTGGACGGCGCCCACCCCCTCTCGCTCGACCTCCTGACCGCCGCGGAGTCCAGGGAGTTCCTCGCCGGACGGCTCGGCGCCGACCGGGTCGCCGGGGAACCGGAGGCGGCCGACGAGATCGCCGCGCTGTGCGGCTCCCTGCCGCTCGCCCTGGCCGTCGTCGGCGCCCGTGCGGCGGCCCGCCCCGACTGGCGCCTCGCCGCCATCGCCGACGACCTGCGCGCGACCCGGGGCAGCCTCGCCGCCTTCGCCCACGACGACCCCGGCACCGACCCCCGTACGGTGTTCTCCTGGTCCTACGACGCGCTCACCCCGGCCGCGGCGAGACTGTTCCGCGTGCTGGCGCTGCACCCCGGCCCCGACGCGTCCACCACGACCGCGGCCGTCCTGCTGGGCCTGCCCGCCAAGGACGTACGCCCGCTGCTCGCCGAACTGGTCGGGGCGCACCTGCTCACCCAGCGCTCGCCGGGCCGGTTCGGCTCCCACGAACTGCTGCGGATCTACGCGGCGGAGCTGGCGGACGCCCACGACGGACCCGAGGACCGGGACGCCGCCCGGCACCGGCTCCTCGACCACCTCCTGCACACCGCCCACCGGGCCGACAGCCTGCTCGCCCCGCACCGGGAACGCCTCGCCCCGCCCCCGGCCGCCCCCGGAGCCGCTCCGGTCGCCTTCGGCAGCCGGGAGGCGGCCGCGGGCTGGCTGAACACCGAGCGTCCCGTCCTCCTCGCGGCCGTGCACGAGGCGGCCCGGTCCGGCCTCGGCGCCCACTGCTGGCGGCTGGCCGCGACACTGGAGCTCTTCCTCGACCGGCACGGCCGATGGCCGGACCAACTCGCCGTCCAGACAGCCGCGTTGCGGGCCGCCGAGCGACTGGGCGACCTGCCGGGACGCGCCCACGCGCACCGCGCCCTCGGCTTCGTCAACGGGCGTCTGGAGCGGCCCGCCGAAGCGGGCGAGCACCTCTTCGCCGCACGGGAGCTGTTCGCCGCCATCGGCGACTCACCCGGGCAGGGCCGCGTCCACCGCTACCTCGCCTTCCAGGCCAACCGCCGAGGCCGTCACCACGAGGCGCTCGACCACTACCGCGAGGCCCACACGCTGTACGGGCAGGCCGGCCACCGCGGCGGACAGGCGGCCATCTGCAACGAGGTCGGCTGGACCCACATCCTGCTCGGCGCCTACGACGAGGCGGTGGACGACTGCCGGCAGGCGATCACCATGCACCGGCTGCTCGGCGACCGCAACGGGGAGGCCGCCGCCTGGGACAGCCTCGGCTATGCCCACCACCACCTCGGCCGCCACCGGCAGGCCCTCGTCTGCTACACCCACGCGCTGACCGCGTACCGCGAGATCCACGACGACTACCTGGAGGCGGACACACTCGTCCACATCGGCGACGCCTGGGAGGCCCACGGCGCCCCGGAACAGGCCGCGGACGCCTGGCGTCGGGCACTGGACATCCTCGACACCATCGCCCACCCCGACGCCGAGCCGGTACGCGACAAGCTCGGCCGCTCCACCGCCCACACCGCCTCCGACTCCGGTGCGCCGCACCGCGGTTGACGGCGGCGGCCACCGGCCGGCGGGCACGTTCACCTTCTCGGCACGGATTGCGCACCCCACCCGGCCTACCGTCACCCGTCGGGGGAGAAACACCGCTCGCAGCCGACCGACCAGCCGGATTCCGGTGGGGGGAAACCGTGCCTACTTCGCCTGGCGGCAGGACGGCCGCTCCGGCCTCCCGCGCCCTGCACCAGCACTTCCTGCGGGTACGACGGGAGATCAGGGGACCGATCGCCGCCGTCGACTCCCGGACGATGTTCGTCAACTCCGCGGCCGCCGGCATCCTCCGCTCCGTGGACCGGCCCGCCCTGTGGGAGTGGGCGAGCCGGGAACTGGCCGGCCGCTCCGAACGGACGGGCTCGTCCGTCGTCCTGCCCTCCGGCGTCCGCGCGGACCACTGCCAGGCGGTCCGGGACGGCGGGGCCCTGCTGGGCGCCCTCGTCTGGCTCCACCGGGACGGCACCGCGCCGCCGCCACCGCCGTCGCCCGGGGACACGGGGGCCGCCCGCGGCTGGGCGGCCCTCACGGTCGCGGAGCGGCGCGTCGCCGAACAGGTCGCCAGGGGACTGACCAACCGGGAGGCCGCGTCAGCGCTCTTCCTCTCGCCCCACACGGTCGACTACCACCTGCGGCACGTCTTCCAGAAGCTGGAGCTGCGGTCGCGCGTCGAACTCGCCGCGCTGCTCGCCAGGTCGGCACGGCCGGGCGCGGAAGAGCCCGCGCGCTGAGCAACGCGCCGGCCCGGCGCGGAGACCGGCGTCACGCCGTGGGCGGCGGTCCGGCGACCCGGAGCTGGAACTCCTGCGCCGACGCCACGATGGCGTCGATGTCGAACAGCGCGGGCGCGCCGTCGAGGTCCGTGACCGGCGAGCCGTTCTTGCGGAACCACTCCTCGATACCGGCGGGCGCGAAGACGGCGGCCATGCGCGACCGCGGCGACCGGACGAGATAGCTGTGCGGAACACCCCGCGGCCCGTACGCGATCTCGCCCGCGCCCAGGTCGTAGCGCTTGTCACCGACGAAGAAGCTGATCTCCCCGTCCAGGACGATCCACACCTCGTCCTCCCCGTCGTGGATGTGCAGCGGCGGCGCCTGCCCCTGGGTCTCGGAGAACTCGAGAACGGACATCGTCCGGTTCGTCCAGGCCCCCGGTACGTGGATGCGCGTCTGTCCCCCGAGGAACCAGAAGGGTTCACCGGCCGTACCGGAGGCGGCGAAGTCGGTCATGGGCGTGCTCCATTCCTTGGTGGGGAACGAAGCTACGAGCCCGCCCGCCCACCCGCCCCACGCAACCGCGTAGTCACCCGTCTCGACGGCGTCGCGCCGGGTGCCCGGCGGACCTGGTGGTCCGCCGGGCACCCGGCGGTGGCGCGTGCGGGGTTCTTCGTCGTACGGCTACCAGTAGTGGCGTCGGCCGGCGACCGCGTGGCCGAAGGAGCCCAGCAGGAACAGGATCAGCCCGATCACGAGCAGGATGATCCCGATCGTCCACAGGATGCCGATGTTGAAGACGAATCCGAGGATGAGGAGGATGACGCCGAGGGCGATCATTGCCTTCTCCTCTCTCTCCGGCCGAGGGGGCGGCCGCTGGTGAGGGTGGGGTGGAGGCCTGCCGGGCCGCTCAGGTGGTCAGCAGGCGGTTGAAGAACGAGCGGTAGTGACGCAGCGCCGTACGCATGGCCTCCGTGTCGGCGTCCGAGCCCCGGTTCCACTGCTCCTCGAGCTCCTTCTTGTGGTCGTCGAAGGTCGTGGCGAGCGTCCGCATGACGTTCGCGACCAGGCTGTCGGCGTCCTCCACGGCGTTGCGCGGGTCGTCGACGAACGCGATCTGGACCTTCTCCCAGCGCTTGCGGAAGTCCTCCTCGTCGTGGGACGTCAGCAGCCGCGGCATCTCGTCCGCGTCCACGGCGGGCCGTTCGTCGCCCTCGCCGGGGTAGACCGGCGGCGTCGGGTCGCTGTTCTGTTCCGTGGCCGTCCCACGGGGCCGTATGAGGTCCTCGGTGGACAGTCCGGTGTCGGTCGTGTGCGGTGTGTGGTCGCGTTCCATGTCGTCTCCGTCGGATCCGGCCGCCCGCGGGTCAGGCCGTGGCGTGGCGGCTCTGACCGCCGTCGATGAGAAGTTCGTCGAAGAGCGCGCGGTAGTGCACCATGGCGCTGCGCAGCTGTTCGGTGGTGGCCTCGTGGGCGCTGCTGAGCGCGTCGATCTCGTGGGCGGCCCGGTAGTGCTCCAGGGTGCGGCCGTGCTCCACCGAGAGATCCTTGAGCTGCTGGTCGTAGTCCCCGGTGGGGTAGCCGCGCGCCTCCATCAACGAGGTCACCAGCCGGTCCGCGTCATGCACGGCGTCCTCGGGCCGGTCGACGAACTCGTGCTGCACGCCGTCCCAGTCCCGGGTGTAGCGCTCCCGGAGACCGTCGGGCAGCGGCTTGATGTCGAGCTTGTCGTGTCGCCTCTCGCGGGTGCTCAGCTCGCGCTCCGCGGCCAGCCGGCTGTCCGCGCCCTCGACCGTCCGGTCGTACTCCGGACCGAACCGCTTGCGCAGCGCCCTGCGCCGCTGGAAGTGGACCAGAGCCAGTGCGATCAGCACGACGACCACCGCGACGGGAATGACGATCGCCAGAATCGTGCTGGTAGACATCGGACCGACCTCCTTTCCGATGAGTCGATGCCCTCCGGGTACCCCATCTGCCTCGAATATTCCGAGGCGTGGAAAGACTTTGCGTGAAGTGAGATCACGCAGAGAGATCACGCAGAGAGATCACGCAGAGAGAACGCGCAGAGAGATCACGTGGCGCCGGGGATTCGCCGTCCGCGGGATGTTTGGCACGGCCGCCCGGGGTCACGCGTCCTGTGGGTCCCGATCGCGAAGCCCGGCGAAAGGAGAAGCGTCATGACGGAGATCCACCATTTCACCACGACGGATTCGGGCGCTCCGGTGGAGAGCGACGAACATTCACTGACCGTCGGCCCCGGCGGGCCGATCCTCCTCCAGGACGCCTATCTGATCGAGCAGATGGCGCAGTTCAACCGGGAACGGATTCCCGAGCGCCAGCCGCACGCGAAGGGCAGCGGCGCCTTCGGCCGGTTCGAGGTCACCGACGACGTCAGCGCCTTCACCAGGGCCGCCCTCTTCCAGCCGGGTACCCGCACCGACCTGGTGGTGCGCTTCTCGACCGTGGCCGGCGAACGCGGCAGCCCGGACACCTGGCGCGACCCGCGCGGCTTCGCGGTGAAGTTCTACACCGCCGAGGGCAACTACGACATGGTCGGCAACAACACGCCGGTGTTCTTCGTGAAGGACCCGATGAAGTTCCAGCACTTCATCCGCTCCCAGAAGCGCCGCGCGGACAGCAACCTGCGCGACCACGACATGCAGTGGGACTTCTGGACGCTCTCCCCCGAGTCCGCCCACCAGGTCACCTGGCTGATGGGCGACCGCGGCATCCCGCGCAGCTGGCGCCACATGAACGGCTACACCTCCCACACCTACATGTGGACCAACGCCGCGGGCGAGCGGTTCTGGGTCAAGTACCACTTCAAGACCGACCAGGGCGTCCAGTGCTTCACCCAGCACGAGGGCGACCAGATGGCCGCCGTCGACACGGACTACCACACGCGGGACCTCTTCGAGCACATCCGCGACGGCGACTTCCCCAGCTGGACCCTGTACGTGCAGGTCATGCCGTACGACGAGGCGGCGGGCTACCGGTTCAACCCGTTCGACCTGACCAAGGTGTGGCCGCACGGCGACTACCCGCTGCTCCCGGTCGGCCGGATGACGCTCGACCGCAACCCGACCGACAACCACGCCGAGATCGAGCAGGCGGCCTTCCAGCCGAACAACCTGGTCCCCGGCATCGGCCCGAGCCCGGACCGGATGCTGCTCGCCCGGCTCTTCTCGTACGCGGACGCGCACCGCCACCGCATCGGCGCCAACTACCAGCAGCTTCCGGTGAACGCCCCGGTCGCCGAGGTCCGTTCCTACTCCAAGGACGGGGCGATGGCCTACCGGAAGACGTCCGATCCGGTCTACGCCCCCAACTCCAAGGGCGGCCCGGCGGCCGACTCGGGCCGCTGCTCCCCGCCGAGCTGGGAGGCCGACGGCGAGATCGTCCGCGCGGCCTACGTGAGTCACCCCGAGGACGACGACTGGGGGCAGCCCGGCACGCTGGTGCGCGAGGTACTGGACGACGCGGCCCGCGACCGGCTGGTCGGCAACGTCGTCGGACACCTCCTGGACGGGGTGAGCGAGCCCGTCCTGGAACGCGCCTTCACGTACTGGTCGAACATCGACGAGAACATCGGAAAACGCATCGCGGACGGTGTGCGGGCGAAGAACCAGGAAAAGGCATAGGAGATTCCCATGAAGGCTCCCCGCGAGAACAAGACGCCTCCGCTCGGCGAGGAAGAACGGCAGAAGTCCGCCGAACAGCGGCACGTCACCGCACCCACACCGCGGGACGTCCGGGAAAAGGCCGAGAAGCATCACCCGCCGGAATTCCCGCCCCGGAACCACGCCTGACCTCCGGCCGCAATCCGACAGGAAGGGGAGAAGCCGCCGTACACCGGCGGCTTTTCCGTACCCCCGCGGCCGCCGGGCGCGTTTCACGGTCTCTCCGCGCGCTCACCGGAGTTCGTACGGCTCCGCGCCGGCCGCGCGTGCCCGTCCCCGTCCCCGTTCCCGTTCCCGTCACCCGGGCCGGCCGGTGGCCTGGGGCGCGGTGCGGTTCCAGC
Source organism: Streptomyces sp. NPDC104367 (assembly GCF_055583825.1). Lineage (NCBI taxonomy): Bacteria > Bacillati > Actinomycetota > Actinomycetes > Kitasatosporales > Streptomycetaceae > Streptomyces > Streptomyces sp. NPDC104367. Next base: position 140,839 of record NZ_JBVJND010000017.1, on the reverse strand, counting down.
CGTCGGCGAGCAGGTCGAAGACGCGGTCGAGGGCGGTGTCGGGGTCCTGGGAGCCGCGGACGAGGGCGGGAGCCTCCAGGGCGAAGTGGGCCAGCGCCCGGCAGCCCGGATCGTCGGCGGGCAGTCCCGCGTCGTCGGCGATCGCCGCGGCCAGTGCGTGCTCGTGCCGCAGCCACATCCGGCGGGCGTACTCACGCAGTGCCGGGGTGGTGTCGACCAGACGCAGGAAGTCGTCGAAGCGGGGGTCGGTGTGGACCCGCCGGGAGTGTTCGCCCAGCAGCATCCGGTGCAGTGCCTGCGGGACGGACCGGCCGGCGGGGCGCTCGCGGACCGCCGCGACCAGGGCGGCCTCGCGGTCCACGTCCTGGTCGAAGACGAGCGCCTCCTTGCCGTCGGGGAAGTGCTTGAAGAGCGTCGTCACCGAGACGTCGGCCGCGTCGGCGATCTCGCGCACCCCGACCTCGTCGTAGCCCCGCTCGGAGAAGAGCCGCAGGGCCGCGTCCGCGAGGGACTGGCGGGTGGCTGCCTTCTTGCGCTCTCGGCGCCCCATCTCGGTCACTCGGCCACCCTACCGCTTTCGTGGATCCACTCAGAAAGTTTAGCTGTTACGCTTTTTTAGCGGTTGCACCCAGCCGGGTGCCGCCGCGACCCGTTCCTCGCGACCCGTCCGCGGTCCGAGTCACCCGAGGGGAAGGTCCCGATGACGAACAGCACACCCCGGATCTGCGTGGTCGGCGGCGGGCCCGCCGGCCTGACCTGCGCCCGCGTCCTGCAAGGGCACGGCATCGAGGTCACCGTGTACGACGCCGACGACGCCGTGGACTCCCGCGACCCCGGCGGCACGCTCGACCTGCACGCCGACTCCGGGCAGATCGCCCTCGCCGACGCCGGGCTGCTCGACGCCTTCATGGCGCGGGCCCGGCCGGAGGGCCAGGCCAAGACCCGCCGCGACCGGCACGGCACGGTCCTCGCGGAGTTCATCCCGGCCCCCGGCGACGAGGCCGCGCCGGAGATCGACCGCGGCCGGCTGCGCCGTCTGCTCTTCGACCACCTGCGGCCCGGCACCGTCCGCTGGGGCCACCGGCTGGAACGCGTGACCCCGCTGCGCGGCGGCGGGCACCGCCTGGAGTTCGCGGGCGGCGCCTGCGTGGAGGCCGACCTGGTGATCGGGGCCGACGGGGCGTGGTCGAGGGTCCGCCCGCTGGTCAGCGACGCCGTCCCGCACCACCTGGGGGTCTGCTTCCTGGACGCCCGCTTCGACGAGGCCGACTCCCGCCACCCCGAGGTCGCCGGGATCGTCGGCGCCGGCCACATGTTCGCCAACGACGACGACGGCCGCGCGGTGATCCTCCAGCGCAACGGCGACGGCGTGGTCCGCGGCTACATCGCGTTCCGCGCCGCGCCCGACTGGCACGTCGGAGCGGGCGTGGACCTCGCCGACCGGGAGAGCGTCCGCTCCTTCCTGGTGCGGGAGTTCGGCCGCTGGTCGGCGGAGATGCGCGAGCTGATCGTCCGCAACGACGGCGACTACGTACCGCGGTCCTTCCGGGCACTGCCCGCCCCGCTCACCTGGGAGAGCGTCCCGGGGGTCACGCTGATCGGCGACGCGGCGCACCTGATGGCGCCGTTCGGCGGCCACGGCGCCAACCTCGCGATGCTGGACGGCGCGGAGCTGGCGCACGCCGTCAGCCGCGCGGCAGACCTGGGCGAGGCGGTCGCCGACTACGAAACGGCCATGTTCGCCCGCTCCGGGGAACTGGCCGTGAGCTCCAACGACGCCCTGCTGCGGTTCTTCGCCACCACCGACACCCCCCACCTTCCCCCGGACCCCGAGCGGGAGCACCGCGCCTACCTGGCCCGAGCCGACGCCTACCGCGAGGAGCGGGCCCGGCGCGCACGGGAACGCGCCGGGGCCTGAGCGGTCTGGCGCCGGGCGGGATCCGCGAGGTCCGCCGGGACCCCTGCCGAGGGCCCCGGCACGGACCGCGGGGCGTCCTCGCCGGACGGACTAGGCCGTCGAGACGTGGAAGCTCATGACGTCGATCCTGGCGATCGCCCGCCAGTCCTCCGCGCTGTATCCGTCCCAGCCCTTCGCCCTGCGGTCGGCCGGGAACCTCGCGGCCTGGTCCGAGCCGACGAGGACGAGCAGGTAGGTCTCGCTGATCCCCTCGACGCCGGGATAGCCGACCGAGTGGTCGTCGTCCTCCCAGCAGCCGCCGGACGTGAGGCTGACGGGCGTGCCCGGATAGAAGCGGCCGTTTCCCGGGTGTCCGAACTCGTCCTTCGAATCAGGGTCGGGCCGGGTGACGAGATAGAGGACCTGGCCTGCCGGGACGTCGAGACTCATCTGCCCCTTGACGCTGATCTCGGGGCTCCTGGCCGGGCCGCCCACCTGTGTGTAGACGCTCGGTGCGACACGGTTCGCGAAGAGCGTCTCGTTGTAGCGCCGCGACGGCGGCCGGTCCCAGGAGTCCGCGAGCCGTCGCAGGTCGCAGGGGTCTGCGGGCTCCGTGCCGGGCCCGGCCGCGACGGCTGTGGAGACCGTCGGGGCGCCCGGGTCCCCCGGGGTGCCGCCGTCCCGGGCGAACCAGGCTCCGGCGGCCGCGGCCGCCACGGCCGCGAACGCGCTGATGGCCGCGATCACGATCCTGGTCCTGTTCTCGCTCCTGCCGCCGTCACCCCGTGGTTCGTCGCTCCTGGTGTCGCCACCGGAGCCTGCGTCTGTATGTGTCACTTTCGTCCCCCTCGTGCAGGAGTCCGTAATATCAGCGCTTTGTCTGCCCGGTAAGGGAGTGCGGGGGCGGGGAGGGGCGTGGATCGGCGCACCGCACGCCCTTCTGTTCATGTGACGTGGATCACTTGTTAAAAACCTGGTACATCCGGGTTTCATGGCCGAGAGTCATCGACACATCGAAGGCCGCGTCGCGGGTCCCTTCACCGCGTGAATGAAACGTTTCATGCCGTGGAGGTCCGCGGTTGCGGTCGATCGGCCCGCTCGATCACCCAAAAAGTGACAAGGATGCGACGCCTCCGGCGGTCGTGCTGCCCACGTGCGACCTTTCCGGTCAAGTGAATCGATTCAATCCCGTGTTCCCTCGCAGCCGCGCCCTCGGCGATCCGGCTGGGAAACGCCCGTGGCGGACCCGCCTCCGCAACGTTCGAAGGAGTTGCTCCATGTCCTCAACCCCAGAGGCCTCGCGCAGATCGGTGCTGGCCGCCGGCGCCGCGCTGGCGGCGATCGGCACCGTCCCGCTGTCCGGGGTCGCGTCGGCCGCCCCGCGGGGACCGAAGCAGACGTCCGGCAAGGGCCCGGTCCAGGGCGTGTTCGGGGCGGACACCGCTGTCCGCAGGCGGCCGATGTTCCGCTACTGGTGGCCGGGCGGCGGCATCACGCCGCAGGAGGTCACCAAGGAGGTCGAGGCGATGGCCGCGGCCGGCTTCGGCGGCTTCGAGATCGGCGACGTCCGCAACAGCGAGATGCAGGCCATGCCCGTGCAGCAGTACGGCTGGGGCACCCCGTCCTGGCAGGACGGGGTCACGGCGGCGCTGCGCGCGGCGGCCCGGCACGGCATGCAGGCCGACCTCACCATCGGCCCGTACTGGCCGGCGGTCGTCCCGGGCGTCCTGCCCGACGACGACGCGGCCATGAAGGAACTGACCTACGGCCAGGCCGTCGTCGACGGCGGAACCACCTTCGACGCCGACCTCCCCGCCCCCCACCAGCAGCCGAGCGGTGTCAAGGAGGGCCTGCCCGCGGTCACCGTCACCAACGTCGTGCAGGCCGTGCACGCCGCCAGGATCTCGGGCTCCGGCACGGCCTCCCCGCTGGTCCTGGAGGAGTCGACCGTCATCGACATCACCGCCAGGGCGAGCGGCGGCAAGCTGAAGTGGACGGCTCCCGCGGGCGGCCGCTGGGCGGTGATCGTCAGCTACTCGCGCGGCACCGCCATGATCGAGAAGCAGGCCTACTACCAGGGCTACTACTACTCCTTCACCGACCCCCGGGCCTACGTGGTGGACCACTTCGGGACCAAGGGCAGCCGGGCCGTCACCGACTGGTGGGACAAGAAGCTCCTCACCGCCGAGATGCGCGGACTGCTGCGCCGGACCGGCGGCAACTTCTTCGAGGACTCGCTGGAGTTCAACGTCGAGGTGCACTGGACGCCCCGCATGCTCACGGAGTTCGCCAAGCGCCGCGGCTACTCCCTGAAGCCGTACCTGTTCCTCGCGCACGGCGACGCGGAGGCCGTCTACACCTTCACCACCGGCCGGACCGCCGAGCGGGTGCGCTGGGACTACAACCAGACGCTCAGCGACCTGTTCGTCGAGAACCACGTCACCGTCCTCGACGACTGGGCCGGCACGCTCAACATGAGCTTCCGCAACCAGGCGTACGGCGCACCCCTCGACACCGCCTACTCCTCGGCCCGCACGGGCGTCCCGGAGGGCGAGTCGCTCGCCTTCGGCAGCAAGCCGGACTCCTTCCGCCTGGTGGCCGCGGGCCGTGACGTCGGCCGTACCGGCACGATCCTGTCCAGCGAGATGGGCGCCAACATGAACGGCGCCTTCCGGCTGACCCTGGCCGACCTGATCTCCACGGCCAACCCCGGCTACGCGCTCGGCGTCAACCAGGTGCGCATCCACGGCTTCCCCTACGCCTCCTCGCCGGGCGGCCAGTGGCCCGGCTTCTACCCGTGGGCGCCGATGGGCGTGCCGATCAACTTCGCCGAGGCGTGGGGCCCGCGGCAGCCCCAGTGGCAGGTCATCGACGGCGCGTCCGGCTACCTGGCGCGGGTGCAGACGATTCTCCAGTCCGGCACCAGCAAGGTCGACCTCGCCGTCTACCGCGAGGCCTTCGACTCCGCCGACACCGTCTTCGACGACGGCTCGGTCTCCGACGCCGGTTTCTCCTACCAGCTGCTGAGCTGGGGCCTGCTCGGTCTCTCCGCGGCCGGGAAGGTGCGCAAGGGCCGGCTGGCGCCCGACGGCCCCGCCTACAAGGCGCTCGTCGTGCCCGCCCTGTCCACCGTCCTCCTGGACAGCGCCCGCCGCGTCCTCGGCCTGGCCAGGGCGGGCCTCCCCGTCGTCCTGGTGGGCGCCCTTCCCGCGGCGAGCACGGGGCTGGCGAACGCGGCCGCCGACGACAAGGCCCTCGCCTCGGTCCTCAAGGAGCTGAAGGCCGCCTCCCGGGTCGCCACCGCCGCCACGGTCGCCGACGTGCCGGCCGCGCTGGCCGGGCTCGGGGTGAAGGCGTCCGGCGCGCCCGCCGGCATCACCGGCCTGCTGCACGCCCGCCGCGACGACGGCGACACCACCTACTACTTCCTGCTCAACGACTCGTCCGCCGCCGTGTCCGGGACGGTCACCCTGGAGGCGGAGGGGCAGCCCCACCGGATCGACCCCTGGAGCGGCCGCGTCATCCCGCTGGGCGTCTACGACGACCGCACGAAGGGATACGTCACCGTCCCGGTCGAGGCCAGGGCCGGGGAAGCGGTGGTCATCGCGGTCGGCGGCGGCCACCGGTTCGGCTGCGACACCAGGAGCCTGCACGCGGTCAGCGCCGGCACGGACGTGCGGCACACCGCGTCCGGGCTGGTCGCCCGTGCCTCGGCCGCCGGGACCTACACCGCCACGCTGAGCAACGGCCGCAGGGCGAGCGCGAAGATCGGCAGCCTGCCGGCCGCGCTGGTCCCGGACACCTGGAAGCTCGACGTCGAGGACTGGAGCCCCACCCACCCCGGAGCGACCCTCACGGACGCGGTGGCCACCACCAGGACCCACCACCGGTTCACCCTCGACAAGCTCGTCTCCTGGCAGAGCCTCGACGGGCTGGGCGACTCCTCCGGCATCGGCACCTACACCGCGACCTTCGCCGTCCCCGCCTCCTGGAAGTCGGGCGTGGCGGGAGCCGTCCTCGACCTCGGGTCCTTCGGCGCGGGCAGCGCCAAGGTCGCCCTGGACGGCGAGGAGCTGGCCCCGGTCAACCAGATCCACCCGGTCGTCGACCTGGGCGCCCTGAAGCCGGGCACCCACACCGTCGTCGTCACGGTCGCCACGACCCTGATGAACCGCCTGAAGCAGTTCCGTCCCACCGTCTACACCGCCGCCAAGCAGGACTACGGCCTGCTCGGCCCGGTCACCGTCACCCCGTACGGGGAGGCGCCCCTGAGCTGACCGGCGGCGGGGGCGGGCGTCGCCGCGCGTCCGCCCCCGACCGGAGTCTAATCTGATTGACTTTGCAGTTCAGTGGAACGTACTTTCGCCGCATGGCACATGATGAACCCACGCGTGCGGCACGTCTGCTGGACGCCCAGGCCAAGGCCGAGCGGCTCTTCACGGAGATCGAGGCACGCGGCCTCGTCGCGCCCGGCGAGGGCGAGCGGGCGGTCAGCGACCGGGTGCGCGACCTGGCGAACGAGCTCTTCGGCACCACCCGGCACTGGCACAAGCGGATCGTGCGCTCCGGCCCCAACACCCTGGCGCCGTACCGGGAGAACCCCCCGGACCGCCGCATCACCGCGGACGACATCGTCTTCGCCGACTTCGGGCCCGTCTTCGAGGAGTACGAGGCCGACTTCGGCCGGACCTTCGTCCTCGGCGACGACCCCGACAAGCACCGCCTCCGCGCCGACCTGCCGAGGATCTTCGACGCGGGCAAGCGGTACTTCGCCGACCACGACGACATCACCGGGAAGCAGCTGTACGCCGAGGTGGAACGGCTCGCCGCCGAGGCGGGCTGGGAACTGGGCGGCTGGCACGCCGGACACCTCGTCGGCGAGTTCCCGCACGAGACGATCGACGGCGCCGACACCGAGTCGTACATCACCCCCGCCAACGGCACCCCGCTGCGCCGCACCGACAAGGCCGGCCGCACCTGCCACTGGATCCTGGAGATCCATCTCGTCCACCGGGAGCGGGAGTTCGGCGGCTTCCACGAGGAACTGCTCACCCTCTGACGTCGCGTGAACGGCCCCGCCACCGGCCGGCCGCCACCCATACTCGATCCATGGGGACCGTGGCAGCGCTGTACCGGTATCCGGTGAAGTCGATGCTGGGCGAGGCCGTGATCGCCGTGGCGGTCACGGAAGGCGGACTCGCCGGGGACCGGGCCTACGCCGTACTCGACGGGACGGGCGCCGTGGGCAGCGCCAAGCACCCACGCAAGTGGGGTGCGCTGCTGCGCTGCCGCAGCCGCCTGGACGGGTCCGGCACGGTCCGGGTCGTGCTCCCGGACGGCACCGCCCTCCCGGTGGAGGATCCCGAACTGGACGCGCGGCTGTTCGAGTTGCTGGGCCGTCGGGTGCCCCTCTCGGCCGTCGTGCCGGAACACGGCCGGCTGGAGCGGGCCGTGCCCGAGTACGAGGGCGGGGTACCGGACTCCGTACGGGAGACGGCGGCCGTCGACGCCACCGGGGCGAGCGTCACGACCGGCGGGGTCGCCCCCGGTACCTTCTTCGACTTCGGCCGGGTCCATCTCGTCACCACGGCCTCCCTGGCCCGGATGCGGGCCGTTCATCCCGCCGGGGACTTCGACGCGCGCCGTTTCCGGCCGAACCTGGTCGTGGACACCGGCGGCGGGCCCGGCTTCCCCGAGGACGCCTGGCAGGGCTCACGACTGCGCGTGGGGGAGGCCCTGTTCAGGGTGCTGGTGCCCACGCCACGCTGTGTGGTCCCCACGCTCGGCCACGGCGAACTGCCCCCGGATCCGGGCATCATGCGCGCGGTCGCCCGTGAGCACCGCGTCCCCGTGTTCGACCTGGGCCGGCTCTCCTGCCTCGGCGTCTACCTGGACGTGCTGGAGGCCGGGACGGTCCGGGTGGGCGACAACATCACGCGGGACACGGCCGCGTGACCCGCCGCCGGAGCAGGCCTCGAAGCCGTCGCAGTGCGCAGTTCGCCCGCTCGGCGCAGCCTCGAACCCATCGCGGAGGCACGTGAGTCCGGCCGCCGGGTGTGCGGGGGCCGCGCGACCGGGTGCCGGGCGCGACGGCCGTCCGGCGGGCCGTCGGCGGCGTGACGGATTGGCCGATCCGCGCTGCTTGGAGGCGCATCACGGGGGAGGCCCCGGGTAGGCACAGGGCATGAGACTGAGCGTGGTGGACGCGGGCTCGAACACGGTCCGGCTCGTGGTGACGGACGCGACGGACGGTGTCCCGCTGCCGGTGCACACCGCGAAGTGGAGGCTCCGCTTGTCCGAACAGGTCGGGCCGGACGGCCACTTCGGCGAGCAGGCCACGGCGGAACTGGTCAAGGCCCTCGGCCGGGCCGCCGAGACCGCCGCCCGCTGGGGAGCCCCGCAGCCCCTCGCGTTCGCCACCGCCGTCGTACGCAACGCGCCCAACCGCGCGGCCGTGCTGCGCGCCGTGGCCGAGGAGACGGGGGTACGGCTGTGCGTGCTGCCCGGCGAGGTGGAGGCCGAGCTCACCTTCCTCGGCGTACGGCGCTGGATGGGCTGGCGGGCCGGACCGCTGGCCGTCTTCGACATCGGGGGCGGCTCCCTCGAAGTGGCCTTCGGGCGGGGCCGGACACCGGAGTTCGCCGTCTCCCTGCCGCTCGGCGCCAACCGGCTGACCAACGAGTTCCTCGGCGACTCCGACATCCCCCCGGAGAAGGAACTGCTGGCCCTGCGGCGCACGGTGCGTCACCAACTGCGCGACGCCTGCGCCCGTATCCGCTGGGAGCACCCGCGTACGGCCGTCGCCACCTCGCGGACGTTCCAGCAACTGGCCCGGCTGTGCGGCGCGGCACCGGGACGGGACGGCCTGTTCGCCGAACGGACCCTGAGCCGGGGCGACTTGCGGCGCGCGGTGGCCCGGCTGGCCGCGCTGCCGCCGGCCCAGCGGGCCGGACTGCCCGGCATCTCGGCACCCCGGGCCCGGCAGAGCCTCGCGGGTGCGATCGTCGGGCACACCGCGATGAAACTGAGCGGCGTGAAGACCGTCCTGATCTGCCCCTGGGCCCTGCGCGAGGGCATTCTGCTGCGCCATCTGGAGGACGGCGCCGACTGGTGGGCCGGCATCCAGACGGAGACGGAGACGAACATGGAGAGGGAGGCGGACCTGGAGGGCGTGGTGAGGGAGAGGGACCTGGAGAGCGGGGTGGCGGCGGTGGCCGCCGAGGCGCCGTGACCTTCGCCCGGCCTCAGTCCTCCTCGTCCTCCTCGCCCTCGGCCTCCTCTTCGTCGTCCTCCTCGTACTCGTCCTCCGGAGCCTCTTCCTCCTCCTCTTCGTCGTACTCCTCGCCCGGTTCCTCCTCGGGCTCCTCGTCCTCGTCCTGCTCCTGGTCCTCGTTCTCGTACTCGGCCTCCGCCTCTTCCTCCTCCACTGCCTCTTCGTGGGTGCGGACGACCTCTCCGTCGCGGATCTCCCCGCGCCAGCCGTCGGCCTCCTCGTCGGTGAGGGTGACGTAGCGCTGGAAGTGCTTGGCGTCGAGCCGCAGTCGGCGTCCCTGGGCGCGCCAGAGGTTGCCGGTCTTCTCGAAGAGACCCGAGGGGTAGTACTCGACGACGAGCACGATGTGGGTGAGGGTGGGCGTCACCTCGTGGAAGCTGACGCATCCCTTGGTGCTGCCCTTGGCGCCGTCCGAGGTCCACACGATGCGTTCGTCGGGGATCTGTTCCTGGACGGTGGCCTTCCAGGAACGGGTGGACGGGCCCACCTTGACCTTCCAGTCACTGCCGGTCTCGTCGCCCTGCGACACGCTGCGCACGCCTTTGGCGAAGGAGCTGAACTTCTCGAACCGGGTCCAGTGGTCGTAGGCGACACGGACGGGGACGCCCACATCGAGGTGCTCGATGATGGTCGTGGTCTTGGGGGTTCCGGACTTGCGTCCCTTGCCGCCGCCGAACAGGTTCGAGACCTTCTCGGCCGCGCTGTCCTTGAGGCTTTTCGCCTTCTCGCCGATGAGGGCCTTGAGCGGTGATTCCCCTTGCAGGATGCGGGCGCCGGCCTTGGGCAGCACGCCGCCGTTGTCCGCGACGTCCAGCAACTGGTCGGTGAGGCCTTCCATTTTGTCGCCCGCGACGTCCGCGAGGTGCTCGACCTGGGCACCGAGGTAGTCGACGAGTTCCTCACGCAACCGGTCCAGGCCCGAGTGTTCGTCCCGCGAGGTCTGCTGTGCGGTCCTGGCCATGGCCTACCTCCGCCGCGTCGACGCCTTTTTGGCCGTCGTCTTCTTCGGGGCAGTCTTCCTGGGGGCGGTCTTCTTCGCCGCCGTCTTCCTGGCCGGTGCGGCGGTCTTCTTGGCCGTCGGCTTCCGGGCGGGGGCCGCGGTCTTCTTCGCCGCGGTCTTCCTCGCGGGAGCGGGCCGCTTGGCGGCCGCCTTCTTCGCCGGTTGCGCCTTCTTGGCGGTGGCCTTGTGCGCCGCCGCCTTGCGCGCCGTCGCCTTGCGCGGCGCGGAGCGCGCGGACCGCGAGGGCGGGCGCTTGACCGTACGGCGGCGGGGCGCCTCTTCCTCCTCGTCCTCGGTCCGTCTGTCGGAGCGCCGGTGCCTGGACGCCGGCCGCTTCGCCCTGGGCTTCTCCTCCTCCGCCTCCGGCTCTTCCTCCTCGTCCTCGGGCTCCTCCGCCTCTTCTTCCTCCTCCTCTTCCTCTTCGTCCTCGTACTCCTCGTCCTCCGGCTCGTACTCGTCCTCGGCGTCTTCCCTGTCTCCCTCGTCCTTCTGCTTGCCGACGCGTTCGGTCCGTTCGTGCAACACGTCCGCGAGGTCGGCGAGTTTGCGGTCGGCGGCGGCGACGAGGGCCTTGCGGCCGGCGTCCTTGAACTCGCCGCGCAACTGGTCGTTGAGGTCCGCGAACTGAGGAACCTCCTGGAGTCTGCGCAGCCCTTCGGTGAGCAGCTGCTGGGGTTCGAGGCCGAAACGGCGGCCCGCGAGATAGGTGGCCACTCCGAAGGCGAGTCTCCCCTTCTTGGCCCGGCCGAGGACATAGCCTCCGGCGACCGCGGCAGCGAGAGCGATCTTCGTCGAATCGTTCATCGATCATTCCCTCCGGCGAGCCGCTGTGCGGACACACGGCGGCGCGCGGCCACCGGCGGCCCGTCGCGGCACACTTTCAAGATGTATATGGTGAAATAGTACATTTAGGTGACGGCGGAGCGCCGCTCCAGCGACGGAGTTGGGAACATGTCCGCGTCGGACAAGAACGGCAACGGCACGGGGAATGGCGGACGGTCCTCCCGCAGGCACTCGGCCGCCTGGGCCATGCGTTCCGCCGCGGGGCAGCTGGAGGAACTCCTCGGACGCACCCCCGAGTCGGTTTCCGCGATAAGACCGACCGAGGACGGGTGGGAAGCCGATGTCGAGGTACTCGAACTGGAACGAGTCCCCGAGACCACCAGCGTGCTCGGCACCTACCACGTGACGCTGAGTGCGAAGGGCGAACTCCTGGCGTACGAACGGACCCGCCGCTACACGCGCGGCCAGATCGACCGGCGCCACTGACGGCACAAGCCGTCGATCGGTACAAGGGGGTGGCGAAGGGAGGCGCCATGACTGTGGTGCCACAAGGCCAGGGCAGCATGTCGCGCGGCAGCACGAGCAGTCTGTACGACGTCCTGGACCTGATTCTCGACCGAGGCCTCGTCATCGACGTGTTCGTCCGGGTGTCTCTCGTCGGCATCGAGATACTCAAGATCGACGCCCGGATCGTCGTGGCCAGCGTGGACACCTACCTGCGCTTCGCGGAGGCGTGCAACCGCCTCGACCTCGAAGCCGGCAGCAAGCAGCCCACCCAGCTCACCGACCTCGTCGGCGAGGTCACCGAGAGCGGGGCCGAGGGCAAGTCCCGGGGCGCCCTGACCGGCGCCGTCGAGGCCGTCAGGAACACCCTGACCGGCGGCGACGACGAGGACGACGACGAGGAGCAGGAGGACGAGGAGTACGCCGACGAGAGCGAGCAGGAGGAACCCGCGTACGAGGAGGAACCGCGCCGGCAGCGCCGTAGCCGGACCGGAGCGGCTTCCCGGCGGCACAGGGAGTGACCATGGCCGTCTACGTGTACTCCATCACCTCGAAGGACCACCCGCTGGCACTGGACGGCGTCCACGGCGTCGGCGAGCCGCCCGGCACGCTGCGCACGGTGACCGGGGGCGAGCTGTGCGCCGTCGTCAGCGACGCGCCCGACGGCCTGCGCCCCAAGCGGCGTGACGTGCTGGCGCACCAGCAGGTCCAGGAGCGGCTGATGGCCGACGGCGCCGTGCTGCCGCTGCGGTTCGGCATGACGACCGAGAGCGACGAGAGCCTCCGTGAGGTCCTGGCGGACCGGGCGGGCGAGTACCGGGAACGGTTGCGGAACCTGGAAGGCGCCGCCGAGTACAACCTGAAGGTCTCCTGGGAGGAGGAGCCGCTGCTGCGCCGGATCCTGGGGGAGTCCGACGAGGCCCGCGCGCTCAACACGGCCACCCGGGACGGCTCCGGCACCCCGCAGATGTCCCTCGCGCTCGGCGAACTGGTCGCGCAGGAGGTCGAGGTACGGCAACAGGCCCTGGCCAAGGGCATCGTCGAGGCGCTGCGCCCCTACGCGCGCGAGGAGAGCGTCTCGCCGCCCGGCGGCCGTGACTTCCTCAGCGTCTCCTTCCTGGTCCGGGAGGACGACGAGGAGATGTTCCTGGCCACGGAGATCAGCCTGGCCAACCAGCTGGGCGAGGAGTGCGAGGTCCGGCTGCGCGGACCCCTGCCCCCGTACAGCTTCGTCTGAGAGGCATGGCTCATGGGCCTGTTGGAGCAACTCCTCACCCTGCCGCTGGCGCCCGTACGGGGCGTGGGCTGGATCGCCGACCGGCTGGTCGAGGCCGCCGAACGGGAGTACTACGACCCCGAGCCCGTCGAGCGCGAACTGGCCGCCCTGGAAGCCGAACTGGTGGCGGGCCGCATCGACCAGGAGACCTTCGACGTGTGCGAGGACCGGCTTCTCGACCGCCTGGAGGAGATCGCGGCCTACCGGCGGGCCAACCCGCCCTCCTGACCTGGAACGAAGGTGCTTGCGGTGGCGGAATCACCGGCCGACCGACTGAGTCCGTACCCTTCCCGGGCATCGTCCCCGTACGGCTACGGACAGGGCTCCTCGGCGAACCTGGCCGACATCCTCGAACGCGTCCTGGACAAGGGCATCGTCATCGCCGGGGACATCCGGATCAATCTCCTCGACATCGAACTGCTCACCGTCAAGCTCCGGCTCATCGTCGCCTCCGTCGACAAGGCCAGGGAGATGGGGATCGACTGGTGGGAGCACGATCCGGCGCTCTCCTCCCGGGCCGGCGAACGGGCCCTGGCCGAGGAGAACAGACGGCTGCACGCCGAGATCGAGGCCCTGCGGGGCGACCGGGAGCCGCCTTTCGAGGAGGCGGAACCGCCCGCCGCCCGCCGCCGACCGTCACGCCCCGCCACGCCGCGGCGCCGTGGCGGCGGGGCACCGCCGGAACGGGGTGAGCGATGACCGGGACGGTCGCCTACGCCTACGCCGTGGTACGCGCCGGGGAGGGCACGGCGCAGGATCTGGCACAGGGCACTGCTCAGGGCACGGCCGAGGACCTGGCCGGGGTCCTGGAGGGGGTGCGGGGTGTGGCGGGGGCGTCCGTCCGTCTGGTGCCGGAGGGCTCCGCGGGCGGGCTGTCCGCCGCCGTGAGCTCGGTTCCCGCCGACGACTTCGAGGAGGGCGCCCTGCGACGCCATCTGGAGGACCTGGACTGGCTGGAGACGGTTGCCCGCGCCCACCACACCGTGATCGAGACCCTGGCCGCCCACACCACCGTGCTGCCCCTGCGGCTCGCCACGGTCTACCTGGACGACGGCCGGGTGGCGCAGACGCTGCGCGCGCGGACGGACGCGTTCTCACGGGCCCTGGGGCGGCTGGCGGGACATCTGGAGTGGGGCGTGAAGATCTACGTCGAGCCACGCCCGGACCCACCGGTCACCGCCGCGTCGGCGGCGGGCGGCACGGCGGGCGGCACAGCGGCGGGCGCTGAGGACGACGCGGCGGCGGGGCTCGGTCCGGGCCGGTCCTACCTGCGCGCCCGGCGCTCGCAGCGGCACGCGCGCGACGAGTCCTACCGGGCCGCCCGCCAGGCCGCCGAACGCGTCGAGGCGATCGGCCACGCCATGGCGGCCGACCACGTCAGGCACCGGGTCCAGCAGGGAGAACTCGCCGCGGGCGCCGGGGAGAACGTCGTCAACGACGCCTACCTCCTCCCGCGCGAGGCGGCCGAGGACTTCCGCACACGGGTCCTGGACGCCGTCCGGGACCTGCCCGGCGTACGGATCGACGTCACGGGGCCCTGGGCGCCGTACTCCTTCGCCACCCCGCCGGGCGGGCGGACCCCGGCGACGGACCCGACGCCGTGAACGCCGTGGAGCGCCCGCCCGGCGCCGAGCCGCTGGCACAGCGCCAGGTGGCCCTCATCGACCTCCTGGACCGCCTGCTCAGCGGCGGGGTCGTCCTCACCGGGGACCTGGTCCTGTCGATCGCCGACATCGACCTGGTCCGGGTCTCGCTGCGGGCCCTGATCGTGTCCGTGAGCAACCAGAACCCGTCACCGTGGCCTGCCCCGGCACGCCCCGACTCCGAGGACACGCCGTGACGGGCGCCTCCGCCCGCCGCGGGCCCGGTCCGGCCGACCGTCCGGCCGACCGCCTGGCCGAGGTCACCGACGCGGCCGCGCGGGCGTTCCGGCTGCTGCCCGCCGTACCGGACGACGCCGGGGAGCCGGGGCCGCCGCGCCCCGCCCGCCGCATCAGCACCGACCCCGACACCGTCGAACGCGACCTCGTCCGGCTCGTCCTCACCCTGGTCGAACTGCTGCGGCAGCTCATGGAGCGCCAGGCGCTGCACCGCGTCGACCAGGGGGATCTCACCGAGGAGGAGGAAGAGCGGCTGGGCTCGACCCTCATGATCCTCCACGACCGGATGGGCGACCTGTGCGCCCGCTACGGCCTGACCATGGCGGACCTCAACCTCGATCTCGGCCCGCTCGGCACCCTTCTCCCGCCCGCACCTCCCGACTGACGGCCCGCGTTCCGTTTCACCGTCCGACAGGGGGTACTCGGGACGGGTGCGCACCTGCGCACGGGTGAGGAGAGTGAGACGCGATGTCCGGACACCAGAAGGCCAAGGGCAAGATGGAAGAGGCCGCGGGCAAGACCAAGGAGACGGTCGGCCGCGCGATCGGCAACGAGAGCATGACGGTCGAGGGACAGGCCAAGAAGTCCAAGGGCGCGGCCCGTCAGGCCAAGGAGAAGACGAAGGACGTCTTCAAGCACTGACCAGGTGACCAGCGGGCGGGAGGTCCCTCGGGACTCCCGCTCCTTCATGCTCCTTCATGACGTACGGCCCGATGACGCTCCGGCCCGGGAGGCGAGGAGACCATGGGTGTGCGGCACCCCGCCGAGAGGGGCAAGGGGAGGTTCGAGCGGTTCGCCGAAGCCGCCTCCAACGCGACCGGCTCACCCGCGTTCCACGGCTTCTGCCTGCTGCTGGTCGCCTTCTTCGTCTGGCCCTGTGCCGGGCCGGGCCGTACGCGCAGGACGAAGTGCTCCGGGCCTGTCGGGCAGGTTCCTGTGCCGGCTCCGGCACGCGGGGCCCCGGGCCGGTGGCCGCCCGGGCGGACGGGAGTGATGGCAGCCATCGGCAAGGGCCATTTCCGCCGATCCGGGTGTCGTGTCTAGCGTCTGGCATCAGCAGTCCGCCGGGTGTCCCAGCCCCTCCGGTCCGCAGCGCAGTGCGGACCGGCGGTGACGCCTCTCCTTGTTCACGACCCTCCAGGAGCTGCCCATGCGCCAGTCCCCCCTGCCCCAGGACGCCGCCGGTGTCGCGGAGCCCGTACTCGCCGCCGCCCTCGCCGAGTTCCGAGCCGTCCTCGGCGCGGAGCACGTACTGACGACGTCCGAGGAGACGCGGGAATTCCGCGACCCGTTCCAGCCGGCGGAGTGGGACGGGTTCGCGGCCGCGGCGGTCGTCCAGCCGGAGACCGTCGACCAGGTGCGGGAGATCGTACGGATCGCGGCCCGGCACGGCGTCCCGCTGTGGACGCAGAGCCAGGGCCGCAACAACGGGTACGGCGGCGCGGCCCCGCGGCTGTCCGGTTCGGTCACCGTCAACCTGCGCCGGATGAACCGCGTCCTGGAGATCGACGAGGAACTCGGCTACGCGCTGGTCGAACCGGGGGTGAGCTTCCAGCAGCTCTACGACGAGATCCGGGCCCGCGGCCTGCGGCTGATGCTGTCGGTGCCCGACCTCGGCTGGGGCAGCGTCACCGGCAACGCGCTGGAACACGGTCTCACCTACCTGCCGTACGGCAAGGACTTCATGGCGCCCTGCGGACTGGAGGTCGTCCTCGCCGACGGCGACCTGCTGCGCACCGGCATGGGCGCGCAGGACGGCAACGAGAGCTGGAACCTCTACCGGCGCGCCTACGGCCCCGCGCTGGACCAGCTGTTCATGCAGTCCAACTTCGGGATCGTCACCAAGATGGGCGTCTGGCTCAAGCCCGCGGTCGAGACCGTCATGCACGTGACCGTCGACGTCTTCGAGGAGTCCGACCTGGTCGGCCTGGTCGACATCCTGCGGCCGCTGCGGCTGGACGGCACCGTCGACGGCGTACCCGGCATCTTCAACACCCTGGTCATCGCCTCCACCCTCGGCCCGCGCTCGCAGTGGTCCGACTCCGACCCGGGCCTGCCGATCCCCGAGGCCGAGATCGACGGCATCGCCGAGCGCATCGGCATCGGCCGCTGGATGCTGCGCTTCGCCCTCTACGGCGACGAACCCGTCGTCGACCACAACTTCGCCAAGGTGAAGGCGGCCTTCGCCCGCATCCCGGGCGCCCGGGTGCGCGGCGCGAAGTGCGCGCCCGAGGACGCGCCGGACCTGCCGAGCCCCTCCGACCAGGTCCTCGCCGGCGTCCCCAACCTGGCCTGGACCCAGATGGCGGGCTGGTACGGCGAGCAGGGCGGACACATGAGCTTCTCGCCCGTCGTGCCGCTCACCGGGGAGAAGGTGTACGCGCTGCACCGCTTCCTGCGCGACCGGGTGGAGGCCGCGGGGATCGACTACACGGCGGACATCGTCGTCGTCAACGAACGCAGCGCGGTCAGCATCGCCGGACTCTCCCTCGACTACGGCGACCAGGCGGCCGCCCGGCGCGTCTACGACACCGCGTGCGACCTGGTCCGCGAGGCGGGCCGGCTCGGCTACGGCGAGTACCGGGCCCACCTGAACTTCATGGACCTCGCGGCGGAGCAGTACGGCTTCAACGGCCACGCCCACCTGCGGTTCCTGGAGAAGATCAAGGACGCGGTCGATCCGGCCGGCATCCTCGCGCCCGGCAAGCAGGGCATCTGGCCGCAGGCGCTGCGCAGAGCGCGCTGAGGTGTGCCGTTCAAGGGCGGTGCCCACGGTCCGTCCGGCGCCCGCGTAGGTCGGTCGCGTGCTTCCGGCACCGGTCGGCGGCGGGCCGCGTCCTCGGTCACCCGGCACCCTGCTCGATGTCCAGATGGACCGGCCCCCGCAGGACGGGACTGCGCCGGTACGGTGGCGGGTCGGCGACCAGCCTCGGGCGGTCGAGGCGCCGTACCAGCTCGCCCAGCGCGATCTGGGTCTCCCGGCGGGCCAGCGGGCCGCCGAAGCAGAGGTGGGTGCCGCTGCCGAAGCCGAGGTGCTGGTTGTCGCTCCGGTCGGGGTCGAAGCGGTCCGGGTCGCGAAAGCGCCTCGGATCGCGGCTGCCCGAGGCGAGCATCAGCATGACCTGCGAGCCCTTGGGGACGACGGTGCCGGCCACGGTGATGTCGCTGTACGCCGCCCGCCAGGGAATGATGTGCACGGGCGGCTCGTAGCGCAGCAGCTCCTCGACCAGCGGCACGACCAGTCCGGGTTCGCCGCGCAGCCGGCGCAGCACCCGGGGGTGGCGCAGCAGCGTCAGCATCCCGTTGGCGATGAGGTTGACGGTGGTCTCGTGACCGGCGACGAGGAGCAGTTTGGCGGTGGCGACGATCTCGGCGTCGGTCATCCGGCCGCCGGGCCCGTCGTCGTTGGCCAGCCGTGACAGCAGGCCGTGTCCCGGCCGGCCGCGGCACCGCGCCACCAGCTCGCCCAGGCACCGGCGCAGCTCCTCGCGGGCCCGCACACCCTTGTCCCGTCTCTCCTCCGGGTCGGTGGCGGGGTCGTAGTCGACCGAGTCCATGATGTCGTGCACCCAGCGGTGGAACCTCGGCTCGTCCTCGCGCGGCACACCGAGCACATGGCAGGTCACGGCCAAGGGGAGCGGGAAGGCGAGATCGTCGACGACGTCGATCCGCTCCTTGTCCGCGCAACCGTCGACCAGCCCTCCGACGGTGGCGGTCAGGAAGCCGTCGAGCCCGTTCACCAGCCCAGGGGTGTGCGGGGGCCCGAAGTGCCGCATCGCCGCCCGCCGCAGCCGGTCGTGCTCGGGCGGGTCCATGTGGATGAACGACGAAGGGGCCTCGTCCGACGGCATCGGACCCGACAGGTTGCGCACGTCGGAACTGAGCCGCGGGTCGTTCAGCACGTCCGTGATCTCGCGGTGCGTGCTGATGACGTAGCTGCCGTCCTCCTGCCGGGCCACCGGCGTCTCGCGCAGTTCGGCGTACAGCGGGTAGGGGTCGGCGCGGGCGGAGCGGTCGTAGATCCGTCGCAGGGTGCCGGAGGTCTTGCTCGCGGTTGCCGGGCCCTGCTCCGGCGGAGGCCGGTGCACGGCCGGGACCCGGCGGCGTCCGCCCGGACCGCGGCCCGCGGCGGGCGGCGCGGGCGGGACGGGGCCGGGGAGGCCGGCGGGCACCGGGCGCCGGTCCGCGGGCCGGTCGGGCGTGGGGCAGCGGGGCGGGAAGGGCGCGGCCGTCTCGATCAGCCGCCGGTAGTGGTTCAGCGAGGTGCCGTGGTCGAAGCCGACGGCGGCGGTGACCCGGCCCCGGTAGCCGTACGCGGCGACGAAGCGGTGGTCGGCCACCGATCCCTGGGCGACGACCACCTGGTCGGCGAAGGCCGGCACCCCGACGGACTTGATGTTGACGCCGAACTGGACCGACCAGAACAGCGGGACGGACAGGTGAGGCCGCTGCCCCGCCTCGGTGCTGACCATGTTGTGCGCCGCGACCTCGGCCTGCTCCACGGCGTTCGCCCAGTGCTCCAGAGAGACGAGCCGGTTCTCGTGGACGGGGTTCGGGCAGCGGACCACGTCCCCCGCCGCGAAGACGTCGCCGGTGACGTGGCCGCCGGTGTCCAGGACGCGGCAGCCCGTGTCACAGGTGACTCCCCACCCGCCCGCCGCCAGCCCCGACCCCCGCAGCCACTCGGTGTTGCGGATGCTCCCGAGCGCCACCACCGCCACCTCGGCGTCGACCGTGCCGCCGTCGTCGAGATGAGCACGGCGCAGCCGTCCCCGCGCGTCGCCCTCCAGCCGGACGACCTGGACACCGCAGCGCAGGTCCACACCGTGCGCGCGCTGCAGGCCGGCCGCGACCTCGCCGATCACGGTTCCGAGCGCCCCGGCCAGCGGGGCGGGCGCGACTTCGGCGACCGTCACCGGGATGCCCCGTGCCCGGCAGACGGAGGCGATCTCGCAACCGGTGAACCCCGCGCCGATGACCAGTACCCGGGACGGTCCGGCGGCGAGGGCCCGCCGCAGGCCGTCGGCGTGCTCGCGCGTGCGTACGACGAAGACTCCGTCCAGGGCCGCCTCGGACTCGACGAACCACGGCCGGGCCCGTACCCCGGTGGCGATCAGCAGCCGGTCGAAGGGAACCTCGCGCCCGTCGGCGAGGTGCACGTGGTGCGACGCGAGGTCCAGTCCGTCGGCGGGCACGCCCAGCAGCCACCGCGCGTCGACGGCGCGACGCCGGGGCAGCGTGGTGGCGTCGGCGGGGACCCACCCCGTCAGCACCTGCTTGGACAGCGGGGGACGGTCGTAGGGCTCGCACGGCTCGTCACCGACGATGGTCAACGATCCCGTGAACCCCTCGTCGCGCAGTGCCTCCGCGGCCCGCAGCCCCGCCAGCGAAGCGCCGACGATCACGATCCGGCCGTCGCGCCCGAACGCCCGCAGGTGAGCGGCACCGGTCATGGTGCCGACGTCCTCGGGCCGTCTGGGGCGTCGTCGGAGTCTGGGCGGCACATGGGTGCTTCCTCACCGTGCATCCGGAACGGACGGAACGGATCTCCGTCACGCCGGAAAGTGTGGGCACGGCATGCCGGAACACCGTCGGACCATCAGCCTAACAGCGGTGCCGTGACCGGCGATTCCGGCGCTGATCGATCAGGCGACCGCGGGTCGCGGAGGCGCTCACGCGCGTGGCGGCCACCACCTGTGCCGGTGTGCCGCGCGGCCTCGCGCGTGCCGCGGCGCTATCAAGGAGGGCATGGAATCGTCCTGGACCGGTCATCGGGTACGCCTGCGCGCCGTCGAGCCCGACGACTGGACGGCGCTCATGGGCCTCGCCGCCGACGACGGGCGGCGAGGAGGCCGGCCGGAGCTGCCGCGGTCCGCCGAGAGCCACCGCGTCCGGGCGAAGGAGCAGTCCGTCGCCGGGGGCGACGACGACCTCTTCCGGCTGGCGGTGGAGGCGACGGCCACGGGAGTGCTGGTCGGCACGGTCGGCTCGCACCGCACCGGCCGTTCTTCGGGCTGGTTCGAGGTCGATGTCGAGATCGGGCCCGACCACCGGCGCAAGGGCTACGCGCTGGAGGCCGTGGCGCTGCTGCTGCGCTTCATGTTCGCCGAGCGGCGCTACCACAAGTGCCTGGCGGCGGTCCTCGCCCCCAACGAGGCGTCGCTGGCGCTCTTCCGCCGGCTCGGCTTCACCGAGGAGGGGCGGTTGCGGGAACACGTCTTCCTCGCCGGCGGGCACCACGACCTCGTCATGCTGGGCCTGCTCGCCGACGAGTTCGACCGGCGGCTCACGACGGCCGGAGGCTGAGCCGGCGATCCGTCCGGGCGGGCGACGGACGGCCACGGACGGCCACGGACGGCGACGGACGGCCACGGACGGCCACGGACGGTCACGGCGAGCGGGACCGCCTCAGCCGCGCTCGGTGGCGCGCAGGCGCAGGCCGACCGTCGCGAGGCCTTCGAGGGTGGTGACCTCGTAGCCGGGTCCCGGTCCCGGCGGTTCGCTCAGATGGTGGCGGCGGGCGGTCTGCGCGGTGAGGAGCGTCAGCATCGCCATGGCCAGCGCGGCTCCCTCACAGCCGTGCGGTCCGGTGCCGAAGGCGAGGAAGACCCCGGGTCTCGCCGGTGAGCCGGTGTCGTCGAGCCAGCGTTCGGGCCGGAACCGGTCCGGCTCGGCGTACTCCCGCGCGTCGCGGTGTGCGGTGTAGGGGCAGACGAGGACGGTGGACCCGGCGTCGACGGTGTAGCCGGCGAGCCGGGTCTGTTGCGGGGCGCTCCGGGTCAGCAGCCAGCTCGGGGGGTACAGCCGGAGCACCTCGCGCACCAGTGCCTCGGTGTACGGGAGGTCCCGGAGGTGGGTGCCGGTCGTCGCCGCCGGGTCCGCGGGGAGCACGGCGGCTTCGGCCGCGACGAGAGCCGCCTCCCGGGGATGCCGGGCGAGGTGGAGCAGGATCCATCCGGCGGCCCGGGACGGGGTCTCGAAGGTGGCGACGGTGATCCCGGGGAGGGTGTCGAGGACGGCCTCCTCCGGCAGCGGGCCGTAGCGGGGGGAGGGGCGGAGCATCTGTCCCAGCAGGTCGTCACCGAGCCGGCCCGACGAGCGACGCCGTCGTACGACGGTCCGCAGCGCGTCGGTGAAGCCGATCTGCTGCCGTGTGCGGAACCGCCGTGCCGGGGTGGGTATCGCGCGCGGCCACATCCACCGCGAGGGGCGGACGAGCACCTCCCGGGCCAGGAAGAGCTGGGCGGCATGGGGCAGCAGGGCCGGGGCGTCCTCGGAGAAGAGGTAGTGCACACCGATCTCCGCCAGGGCGTGCCGGACCGGCGGCAGGATCTCGACGTCCCGGCCGGTGGGCAGCTGGTCGGCGAACTGGGCGGTCCGGGGCGCGATCTCACCGATCCTGTCCGCGACGGCCTGTGCGCGGAGTCCGCGCATCCGGGCGGCGTGCGCGTGCGCACGCTCCTCGGCCGCCGGTGCTCCGCCCGACCGCTTCAACGGCGGGAAGAGCGGCGAGGGCGCCTTGGGGAAGTCCCGTGCGCGGTGCAGCACTTCCTCGCACGGTGCGGCCGATGCGGCCACGTAGACCCCCGGCTCCAGCCGCCAGACGTCCCCGCACTCCTCGGCGCCGCGGCGGGCCACGCCGAGCCGGTCACGGCTCCAGGCCGCGTAGCCGCCTCCGGGCAACCGCGGCGGCTCATCACCTTGGCCCATGAATTCGTCCCTGGCTCCCGTACCCGTCCAGGCGGTGCCGCCGGCAGCGTGGCCGGGAACGGGCGCCCGCCCCAGGGCGCCCGCCGGCTTGTGGGTTCAGTCCTGCTCGCCGCCGGCGTACGCGTCCCACTCGTGGACGCCGTACGCACCGTAGTGGCGGGTGAAGGACAGCTTGCGGAGCAGCTTGGCGATCATGAAGCACTCCTCTCGCCGGTCTGCGGCACAAAAAAGCCACTCATCACATTTTGTCACATATGGAATGTGTGGGACATGGCGCGGGGCGGGCTGTTCAGGACGCCATCTCCTGGGCGACGTCCCAGACGCGGGGCCCGTCGTCGTAGCCGGCCGTGACGAGCAGGGGGCGCCCGGCGGGCGGATGGACCTGGCAGACGGCGCGGACCCAGCCGTGGCCGCTGAGCAGACCGGCCAGGTCCATGCCGAGTTCGCAGACGTGCTCACCGGCGAACGGGTCCCAGACGGTGGTGCCGGGGCCGTCCCCGCCCGCGACGAGGAGCGAACGGTCTCCCGCGGTCGCCCGGCACAGCGCGTACACGGGGCCGCCGCCCGGCACGAACGTCTCAGGTCCATCGGGCTTGTCCAGGTCCCACAGCCGCACGGCACCGTCCCGGCCGGCCGTGGCCACAAGGGCGCGGTCGCCGTCGGAGACCTCGCACATCGTCCACACGAACCCCCGGTGACCGGTCAGGGACAACTCCCGCCGCCCCGACTCCGGATCCCACAGGTCGACCGTCCCGTTGCCGTGCCCGGCGGCGAGCAGACTCCGGCCGCCCCGGTGCACCTCGCACAGGGCGAAGACGTACCCCTGACCCGCCCCCGTGTCTATGGAACCCACGAGCCGGCCGTCACGGGGGTCCCAGAGGCGAACGACGCGGTCCCGGCCCGCCGACGCCAGCAGCTCGCGGTCGCGGACCCGCACCGTGCACAGGGCGTAGACCCAGCCCCGGTGGCCGGTGAGGGCGGCGGCCTCCGTGCCGTCCGCCGGGTTCCAGAGCCGGACGGTGCCGTCCCGGCCGCCGGCCGCCAGCAGGGACGTGCCGTCCACGCGGACCTCGCACAGCGCGCGGATCCAGGTGCGCGAGTCCACGAGATGCGCCACGTCCTCGCGGGCCACCGGGTCGGCCAGCCGGATGGTTCCGCGATGGCCGGAGTAGGCCACGAGGCTCCGGTCGCCGACGGTGACCGCGCAGGCCGCCTCGAAGGACGGCCGGAACCTGACCCCCATCCGGCGCGCCTTGCGCCGTAGCCCGAGGGCGATGACCAACACCATGGCGATCCCCGCCGCGCCACCGCCGATGAGCATCTGTTCCCCCAGGGGCTCCGGAATCCTCCCGGCACGGCGATCACCGTGCCCGGCACGCGAGTCGATCGTCGTACGTCCCCCGGACCGTGGCGATCGTGGTGTTACGTAGGAGAGTTACGTACTTTGGGGAGCCGACTGTCCTGGAGGGGGCGGACCATGGCGAGGGCGCGGACACCGCTGGTCGGGCGGAAGGCGGAACTCGCCGTCGTCGAGGCGGTGGCCGGATCCGCCGACAGCGCCGGACGGCGGCTCGCCGGACTCACCGTCCGCGAACGGGAGATCGCGGGCCTGGTCGCGCAGGGGTTCACCAGCCCGGCGATCGCCGAACGCCTCTGCCTGAGTCGCCGTACGGTCGAAACCCACGTCTCCCGGATCTACCGCAAGGCCGGCGTCTCGTCACGGGCCGCACTGGCGGCCCTGATGACCGAAGGAGCTCCCGCGCACTCGTTCGGCGGCTGACATCACACGAACCCCGCTCCCTGCTCCACGACGAAGGGCGCGTCCAGCATGCGTTCGAGTACGGCGGTGTCCATGCCGTTCTTCTGCCTCACTCGACGAGACCTTCGCCGACCCAGGTTGCCCACCCCGGCCGGTGGCGCCTCAGGAGGCGGAGAGCAGCGGGGGAGGTGTGCGGCTCACCCAGCGCGTCGCCTGTTCGTAGGCGTGCCCGAGCTGGAGCACCGCCAGGTCCGCGTGGCGCCTGCCGATGAGCTGGACGCCCATCGGCAGCCCCCGGCTGTCGAACCCGACGGGCATGCCCAGGACGGGGAGCCCGGTCAGGGACCAGCAGGCCACGGTCTCCATCCACCGGTGGTAGGTGTCCATCTTCCGGCCGTTGATCTCGGCGGGCCAGTGCACGGTCTTGTCGAAGGGGAAGACCTGGGCCGAGGGCGCGAGGACGTAGTCGTAGGTCTCGAACAGCTTCTGCACCGCCGCGTACAGCGCGGTGCGGGCGGAGAGCGCGGCGGAGACGTCGGGTCCGCTCAGCGTCCGCCCGTTCTCGATCTCCCAGACCGCCTCGGGCTTGATCAGCGCCCGCTGGGCCGGGTCCCGGTAGAAGGGTTCGCCGGCGGCCGCGTTGCCCCACCAGCGCAAGGTGAGGAACGTGTTCCAGATCTTGTCCGGCCCGTACGCCGGCAGCGCCTCCTCCACGGCGCACCCCAGGGACGCGAACACGTCGAAGGACTTCCGGCACAGGTCCAGCAGTCCAGGCTCGGTGGCGAGATAGCCTCCCCAGTCGCCGACCCAGGCGATCCGGGTGCCCCGGAAGCCGCGGTCGAGGCTTCGGGTGAACACGTCCGGGTTCTCGTCGAGGGCCAGCGGCGAGGACGCGTCGGGGCCGGCGATGACCGACAGCAGCCGGGCCAGATCGGTGGTCGTACGGGCCATGGGGCCGATGACGGCGGGCGAGGCGACGAAGCCGGTGTCCGGCACGCGGCCCGAACTCGGGCGCAGGCCGAAGACGTTGTTGAACGCCGCCGGGTTGCGCAGGGATCCCATGTAGTCGCTGCCGTCGGCGACCGGAACCATCTTCAGCGCGACCGCCGCGGCGGCTCCACCGCTGCTGCCGCCGGCCGTCCTGGCGGGGTCGTAGGCGCTCCCGGTGGTGCCCCAGACCGAGTTGTAGGTCTGTGAACCGAGCCCGAACTCGGGTGTGTTGGTCTTCCCGATGAAGACGGCTCCGGCCGCCCGCATCCGGGACACGAACAGGTCGTCCGAGGTCGCCACGTAGTTCTTCAGCGACGGTGTGCCCAGGGTGTAGGGCAGCCCCTTGGCGGCCGCGAGATCCTTCACGGCGTGCGGGAAGCCGTGCATCCATCCCAGGTATCGGCCGCGCCGCAACTGGTTGTCGCGCTCGCGGGCCTGGGCCATGGACAGGTCCTGGTCCTGCATCCCGACGATCGCGTTCACCTTGGGGTTCACGGTGTCGATATGGCGCAGGTAGGCGTCCATCACTTCGGCGCAGGAGACGGCGCGTTGCCGGATGGCCCGGGACAGGGCGAGGGCGTTGAGGGCGACGATGTCGTTCACGCGGGATGCCTTCCCGGAAGGTGCGCCGCTCGCCGGTGCGTTGCGGCCGCCGGCCGCATGGGCCTGGCCGGCGGCGGTCTGGCCGAGGGCGGCCGCGGCCGTCAGGGACGCGGAGGCCGTGAGGAAACCACGGCGTCCGGTACGGGAGCCGGGGGCGGCGGATCTGTCGGGTTCGTCGGACGGGGATGCGTGCATGGCGTCTCCTGCTGGATGAACGTGGCGGAACACGAGGCATCTTGAAGGCAGCTGAAGATTCTGGTCAAGGCGTTGGCTAAAGTTGCTTTGATCGGCCAGTGTGTTATTGAAGATGAAGGAAAAGGACGTCGTGGGGGGAGTGGTGGGTGGTGAGGGCCGAACCCTCTTCGCTATGACAACACCCTTGATTCCGAGGCCGATCCCGTAGTTCGATGCCGCGAGCGGCGGGGCCGATCACGCTCCGGTCCTGCGCCGGGGATCCGTGTGTCCGTGATCCGGACACCGCGCCACGGGGCGAACTGCGCTGCACGGACGGCAGTACGGCAACACGGGAACGCGGCAGTACGGCGGCAACACGGGAACGCGGCTCTGCGGGTGACGGATTCAGTCACCGCCGCCGAGTCGCTGTCGTTCGTGGACGGTGCTCAGTTCCCGGGGCTGGTCGTGAGAGCGGCGCGCAGTGCCGGGGTGGGGGTGCCGCTGCGCTTCATCGCGCGCACCACCATCTGGCATTCCACCGCGGTGACATGCTTCGCCCACGGGGCGGTGTCGAGGTAGTCGAGCAGAGCCGCTCTGGAGGGCTGGGTGACGTGGACGAGCAGTTGGAACTCGCCCGCGAGGACCGCCACGTACCGGACGAGGGGGTTCTCGGCCACCAGCTCACCGACCCGCGTGCCCGCGTCGGGTCCGGTGCGCAGCCACAGCAGGGCTTCCACCGGCAGACCCAGGAGCGCCGGTTCCACGGAGGCCCGGATGCTGATGACACCGTCGTCGAGCAGGGCTTCGACACGTCTGCGCGCGGTGGCCTCGGACACCCCGGCGAGAGTGGCGAGTTCGTCGTGCGAGCGGCGGCCGTCCTCGGCCAGGGCCGCGACGATGGCCCGCTCGCTCGGGTCAAGTTCGACCTCCGGTACGGCCACGGAGTGGTCGTGCGAGGCCGGGAACCTTCGCAGCGCGGTGACCTCGTCGGCGCTGAGGATGCCGGGATGCCAGTCGTGAACGGTGCGGTGGTAGCGCAGGACCGGTGAGATCCGGCGGCCGGGAACGCCGGGCAGCGCCGGCAGTTCGTCCAGCATCAGCCCGGCCAGCTGGTCGGGGGGACACTGCAGCTCCGCCACGCAGTCGGCGCTGCCGGTGACGACGTAGGCGAAGATCGCGTCGGGCCGCCGGGCCAGCGCGAGGGTGGCCTCGGCCACGGCGTCCGGTGCGCAGCTCAGGCGGACGATGGCCGTCTCCCCGAGAGCGGCGAGGGCCGAGACGGTGACGACTCCGTCCGCGAGCAGCCGGAGCCCGCGCCGGGCGACCGTGCGCTCCGGCTCGCCCAGGACCTGTGCGATCTGCCGCCAGGTCGCCCTTCCGTCGACCTGCAGGGCCGCGACGACACGCCTGTCGAGAGCGTCGAGTACGCGCTCCGGAGCGTTCGCCGCGGCAGGTCCGGCAGGTCCGGCAGGTCCGGCAGGTCCGGCAGGCTTGGCGGATGTGGCCGGTCGACTCCCGGCCGGTGGCTCCTGGACCGAGTCCTCCCGCAGGGGCGGCGCGGCGGTGGTGTCCGCCGCGTGCCCGCCCGTTCGGACCGCTTCCGAAGACTCGCGGAGCAGCGGTGCCGTCACGCGTTCGAGCAGATCAAGGACGTCTTCCGCCGGGTACGCGGCACCGCCGATCGCCCGGTGGAGTTCGATGCCGTCGACGGCCGCGTAGACGAGTTCCGACAACGCGTGCGTGTCATCGCGGTCCCCGATACCGATACCGATGGCGTCGCCGAGTGCCTTGACGGTCGACGCGTTGAGCCGGGCCAGGCGGCTGCCCAACGCCGGGTCCCGCAGGGCGAGCGCGGCGATGTCGAAGTACACCTGTGTGGCGTCGCGATTGCCGTATGTGCGCCGTACGCGGCTCAGATAGGCGCGGTAGCGGTCTCCGGCGTCCGGGAGCTGCCGCGCCTGGTCCGCGAGGCCGGCGATGGGCTCGGAACAGAGGCGGTCCACGAGTGCCTCCAGCAGCGCGTGCGGGGTGCCGAAGAGGGACGAGACCGCGGTCAGGTCCACATGGGCCTCGTGGGCGACGGCGGCGAGTGTGAGTTCCCTGGTGCCGGACCGCAGCAGGACCCTCAGCGCCGCGTCGAGAACCGCCGCGGACGCGGGCGGATCGTCCTGTGCCGGGTGATCCGGCGGCGTTCCCTCACCGGACCGGCGCCGCACGACGTCCTCGGGCCGTCCCCGCCCTCGGCGACGGACCGGCTCGTCACCCATGCTCGCGCCTCTCGACTCTTTCCATGGCGTCAGGTCGATGCCGTACCCGAACCCGCGCCCCGCGCGGACCGGTCCACCGAGTGCACGACGTACGGCCCCCGACGACACACAGTATGCGGT
Source organism: Streptomyces sp. NPDC104367 (assembly GCF_055583825.1). Lineage (NCBI taxonomy): Bacteria > Bacillati > Actinomycetota > Actinomycetes > Kitasatosporales > Streptomycetaceae > Streptomyces > Streptomyces sp. NPDC104367. The sequence goes on along the minus strand of NZ_JBVJND010000017.1, from coordinate 112,603 downwards.
GACCACCCGACCGGCGTTCCCAGGGGGCGGCGTCTCGGCGAACCGGCCCAGTGCCGGATGGACGCGGGCCCGGCAGCGGTCCGCTTCTGCACCGAGCAGGTCGAGGCGGACGCGGCGCACGAACAGGTCGTACGGCACGAGGTCGTCGCCGGACCGCTCGCAGACGAACCGCGGCTGGACGCCGACGTGGTCTTCGGGATCCGCGCCCCCTGTCACCTGGAGGAACGGCTGGCCGACCGGCTGCTGACAGCCTGGCGGCACGACCGGCCCGCGCTCCGTACGAACCGCGCCGCACCGCCGGACGCGGGCGTTCAGTCGGCAGCGTCGCCGTTCGGCGGTGTCGGGTCCATGCGGATGAGGAGCAGGGCGACGTCGTCGGCCGGGTCGGTCGCGTGGTCGAGCAGCCGGTCGGCCACGCGGTCGAGGTCCGCGGGATCCGTCCGGGCGACGAGACGGGCGAGTCCCGCGACCGCGGTGTCAGGGTCGAGACCGGGGCGTTCGATGAGCCCGTCCGTGTACAGGACGAGGACGGAACCGGCCGGGAGAGGGTGTTCGACGGCCTGGTAGTCGGCCTGCCGCTCGACTCCCAGCAGCAGTCCCGCGGGCGCGCGCAGCACGTCCGTACGGCCGTCCGGGTATCGGAGCAGGGCGGGCGGGTGGCCGGCGCTGGCGATGCACATCGCCTGGCGGGCGAGGTCCAGGTGCGCGTACAGGCAGCTGGCGAAGCGGTCGGAGTCGAGGCCGCCGAGCAGCCGGTTGGTCGTGCCCAGCACCTCGCCGGGAGCGGCGCCGGTGGTCGCGTGACCGAGCACGGCCGTCCGGACCTGGCCCATCAGCGCCGCCGCGTCGATGTCGTGCCCCTGGACGTCGCCGATCACGACGGCGGCACGGTGGTCGCCCAGCCGGATCAGGTCGTAGAAGTCGCCGCCCACCTCCAGCCCGTGCCCGGCGGGGCGGTAGCGGGCCGCCGCGTTCAGCCCCGGAACGGGCGGCAGGCGCCGGGGCAGCAGGGCGCTCTGGAGCCGGTGGGCCACGGTGTACTGGGTGTCGTAGAGGCGACCGCGTTCCAGGGCCTGGCCCACCAGCCCCACGAGCGCGGTGAGCGCGGCTCGCTCGGCGGGCGGGAAGTGCTGGGGCCGGTCGTAGGCGAGGACCAGGGAACCGATGGGGCGGCCGGAGGCGACGAGCGGGAGGAAGGCCCAGGACGTCTTGTCGTCGAGGTGGACGGCGTTCGGGTACACCTCCCGGAGTTCCTCGAAGCTGCTGAAGAACTGCGCGCCGCCCGTTTCGAGCACGTGTACGGCGGGTGTGTCGTCGGTGAGGGGGAGGCTGTCGAAGCGGTCCATCAGGCCGGCGTCGTAGCCACGGTGGCCGAGGATCTTCAGCCGGCCGTCGCGGACGGTCATCAGAGCCATCGCGGTGGCGCCGAGCGCGGGCATCAGCTGGTCGGCGGCCTGGTCCACCACGTCCTGGACGCCCACGGCCTCGGTGAGCGTGCCGGCCAGGTGCATCAGGTGGTAGAGGAGACCGGCCCGGCCGGGCCCCGCGACGGACTCACCCGGGCCGGCCGCCACGGGGGACGGCCCGGGCCGCGGACCGTCGGCGAGGTCCGCCCGGGTGGTCCGGACGCTGATCCCGGACGGGTCCGGGTAGAGCTCGAAGACGAGCAGGGTTCCGGGCGGCCGCAGCGCGGTGAACGACGTGGGCCGTTCGCTCATCACGGCGCGGCGGTAGTGGTCCTCCACCTCGGGCACGTCCATCCAGGGCAGCGCTTCCCAGGGCGGGGTCCCGATCAGGTCGGCAGGGTCGGCTCCGAGGAGCCGCGCCGCCTCGGGCGTGACGAACGTGAACCGGCCGGAGCCGTCCAGCGCGCAGGCCCCGCCGGGAAGCCGGCCGATGAACGCGGCCAGTTCACCCGCGTCCGCGGGCGCCGTCCCCGCACGGGACGGCTGCGGCAGGATACGGGGCCGGGACGGCGGAAGATCGCGCTCCTCGCACGCCCCCGAGAGCAGTTCGCCGAGCCGTCGGCAGCCGGTCTCGACAGCGATGCGTTCACCGGTGCCGAGCCGCGGCGGGTGGGCACCCGGCCACAGCAGCACCAGACCGCCGACGGGCCTGTCCCGCGCGACGAGGGGCGCGGCGGCCAGGGCGAAGTCGTACGGCAGGACGAGGGCCGTCCGCGGGTAGCGGCGCGCCATCTCCTGCATGTCACCGACCCACACGAGCCTGTTGCCGCGTACCGCTTCCGCGACCGCCACCCGTTCGGACAGGCCGACCCTGGTCCACGGCACCGCCATCTCCCTGGGCGCGCCGGTGAGAGCGACCAGCCACAGCGCGTCCCCACCGTGCGGCAGGACATAGAGGAGTCCCTTGGAGGCCGCGCTCTCCCCGACCACTCGCAGGAGGGCCGTGTCCAGCGACTCGATGGCGCCGCCGTGCTGCGCCGCGCGTCGGCTCACGCCGCCTCCCAGGAAATACGCACCCGTCACGAGCGAGGGCACCTGTCTACGCGCCGATCCCATTACATACCGTGACGAGCGAGGGAGCCACCGCGTGGCGGACGCACCTACGGTGACAGGCCTCGCGGCCTGTTCCCCCAGCACTGCGGGGGCCGCGACGGTGCGGCGCGGGCCGCCGGGCAACCGGTGGCGGGCGGCGATCAGGGCAGCGCCGATGGCGCGGGTGCCCGTCGCGACACACAGGGGGGGCCGATGTCGTCCATACACCGACGTACCTCGTCGCTGCCGTTCTCCGCGTGCAGGACCCGAAGGGTTTCGTCGGACTCAGGGGCGGTTGGCCGGTGGGACAAGGGGCGCGGACGTCATCGACCGCCAGGCGTCACGGGTTGTGCTTCGGGTCCACCCGTGGGGGTGAGGGGCCGTGTCAATGCGTCGGGGCGCGTGGGCCCGGCCGCCAGACTGGCCGCGACCTGCCCAGCCGCGCACCGAAGGAACGACATGGCCGAAGAGCTGTACGCGACCCTGAAGACCAACAAGGGCGACATCGAGATCCGGCTCCTGCCGAACCACGCCCCCAAGACCGTCAAGAACTTCGTGGAGCTCGCCACGGGGGAGCGGCAGTGGGTCGACCCGAACACCGGCCAGCCGAGCAATGCACCGCTGTACGACGGGACGGTCTTCCACCGGGTCATCGAGGGCTTCATGATCCAGGGCGGTGACCCCCTGGGGAACGGCACCGGCGGGCCCGGCTACAAGTTCGCCGACGAGTTCCACCCGGACCTGGCCTTCACCAAGCCCTACCTCCTGGCCATGGCCAACGCCGGACCGGGCACCAACGGTTCCCAGTTCTTCATCACCACCGGTGCCACCACGTGGCTCACCGGCAAGCACACCATCTTCGGCGAGGTCACCGACCCGGCCGGTCAGAAGACCGTCGACGCCATCAACACCGTCGCGACGAACCCCCGCAACGACCGCCCCCTGGAAGACGTCGTGATCGAGAAGGTCGTCATCGAGACCCGCTGACACCGCCCGGACACGCGGACGACGGCGCCCGGTCCGTGCGGGCGGCAAGGGCGCCGACCATCGCAGACCCCAAAGGGAAGTTCGCCCGATCCGGGCACCCTGGAGGCTTTGGTGCTGTGTCCAGACAGATCGAATACTTTCGGTCAGGATCTATCCGTGTGGCCGGTTTGTAGTGCATGGTGATCGAACGGGCACCGATCCAATCCCCCGGGTGAGGGCCCCTTGTCGGGCCCTGCCGTCCTGCCCCTGCGACGGCGGGGCCCGCCCCCCTTCCGACCTCCCCGCGGGAGGGCCGGCGCCTGCCCGTGAACGGACCGCGGGCGTGGACCGGGCGCCTGTTTCCGGGGACGGCGGCGGCCGTCCACGGCGCCTTCGAGTTCAGCCCCGTCCCCCTCCTGGCGGCGGTGCTCCAAGGTGCGGCCGCCATGCATGAGCGGGTGGTCGTGGACGCGGCCGGGGCGCCCTTCGCGGATTCCACCGCCGCTGCCCTCGTCCCCGTCTCCGGTCTCCTGGCCGCCCACCGCGTCACCGAACACCGGGACCGGCGCCCGATGGGCAACCTGCCTGCCTGGCCGCTATCCAGAGCGGACCAGCACGGACGGATCGGGCTCCGAGGGTGGCGGCGGGGCGCGGCAGCGGTCATCGCGAGGGTCTCTCCGGCTGGTGCAATTCGGCCATATCCACCCACGGGATACCGGCTGCAATGGCACGGGCATGTGAACCCTGTTCCAGTCGGTCAGGGTCCCGGGCGGTTGGGCTGGAGACGGACCCGAGCGCATGGTGCCGCCGCGCAACGGCTTTGAGTACAACTCGTGCCGCCTCTGGCGGAGTGCGAGTCCCCTCGGCCAACCTTCCGCGACGTTTCGAGATGGTCTGTCCGAAACTTGATCACTCGTATGTGGTGCTTTGGCATATATAGCGCGGTCTATGACGAGTGTCCTGTCGGCCGTCGAGGGCGGCCGTGCTGAGCCAGCCGACAGGAGGCAAGTCGACCATGAGCTTCATCCAGACCGGGAAGATCGATCTGAAGTCCGACAACGCGATCGAGACGACCGGAGGCAACACCTCGACGTTCACCCGCGTCACCTTCCCCACCCCGTTCCCGCAAGGGGCCAACGTCGTGGTCCTGCCCCTGACCCAGACCTTCAACGGCCCGGAGACGCCGGGCATCCGCATCCACGACGTCACCAACACGGGCTTCCTGATCCGCTTCAACGAGGTGTACGCCGGCGCCACCAAGAGCGACGGCAAGCACACCACCGAAACCGTCGGCTGGCTGGCCGCAACCGTCTGACACCCCGTCCCGTCCGGCCCCCTCAGGGGGACCTGGCGCGGCCCCGCGGTGCCACACGGCACCCCGGGGCCGCCCTCCGGGCACACCGGACCCGCTGATCTTCATGGGTGAAGGGCGGTGTGGCGCGGGGAGGGGCTGCGGCGGGCGCGGGCCCGGTGGCGACGTGGGTGCCCGGGTGGGCTCCGCAACTCCGGCATCTCCCGGAAGTTCATGCCGTAGATCGTGCCGACCAGGGTCGGGGCGAAGAGGATGGCCGCCCAGGAGGAGATCTTCTTGATCTCCTCGTTCTGTTCGAAGCCCGCTTCTGCCAACGCCCGCATTTCCGCGTTCTGTTGCTGGGTGACCAGGGTCGCGTTGACCGTGAGGATCTCGGTGAGGGCCTGGCGGAAGCCGTCGACGCGCTCGCTGATGTGGGTGACGTGGTCGGCGACGTCGCGCAGGTAGCGCTGGAGTTCCTCGGCGGTCCCGTACTTGGTGAAGCCCGCCATCAGGCCGTGCAGCATGCCGACGAGGGGACGGGCGGCGCGCTGGAACTCGACCGTCTCGCGGGAGAGTTCGTAGATACGGCGGGAGACCTCCGGGTCGCCGCGGAAGACCTCCGTCTCGATCTCGTCGATGTCGTTCTGGACGCCCGAGACGACCGGCGCGTAGCCGTCCACCACCGCGTCGAGTATGGCGTAGAGGACCGCCTCGGGGCCGAGCCGGAGCAGTTCGGGGGAGTCCTCCATACGGGTCCGGACCGAGGACAGGTCGGGGGCCGTGCCGTGCCGGACCGTGATCACGAAGTCGGGGCCCACGAAGACGTGGAGTTCGGCGAAGTCGACCTCCTCCGGCGCGTCCAGATAGCGGGCGGCGCGCAGGACGACGAAGAGCGTGTCGCCGTACCGTTCCAGCTTCGGGCGCTGGTGGGCCTCCATCGCGTCCTCGACCGCGAGCGGATGCAGGCCGAACTCGGCGGCCAGGGAGAGGAGTTCGCCCGAGGTCGGGCGGGCCAGGCCGATCCACGCCATGCCCGAGGTCTGGTCGCGCAGTTCGCGGTACGTCTCGGCGAGCGTCGCCGGCGTCGAGGCGCGTACGCCGTCGCGGTACAGCGCGGCCTCCACGACGCTCGTCGGCCCGACGGGCTGCCCGGCCGCCCCGGTGACCCCGGCCGCCCCGGAACCGGGCACCGGAAGCTCGGCCGTGTCCGGCTCCGCCGGCAGCGCGCGGCGCCAGACGGACCTGCGGGTGCTGCGGCCGTTCCTGCCGTTCCCGGGGTTCCTCGGGGCCGGGCTCGGGCGTCGCTCGGTCATCGCGGCCGCCTCTCCCTCAAGCCGGTTCTCGCTGCCGTCCGCATCACCCACGTCGTCCGTGGGCCTTGCGTGATCGTGGTGATCGGGTGGGACCGGCGGGTCCCGTCGCAGGATATACGGGGCATACGCGTCCGGCGGAGGGGGCCGGAAAAGGAGGGAAGAGGACAGGATCTGTCCTCTTTCGGGGCTAGCGTGCCCGGTATGACGAAGCAGCCGTCCGGCCCGGTCCTCGGCACCCGCGCCCTGAACCGCGCCACCCTCGACCGCCAGCTCCTCCTGCGCCGCTCGCCCCGGTCGGCGTCGGCGGCCGTGGCGCACCTCGTCGGACTCCAGGCGCAGAACGTCAGGCCGCCGTACTATGCCCTCGCCGCCCGCCTCGACGGCTTCGTCCCCGAGGCGCTGTCCCGGAAGACGGCGGACCGGGAGGTGGTCCGCATCGTCACCCTGCGGTCGACCATCCACACCCACACCGCCGACGACGCGCTCACCCTGCGCCCGCTCGTCCAGCCCGCCCGGGAACGCGAGCTGACCGCCTTCCGCAAGGGGCTGGCCGGGGTCGACCTCACCCGCCTCGCCGCGCTCGCCCGGGACCTCGTCGAGGCCGAGCCGCGGACCATGGCCGAGCTGCGCCGCACCCTGCACGCCGAGTGGCCCGGCGCCGACCCGGGGTCCCTCGCCGTCGCCGCCCGCTGCACACTGCCCCTCGTCCAGGTCACCCCGCGCGGCCTGTGGGGCCGGTCCGGGCAGGTCGCCCTCACCACCGCCGAGCACTGGCTCGGCCGCCCCGCCGAACCCGCGCCGTCCCCCGACGCCACGGTCCTGCGCTACCTCGCCGCCTTCGGCCCCGCCTCCGTCAAGGACATGCAGACCTGGGCCGGACTGACCCGCCTGCGCGAGGCCTTCGAACGGCTGCGGCCCCGGCTCCTCACCTTCCGGGACGACCACGGGACCGAGCTGTTCGACCTGCCCGACGCGCCCCGCCCCGACCCCGGCACCCCGGCCCCGCCCCGCTTCCTGCCCGAGTTCGACAACCTGCTGCTCTCCCACGCCGACCGCACCCGCGTCGTCCCGCCCGAGTACCGGGGCCGCGCCTGGCAGGGCAACCAGGCCCACCGCACCCTGCTCGTCGACGGTTTCCTCGCGGGCCTGTGGAAGCTGACGGACGACGCCCTGGTCGTCGAGGTCTTCCGGCGCCCGACCCGCGCCGAGCGGGCCGCCGTCACCGCGGAGGGCGAGCGCATGCTGGCCGTCCTGCACCCCGGGACGCCGTACGACATCCGCTTCGGGGCCGTGGCCACGGGGGGCGCCGCACATGGATAGGGGGCGCTGCGGGCTGCTCGTGGAAGCCCGCAACGCCCCCTGGTTACTCACCTGAGTCGTGCTCAGGAGACCTTCCGGGTCACGAGTTGACCTGCGCGGTCACCAGGTCCGAGAAGGTGGTCAGCCGGGTGTAGACACCCGGGTAACCCGCCTCCGCGCACCCCTCGCCCCATGAAGTGATCCCTGCCAGGACGCCCCCGATGAGCAGGGGACCGCCGCTGTCGCCCTGGCAGGTGTCTGTGCCGCCGGAGGTGTATCCGGCGCAAACCATGTCGGTCTGGACGAAGTCCGAACCGTAGGAGCTCTTGCAGCTGGAGTCGGACACGATCGGGACGGTCGCGGTCCGCAGCTGGTTGGAGGAGCTGCCGTTCTCCGAGGTGGTGCCCCAGCCGAGGATGCGGGCCGTGGTGCCGGCCGCGTACACCGAGGTGTCGGAGGAGCTGACGTACGACGCCGGGGTGTACGACATCGACGTCGACAGGGTCAGGACGGCCACGTCGTCGCCGTTGGTGGCGTCCGTGTAGTCCGGGTTGATCCAGATCTTGCTGACCCGGCTGACCGTGCCGTTGGTGCCGTTCAGGTAGGTGCGGCCACCGACCACGCGGACGCTGCTGGTGGACTCGCCCTCCATACAGTGCGCGGCGGTCACCACCTTCGTGGCGGACACCAGGGTGCCGCCGCAGAACTGGCTGCCCGACGCGTCCGTGATCTGCATCATGAACGGGTACGCGGTCGTGGTGGTCGTGGTGCCGCCGACGATCGGCTGGGGAGCGGCTGACGCGGTGGGGGACGCGATCAGCGCGGTCGCTGCGGCGGCTGCGGTCGCCACGAGGACGGCGGCCGCCTTTCTTGCGCGGTTGTGCCCGAACATGAGTCTCCTCAGTGGGGGTTGCCGGTGGGGGGTCGCGCGGGTGTGGGGGGTGCACGGGGGTCGCGGGACCGACCCCCGTATGCCCGGGCGAGCGGCACATTCATAAGCTAGGACCCGGAACCCCACCCTCCCAATGAGGGAACCCCCTAGGGGGATGGGGGAGGGAAAACCCTCGGTCCGGCTCAGTTAACCGGGAGCGCTCTCACTTCGCGCGCCGCCCTGCGGCCAAACGGACTATGTCCACGCGCGATCGGATGCCCAGCTTGCGGTAGACGCGGGTGAGCGTCGCCTCCACCGTCTTGACACTGATGAACAGCCGTGCGGCGATCTCCCGGTTGGTGGCTCCCTCCATGACCAGCGCGGCCACCTGACGCTCCATCGTGGCCAGCCCCTCCAGGACGGCCGGCTCGGCCGGCTCGGCCGGTGCCCGGACCGCGGGCTCCGGCGCCGAGACGGCCTCGTCCACCTGCCGCAGCCACGGCAGCGCCCGGCACCGCCGGAACAGCCGGGTCGCCTCGTCGTACACCGTCGGGGAGCGCTGGTCGCCCAACGAGGCCAGCGCGAACGCGGCCCGGGCCTCCTCCAGGCCGTAGCCCAGTTTGGCGAACCGGTCCTGAGCGGAGGTCAGCTGGGCGACCGCCGCCTCGTGGTTCCCGTGCGCCGCGCGGACGAGCGCCTCGGCCCGGTCGAGGGCGGCGAGGACACTCTCCCGGCCGAGCCGGAGCGCGTGCTCCCGGGTGACGTCGATGACGTCCTGCGCCTCGGCCGGTTCACCCACCCGTACGAGTGCCTCCGCGAGGTCGCCCTGCCACCGGCCGCGCGCCGGGTCGGTGATGCCGAGGCTCTGCTCCAGCTCCCGCACCCGGCGCAGCGAGCGGACGGTGCCCGCCGGGTCGCCCGCCACCAACTGGGCGTGCCCGAGGGCGCCCAGCGCCCGGGACAGATACATGGTGTCGCCGTCCTGCTCGGCGTGCTCCACCGCCTCCCGGGCCAGCACCAGGCCCCGGTCCACGTCGCCGCCGGAGGCCTCCGCCAAAGAGGTGAGCATCGCGGAGGCGGTCTCGCCGATCCCGCAGTCGTGGGCGAGGTGCAGGCCCTCCCGGGCCAGGTCGAGCGCGCGGCCGCAGTGCCCGGAGCGCAGCTCGGTCTCGGCCAGCCCGCGCAGGAAGTGCACCTCGGACTCCAGCTGGCCGCGCCGGCGCACCTCGCGCAGCAGCGCGGTGACGGTGGTCCGCGCCTCGGCCAGCTGGTCGCCCATCACCAGCCAGCGGAACCGGGCGCTGCCCGCCCCGTTGTGGTGGCAGGAGACGTCCGGGTCCTGCGGCTCCTTGAGCGCACGCTTGATGGTGACCGGCGCGGCCGGATGGCCCATCAGCGTCTCGACCTGGGCCTGGAGGGAGAGGGCGAGCAGTTCGGTGCGCCGGTCGCCGCCCTGCGCCGCGAGGTCGGCGGAGTGCCCCGCCGCCTGCCGGGCCTCGGTGAAGTCGCCCTCCACGATCAGTGCCCGCCAGGCCAGCTGGTAGTGGACCTTGCCGAGCAGCTCCGGGTCGTCGCCGGCGTCGGCGAGGGCGTGCGGGAAGGCCGCGTCGACCTCGGTCATGGTGTGGCCCGCGGAGTCGATCACCAGGATCCAGGCCCGCACCCGGTCCACCGGACGGGTGGCCCGGGTGAGCACCTCGCGGGCGATGTCCTGGGCGAGGTCGATCTCGCCGGCGCTGATCGCGTCCTCGGCGGCCAGCAGCCGCCGTTCGTCCGGGGTGGGCGCGTTGTCGCCGGGGGTGTGCCGGGCGGCGAGCAGCCCGATCTGCGCGGCCACCGAGGGCGCGCCCCGGTCGCGGGCCTGGGCGGCGGCCTCGGCGAGCTGCGCGGCGACCCCGGGGTCGGTGCCGGTGGTGGCCAGGGCCAGATGCCGGGCCCGTTCGATCGGGTCGGAGGCGGCCGTCGACAGTGCCGCGTGCGCGGCCCGGCGCTCCTGCGCGGGCGCCTCGGCGTACAGCGCGGCGGATATCAGGGGGTGCGCGAACCGTACGGCCGGCCCCTCCGGCTCGGTGGCCAGCAGCCCGAGTTCGGCCGCCTGGGCGCACTCGGCCTCGGCGCTCTCCCGGCCGGCCGCGTGCAGCAGGGCATGGGTGGGGCGGGCCCCGGCGCTGGCGACCAGCAGGGTGCGGCGGGCCTCGACGGAGAGCATGTCGAGCCGGCTGAGCACCAGGGCGCGCAGCGAGGTCGGCACCGGCAGCGGCTCGCCCGGCCGGGGCGGGGTCGGGTTCTCGGCGAGGGCGCGGCCCAGTTCCAGGGCGAACAGCGGGTTGCCGCCGCTGGTGCGGTGGATCTCCCGGACCGCGGCCCGGGTCAGTCCGGCGTGCCCGCGGTGGTCGAGCAGTTCGGAGACCTGCCTGCGGGAGAGCGGTCCGAGGCGTACGGCGACGGTGTCCGGCGGCGACGAGCGCAGGTGGCGGTCGTACTCCTGGCCCTCCGTGCGGACCGCGCACAGCAGCTGGACCGGGGTGCCGCCGAGGCGGCGGGCGGCGAAGCCGAGGAGTTCGGCGCTGGCCGGATCCAGCCACTGGAGGTCGTCGGCGATGATGAGCACCGGGCCCTCGGCGGCCAGCGCGCGCAGCGCGGACAGCACCGCCAGCCGCAGGGCGAGGCCGTCGCGCTGGAGGGTGGACTCGCCGCGGCCGGTGAGCGCGGACTCCAGGGCGGTGCGCTGGGCGCCGGGCAGCCGCGGGGCCACCTGGTCGAGGACCAGGCCGAAGAGGTCGGCGAGCGCGAGGAAGGGAAGGTGGGATTCGGACTCGGTCGCCGAGCAGCGCAGGACGGTGCGGGCGGCGCCGGAGTATTCCGCGTCCAGCGCCCTCAGAACGGTCGACTTGCCTATTCCGGCGGGCCCGTGCAGGAGCACACTGCCCCCCGAGGCGAGCTGCTCCCGGGCGGCCGTGACCAGCTCCGCCCGGCCGATGACCAGGTCGGGACGGCATCTGGCAGGCTCCTGGAAGTCCCGTCGCACGGTCACCGCTCCCCTCCTGAGTCGTGTCCAGGCCAAATTCTAGGCAATGAACCCTGAAATTCGGACGGACACAGTGGTGAGGCACATAACAGCGGTCCGGCAGAAGGAAATTCACAGCGCGTCCGCATGAATGGAATGGGTCCCCTCCGCTACGGCAACAACCCCGTCCGACGAGCCGCCGACACCGCCTCCCCCCGCGTGTGCGCGCCCAGTTTCCGCATCGCCGAGCGCAGATAGCCCTTGACCGTCTCCGGCCGCAGCCCCAGCCGTTCGGCCACCGCCGCGTTGGTCGCGCCGGCCGCCACCCAGGACAGCACGTCCAGCTCCCGCGGGGCCAGGGCCGTCCGGGCCTGGGGCGCCGGCGTGGTCAGCAGGCCGCAGGCGGCGAGCAGTTCGGCGCGCAGCCCGGGGTCGGTGATGCGCGGCGCCAGCGCCCGCAGCGCGGCGTGCGCCTCCCGCACCTGCTCCCAGGCGGCCCCCGGGTCGGACACGGCGGCGGGCTCCGGCCGCGCCGCGGCCAGCAGCCCGCGGGCCTCGTCCTGGACGACCAGGGCCTGTTCCACGTCCCGGGCCGCCGCGACCGCCGCGCCGAGCGTGCGGTCGCCCAGCTGCTGGGCGGAGCGCAGCGCGGCGTAGAGCACGCCCCGCACCCGGCGCCGGACCACCACCGGCACCGCGAGCACCGAGCGGATGCCCTCGGCCGCCACCGGGACGTCGTACTCGTGGCTGATCTGCCGGGAGACGGAGTAGTCGGTGACCGCGCACGGGCGGGCCAGCGCGACCGCCTTGCCGCCCAGACCGTTCCCCGAGGTCACCGCGAGCGAGCGCAGCGCGGCCGTGTGGGTGCCGCTCAGCTCGCTGATCCGCACCTGGGTGCGGCCCGCCTCGACCAGCCCGCCGAAGGCGATCGGGAGCCCGGTGGTGCGCCGGAGTCTGGCCAGCGCACCGTGAATCTCCACCGCCCCCGCGACCTCTGCTGCCACCTGCATTGCCCCTTCGAACCCGGCTCTGTGCTGCCCACACCCCCGTTCGGGGGTAGTGAGACCTGCATCACGGATTACACGATGCCAGAGAGCCGCCCGGCAATGGTCCGGTACTGAGGAGGACGCTGATGACAGGGGCGACGGAGGAATTCCGCAGGGCACGGGACTTCCTGCTGGAACACCGCACGGACTACGCCACCGCCTACCAGGGTTTCGCATGGCCGCGTCCGGACCGCTTCAACTGGGCACTGGACTGGTTCGACGTCATCGCCGAGGGCAACGACCGCACCGCCCTGCACATCGTCGAGGAGGACGGCTCGGAGACGAAGCTGTCCTTCGCCCGGCTGGCCGAGCGCTCCGACCGGGTCGCGAACCACCTGCGCGCGCGGGGCGTGCGCGCGGAGGACCGCATCCTCGTCATGCTCGGCAACCAGGCCGAGCTGTGGGAGACCGCGCTGGCCGCGATGAAGCTGCGCGCGGTCGTCATCCCGGCGACCCCGCTGCTCGGCCCCGCCGACCTGCGCGACCGCGTCGAACGGGGCCGGGTCAGGCACGTGATCGTGCGCGCCGAGGACGCCGCCAAGTTCGCCGAGGTGCCCGGGAGGTACACCCGGATCGCGGTGGGCGGGACACCGGTGGCCGGCTGGCAGGCGTACGAGGACGCGTACACCGCTCCCGCCGGGTTCCGGCCGGACGGGCCGACGCTCGCCGACGACCCGCTGATGCTCTACTTCACCTCGGGCACCACCGCCCACCCCAAGCTCGTCGAGCACACCCACACCTCGTACCCCATCGGGCATCTGGCCACCATGTACTGGATCGGCCTCAAGCCCGGTGACGTGCACCTCAACATCTCCTCGCCGGGCTGGGCCAAGCACGCCTGGTCCAACCTGTTCGCGCCGTGGAACGCGCAGGCCACGGTCTTCATCCACAACTACGCGCGCTTCGACGCGGGCCGTCTGATGGCCGAGATGGACCGGGCCGGGGTGACCTCCTTCTGCGCCCCGCCGACCGTCTGGCGGATGCTGATCCAGGCCGATCTGACGCAGCTGCGGACCCCGCCCCGCGAGGTCGTGGCGGCCGGCGAGCCGCTCAACCCCGAGGTGATCGAGCAGGTCCGGCGGGCCTGGGGGGTGACCATCCGGGACGGCTTCGGGCAGACGGAGACCGCCGTACAGGTCTCCAACAGCCCCGGGCAGTCGCTGAAGACCGGGTCGATGGGACGGCCGAGCCCCGGCTACCGGGTGGAGCTGCTGGACCCGGTCTCGGGCGCGCCGGGGGCGGCGGAGGGCGAGATCGCCCTCGACCTGTCGGCGCGGCCGGTGGGCCTGATGACCGGCTACCACGGGGACGCGGACCGTACGGCGGAGGCGATGGCCGGCGGCTACTACCGCACCGGTGACATCGGCTCCCGGGACGAGGACGGCTACATCACCTACGTCGGCCGCGCCGACGACGTGTTCAAGGCGTCCGACTACAAGATCAGCCCCTTCGAGCTGGAGAGCGCGCTCCTGGAGCACGAGGCGGTGGCCGAGGCGGCCGTCGTCCCGGCGCCGGACGAGCTGCGTCTGGCCGTACCCAAGGCGTACATCGTGCTGGCGGCGGGCTGGGAGCCGGGCCCGGACACCGCGAAGGTGCTCTTCGAGCACTCCCGGAAGGTCCTGGCGCCGTACAAGCGTGTCCGCCGGCTGGAGTTCGCCCCGCTGCCCAAGACCGTGTCCGGCAAGATCCGGCGGATCGAGCTGCGCGAGGCCACGGCCGGGGGTTCGGCGGACGAGTACCGAGAGGAGGACTTCCGGTGACCGCGGAGTCCTCGTACGCGCACGGCGTCGGCGGCACCGCCCTGCTCGGCGACACGATCGGCGCCAACCTCGACCGGGCCGTGGCCGCCTGGCCGGACCGCGAGGCGCTCGTGGACGTGGCGTCCGGGCGGCGCTGGACGTACGCTCGATTCGCCGCCGACGTCGACCGGCTGGCGTGCGCGCTGCTCGCCGGCGGGGTCGCCAAGGGCGACCGGGTGGGCATCTGGGCGGTCAACTGCGCGGAGTGGGTGCTGGTCCAGTACGCCACCGCCCGGATCGGTGCCGTGATGGTCAACATCAACCCGGCCTACCGCACCCATGAGGTCGAGTACGTCCTCAACCAGGCCGGCATCTCGCTGCTGTTCGCGTCCGTCGCGCACAAGAGCAGCGACTACCGGGCGATGGTGGAGGAAGTGCGGGGCCGGTGCCCCGAGTTGCGGGAGACCGTCTACATCGGGGACCCGGGCTGGGACGCGTTCACGGCCCGCGGTACGGACGAGCTGCGCGCGCAACTCCTCGCGCGGTCGGCCGAGTTGTCCTGCGACGACCCGATCAACATCCAGTACACCTCGGGCACGACCGGCTTCCCGAAGGGGGCCACCCTCTCCCATCACAACATCCTCAACAACGGCTATTTCGTGGGAGAGCTGGTCGCCTACGGCGAGCAGGACCGGATCTGCATCCCGGTCCCCTTCTACCACTGCTTCGGCATGGTGATGGGGAACCTGGCCGCCACCTCGCACGGGGCCTGCATGGTCATCCCGGCGCCGTCCTTCGAACCGAGGGCCACCCTGGCGGCGGTCCAGCAGGAGCGGTGCACCTCGCTGTACGGCGTGCCGACCATGTTCATCGCGGAGCTGAACCTCCCCGACTTCGCGTCGTACGACCTCTCCACGCTGCGCACCGGCATCATGGCGGGCTCGCCCTGCCCGGTGGAGGTGATGAAGCGGGTGGTCGCCGAGATGCACATGGCGGAGGTCTCCATCTGCTACGGCATGACCGAGACCAGCCCGGTCTCGCTCCAGACCCGGATCGAGGACGACCTGGAGCACCGCACCGGCACGGTCGGCCGGGTGCTGCCGCACCTGGAGGTCAAGGTCGTCGACCCGGCCACCGGGGTCACCCTGCCGCGCGGTACGGCGGGTGAGCTGTGCACCCGGGGCTACAGCGTGATGCTCGGCTACTGGAACGAACCCGGGAAGACGGCGGAGGCGGTCGACCCCGGGCGCTGGATGCACACCGGGGACCTGGCGCTGATGCGCGAGGACGGGTACGTGGAGATCGTCGGCCGGATCAAGGACATGATCATCCGGGGTGGCGAGAACGTCTACCCGCGCGAGATCGAGGAGTTCCTCTACGGCCACCCGAAGATCCGTGACGTCCAGGTCGTCGGGGTGCCGCACGAGCGGTACGGCGAGGAGGTCCTCGCCTGTGTCGTCCCGCACGATCCGGCGGACCCGCTCACCCTGGAGGAGCTCCGCGCGTTCTGCGAGGGCCGGCTGGCGCACTACAAGGTGCCGAGCCGTGTCCAGATCCTGGAGGCGTTCCCGATGACGGTGTCGGGGAAGGTGCGGAAGATCGAACTGAGGGAGCGGTACCGGGCGCGGTAGCGCGAAGCGCCCTACCCGCCCCTCGCGTCCATCTCGCCGGCCGCCCCGTTCACGGGCTCCGGCGTCCCCGTGAGGTCCAGCACGAACAGCGGTATCCCGAGGGCGTCCGCGCAGGCGCGGGCGTCCTCGGCGTATCCGGCCAGCGAGAAGTAGACGCAGCCGGAGTCCTCGGTCATCGCCGTCAGCCACAGGCACTCCACGTCCCGCCGCGAGGCCTGCCGGACGGCGGGGTCCACCTGGGCGACGAGCCCGCGCGCGGCCAGTCCGACGCCGGACGGCGGCCGCTGGTCGGCGCGGCGGATGTCCCGGTAGCCCAGCCAGCGCAGATAGAGCGCGGCGGCGGTGACCGCGTCCCGGCCGCTACGAATGACAACGGACCGGAACCCCACCCGCCCACCTCCACCCCGCCCCTCGACCCCACCCGCCGCTCCCGCCCCGGCCTCGGCCTCTGCCTCGACCCCGGCCTCGACCCCGGCCTCCGTGCCCGGCGCGGAGCCGGGGCCGGACCCTGGTTCGGCCGGTGTCCCTGAATCGGCCCGTGTCCCTGATTCGGCCGGTGTCCCTGAACCGGCCGTGGCACCGTCCGGTGTCGCCGTGTCGGTGATCGGGATGCGCAGGGTCGCGCCGCAGGGGCAGCCGAGTTCCGGGTGCGGCCACTGGTCCTGGCGGGGGCAGGACGTGCAGCTGACGGTGACCCAGTCCTCGTCCCAGGCGCGGTGGGCCACGACGGTCGGCTCGGCCGTGCCGTCCAGCCGCGGGGTGACCGGCGCGCCGCAGGCGCAGGGGTAGGACGGCGCGATGTAGACGTGCTCGCGCCGACAGGCCGGACAGCGCACCGGCACGCTCTCGGACATGGCCACCCCAGCCGTCGCATCGGTTCAGCCGTCCCATCGTGCTCCTGTCGGTGGCCGGTTGTCCGTCCCTTGACGACGTTCGCCGCCACACCTACATTGATTTCAGATAATAGAAGTTAGTTTCCGCAATGTGGAATCTTTGCTCACCGCGGGGCGCGCCGGGAGCAGGCATCCGACAGCCGAAAGCAGGAGTTCTCGATGGCTCGTATGACCGCTGCCCGCGCGGCAGTTGAGATCCTCAAGCGCGAGGGCGTCACCGACGCGTTCGGTGTGCCCGGCGCGGCGATCAACCCCTTCTACGCGGCACTCAAAGCCTCCGGCGGCATCCACCACACCCTCGCCCGCCACGTCGAGGGCGCCTCGCACATGGCCGAGGGCTACACCCGTACACGCGCCGGCAACATCGGCGTCTGCATCGGCACTTCCGGCCCCGCGGGCACCGACATGATCACCGGCCTCTACTCGGCCACCGGCGACTCCGTCCCGATCCTCTGCATCACCGGCCAGGCCCCGACCGCGGTGATCCACAAGGAGGACTTCCAGGCCGTCGACATCGCCGCGATCGCCGGACCGGTGACGAAGATGGCGGTCACCGTGCTGGAGGCCGCCCAGGTCCCGGGCGTCTTCCAGCAGGCCTTCCACCTGATGCGCTCCGGCCGCCCCGGTCCGGTCCTGGTCGACCTGCCCGTCGACGTCCAGCTCACCGAGATCGAGTTCGACCCCGAGACGTACGAGCCCCTGCCCGTCTACAAGCCGGCCGCCACCCGCGCCCAGGTCGAGAAGGCGATCGGGATGCTGAACGCGTCCGAGCGCCCCCTGATCGTCGCCGGCGGCGGGGTCATCAACGCCGATGCCGCGGAACTCCTCGTGGAGTTCGCCGAGTTGACCGGCATTCCGGTCGTCCCGACCCTGATGGGCTGGGGCGTCCTGCCCGACGACCACGAGCTGAACGCCGGCATGGTGGGCCTGCAGACCTCGCACCGCTACGGCAACGCGACCTTCCTGGAGTCCGACTTCGTCCTCGGTATCGGCAACCGCTGGGCCAACCGCCACACCGGCAGGCTGGACGTCTACACGGCCGGCCGGACGTTCGTGCACGTCGACGTCGAGCCGACCCAGATCGGCAGGATCTTCGCGCCCGACTACGGCATCGCCTCCGACGCCCGGGCCGCGCTGGAGCTGTTCGTCGAGGTGGCGGTGGAGCTGAAGGCGGCCGGCGGGCTGCCCGACCGCTCCGCCTGGGCCGCCGCCGCGCAGGAGAGGAGGGCGACCCTCCAGCGCCGTACCCACTTCGACGACGTCCCGATCAAGCCGCAGCGCGTCTACGAGGAGATGAACAAGGCCTTCGGCCCGGAGACCCGGTACGTCTCCACGATCGGTCTGTCACAGATCGCCGGCGCCCAGTTGCTGCACGTCTTCCGGCCCCGGCACTGGATCAACTGCGGCCAGGCGGGCCCGCTCGGCTGGACGATCCCGGCCGCGCTGGGCGTGGCGAAGGCCGATCCGGAGGCGTCGGTGGTCGCCCTCTCCGGCGACTACGACTTCCAGTTCATGCTGGAGGAGCTGGCGGTCGGCGCGCAGCACCGGATCCCGTACGTCCATGTGCTGGTCAACAACTCCTACCTGGGCCTGATCCGCCAGGCGCAGCGGGCGTTCGACATCGACTTCCAGGTCAACCTGGAGTTCGAGAACATCAACTCGCCCGAGCTCGGCGTCTACGGCGTCGACCACGTCAAGGTCGCCGAGGGGCTGGGCTGCAAGGCGATCCGGGTGACCGACCCGGCGGAGCTGGGCGCGGCCTTCGAGCGGGCCCGGAAGCTGGCCGCGGAGCACCGGGTGCCGGTCGTGGTGGAGGCGATCCTGGAGCGCGTCACCGACATCTCCATGTCGACCACCAACGACATCTCCGCCGTCGTCGAGTTCGAGGAGACCGCGACCGAGCCCGGCCACGCGCCGACGTCCGTCAGGACGCTGAAGGTCTGACCCCGGGAGTCCGTACACGGAGCCCGCCGCCCCCGTGCCGGCGGGCTCCGTGCGCTGTGAATATGCCCGCCGAATACCGCGGTCGAAGCGCCCTGAACAGAGTTCAGAGGATAATTTGAGGTTCGGCCGCCGCCTTCGGGCGGTTCGTCAGCTTTCGGGGTACTCGGTCAGCCCCGGCCAGTCGTCGGGCCCGCCGCCCTGCCACTCGATGAGGTCGCTCTCCTCGACCTCGATCCGGTCCAGGTCGGCCATGCGCAGGATCTCGACCACGTCGTCCAGGTGCGAGGCGATCCCCAGGGTCACGTCCCCCTCGGTGACCCGCCGGGACCCGTCCAGGGCCGGTGCGTGCACCACGATGTGCGGGAACTGCGTCGGTGGATGTGCTGTCATGCCTCAAGACTCCTGCCCGGACAGCGGACGCGCACGCCGGACACGGCGCCGTCGCACTCCGGCGTCATCGGGCTCCGGCGCCGTAGCACTCCGGCGTCATCGGGCTTCGGCGGCTTCGGGTTGCGGCCCGGGGCAGCGCTGAGCGCTCCCTCGCCGGGGCCGGCCCGGCAGGGGAGCGCTCGGTGTGCTGTGGGGTATGGGCTGGGACCGCGGCGGGTGCGACGGAAGCCGGGGCGTCCTTCCCTCTGGCCGGAAAGGGCGCCGGGTTCCTTCACCACCGCACTGGCTCGCACGCCGCCGCGGTCCTCGCCCCGCCCGCGCCGCCGTCGGCCGGCCATTCCTCATCCGGGCCGTCCGGTGGTCGCGGGCCGCTCATCGGTCCGGGTCTTCGTCCGGGTCTTCGTCCGGGTCTTCCTGGGCGAAGTGGATTCCGGGCCGCGGCGCCGCCTGGGCGCGACAGGACAGATGTCGGCGCCGCCGCGGCCCGGAGGTCTCAGGCGCGCGCGCCGGACAGGCGCTCGACCGAGCGCAGCAGCGCGGAGTGGTCCAGGCCCCCGTCGCCCTGCGCGCGCAGGGAGGCGACCAGCTGGGCGACCACGGCGCCGACGGGCAGCGCGGCGCCCACGGTGCGGGCCGCGTCGGTCACGATGCCCATGTCCTTGTGGTGCAGGTCGATCCGGAAGCCCGGCCTGAAGTCGCGGTTCAGGAAGTTGTCCTTCTTCCGCGCCAGCACGGTCGACCCGGCCAGCCCGCCGCCCAGCACGTCCAGCGCGGCCGCGAGGTCCACGCCCGACTTCTCCAGGAAGACCACGGCCTCGGCGCACGCCTGGATGTTGACGGCGACGATCAGCTGGTTGGCGGCCTTCACGGTCTGTCCGGAGCCGTGCGGACCGCACAGCACGACGGTCCTGCCCAGCACCTCGAAGACCGGCTTCGCGGCGTCGAAGTCGGCCTGTTCGCCGCCGACCATGATGGACAGCACGGCCTCCACGGCGCCGGCCTCGCCGCCGGAGACCGGGGCGTCCAGGACGCGGATGCCCCTGGCCCCGGCGGCCTCGGCCAGGTCCACCGAGGTCTGCGGGGTGATGGAGGACATGTCGACGAGCAGCGCACCGGGCCTGGCGTTCTCCAGGATGCCGTCCGGGCCGTAGGCGACCGCCTCGACCTGCGGCGACGCGGGCACCATCGTGACGATCAGGTCGGCGTCCCGGACCGCCTCGGCGATCGAGGAGGCCGCGGTGCCGCCGGCGGCGGCCAGCCGGTCCAGCTTGTCCTGCTCCAGGGTGAAGCCCGTGACGTCGTAACCCGCCTTGAGCAGGTTCTCGGACATGGGGGAGCCCATGATGCCGAGGCCTATCCAGGCGATCTTGGGAAGGGTGCTCATATCGGGGTGCCTCTCTGGCAGCTCTGCCGGGTCGTAGGTCAGCGCGCCGCGCGCGGGAGCCACTCGAAGGCCTCGGAGCTGGGCCGGTCGCCCGGCTTGTACTCCAGACCGATCCAGCCGTCGTACCCCGCCTTCCGCAGTCGGTCTAGGAGGTCCTCCAGGGGGAGGGTTCCGGTGCCGGGGGCGCCGCGGCCGGGGTTGTCGGCGATCTGGACGTGGCCGGTGCTCGACGTGTGGCGCTCGATCACCGACGGCAGGTCCTCGCCGTTCATGGACAGGTGGTAGAGGTCCATCAGGAAGCGCGCGTTGCCCAGTCCCGTCGCCTCGTTCACCCGGTCGACGACGGCGACGGCGGCCGGTGCCGACACCAGCGGGTAGTGCGGCGACTCGGGCCGGTTCAGCGCCTCGATCAGCAGCACCGCGCCGATCCCGTCGGCCGCCCGCGCCGCGAGGACGAGGTTCTCCAGTGCCAGCGCGTCCTGCTCGGCCGGGTCCACGCCGTCGACGCGGTTGCCGTACAGGGCGTTGAGCGCCGTGCAGCCCAGGGAGTGCGCGAAGCCGGCGGCCACGTCGATGTTGGCGCGGAACCGCTCCGACTCCTCGCCGGGGATCGACAGGGCGCCCCGGTCGGGTCCGGGCAGTTGCCCGGCGTAGAAGTTCAGCCCGGTGAGCCGGACCCCGGCGTCCTCGATCGCCCGCCTCAGGGCGTCCAGCCGGGACCGCTCGGGGGTGGGGGAGTCGACCCAGGGCCACCACAGCTCGACCGCGCCGAAGCCGGCCGCCGCGGCGGCCGCGGGGCGTTCCAGGAGCGGGAGTTCGGTGAAGAGGATCGACAGGTTGACGTTGAAGCGCTGCGCTGCGAATCCCATCGGGGCCGGCGCTCCCTTCCGTGGCAGGTGTTTCCGTATTGCGGAAGTTCATTTCGGCTCAATGGAAGAGTGCCTGTGGTCGGGGAAGGCTGTCAAGTGCTGCCGACGTCGCGGGACTCGGCCTCGAAGAGCTCCAGGAGATCCCGGGCGTCGGGAAGTCCATCGCCCAGAAGGTCTGTGAGTACGTCGACACCGGCAAGGTCCGTGCCGTCGGGGAACTGCGCGCGAGGATCCCGGACGGGGTCTGACCCACGCCCGCAGCGAACGGCTCACGCCCTACGGCAGGGCGAGCGTCGAGTGGACCGTCGCCGACGGCAGCCTCGTGGTCTCGGCCCAGGTCCCGCCCAACACCACCGCCGAGGTCGTCCTGCCCGACGCGCCACGCCCGGACGCGGGTCCGGGCCGGCACACCTGGACGCTGCCCTACGCCGAGGCGGTGCACCCCGTCTGGACGCTGCCCTACGCCGAGGCGGTGCACCCCGTCGCCGAGCTCGGCCACGGCCTCGACACCGACCTGGCCCACCTCGTCGACGACCCGGAGGCGCTGCGAGCGGTGCGGGAGGTCATCGGGGAACGGGACCCCGACCGGGCCCGTGCCTTCGACGGCGCGATCCGCTACGAGGCGGGCTCGACGCTGCGGACGGCCCTGCTGTTCGCGGAGCCCGCCCTGCTCGCGGCGGTCGAACAGGTGCTCACCACCCTCCTCCACCGCCGCGGCCGGGCCGGTGGTCGGAGCCGCCGGGGCACACCAGCACCGCGATAACCTTGTATGTTTACGCCATCTCTTCCCTGAGCCGACGGAACGGGCAAGGGCGGCGGTGGACCGGGCGCTCCGTGCGGTGACCGGGGAATACGGCCCCCCGATGTGCCCTCTCCGTCGAAGGGCTGAGGGAACGCGCAGGTCAGAGCCTTGCCATGGGGGTACAGTGCGATTGAGAGTGGAGTTCACGACCGAGCCCTTCGACCTCGACGAGGCCCCCGCGCACGCGCTGGTCGCCCGTGAGGTGGTCGAGGGGGCGCAGCTGGACGCGGTGGACGTCGGGCCGTTCGGGAACACGGCGGAAGGCGGCGCCGACGCCGTGCTCGCCGCCGTGGAGGCGCTGCTGCGCAGGACCCTGGAGGCCGGCGCGACCCGGATCTCGCTCCAGGTCAACGTGGTCGGGGAGGGCGGCGACAAGTGACCGGACGCGCGGACGAGCCCTTCATCACGGCCGTGAAGCCGCTGGTCGACGCCATGGGCGGGGAGATGCTGCCGCCCGACGAGGCCGGCCCCGACGACGTGGTGCTCGCCTGGCAGGGCGTCGACGCGGTCGCCGTACGGCTGCCGCAGCTCGCCGACTCGCTCGACCACATCCTGGCCGCCATGGAGCGCAAGCGGGGCAGGCCGCTGGCCGACCTGGACCGCAAGGCCAAGCAGGAGGTCGTCCGGGTCCTGGAGGCGCGGGGCGCCTTCTCGGTGCGGCACGGGGTGGAGACCGTGGCGAGCGCGCTCGGGGTGAGCCGCTTCACCGTCTACAACTACCTCAACCGCGACAAGGAGAGCTGACCGGAGCGGGTGTCCGGAGAGGCTGTCCGGAGCGGGTGGCCGAGGGCTCGGGCGGGGCCCGGGGGTTGTTACGCGGAATTTTCAACAAAGTGTTGACGCGGTGTTCCGGAGGGCGTTAGCTAACGGCAGCCCGTTCAGCACGAAGGCCGCCCACGGCCACGGAGGCTCCCGTGACGTCGACTTCCACGCCCCCGGGCCTGGCCCGGTTCAACGCTCTGGAGGAGCACGCGGCGCTCGCCGCCCTCCACGAGGCGTGCGCCTCCACCGCATGGGGCGGGCGCCTGCTCGCCGCCCGCCCCTACGCCACCCCCGACGACCTCTACTCGGCCAGTGACACGGCGACGGCCGAACTGACCCCCGCCGACCTGGCGGAGGCCATGGCCGGACACCCGCCGATCGGCCGTCCCGAACCGGGCGACACGACCTCGGCCCGCGAACAGGCCGGCATGTCCGGCGCCGACGCGGCACTCAAGGCCGAGATGCTCGAACTCAACCTGGCCTACCAGGAGCGGTTCGGCCATGTCTTCCTCATCTGCGCCACCGGCCGCACCGGCGAGGAGATGCGGGACGCGGCCAGGGAGCGGATCGGCAACCCGCCCGGACGGGAACGGGAGATCGTCCGCACCGAACTGGGCAGGATCAACCGCATCCGGCTGGCCCGGCTCGTCGAAGCGGACTGAACCGACCGGTCACCGCCGACTGAAGAGGACGCCTGACACCATGAGCACCAGCACCACCGCCTCCGTGTCCACGCACATCCTGGACACCTCGCTCGGCCGTCCCGCGGCGGGCGTCGCCGTCCGGCTCAGCGCCCGTGCCGGCGCGGCGGCCGACTGGCGGGCGCTCGGCGCCGGCGCGACCGACGCGGACGGCCGGTGCAAGGACCTGCCGGCGCTGCCGGAGGGCACCACCCACGTACGGCTCGACTTCGCGGTGGAGCCGTACCTCGAGAAGAAGCAAGCCGATGCGCAGCAGGACGCCCCCGCGAACCGGGACAGCGGATCCGTGTTCTTCCCGGAGGTGGCGGTCACCTTCGCCGTGAACCCCGGGGAGCACTACCACGTACCGCTGCTGCTCAACCCGTTCGGCTACTCCGTTTACCGAGGGAGCTAGCTAATGACCGACAATTCCCGCCCTGCCCGCCCTGCCGTCCTGGGACAGAACCAGTACGGCAAGGCCGAGAACCGGGTCGTGAAGATCACGCGGGACGGCGCCACCCACCACATCAGGGACCTCAACGTGTCGGTGTCGCTGAGCGGTGACATGGAGGAGGTCCACTACTCCGGCTCCAACGCCAACGTGCTGCCGACCGACACCACGAAGAACACGGTGTACGCGTTCGCCAAGGAGCACGGCATCGAGTCCGCCGAGCAGTTCGGCATCCACCTGGCCCGCCACTTCGTGGACTCGCAGGAACCGATCCACCGGGCCCGGATACGCGTCGAGGAGTACGATTGGGACCGCATGGGGGCCCACTCGTTCGTGCGCAAGGGCCAGGAGACCAGGCTCACCCAGATCACCTACGACGGTGAGTCGTGGGAGGTCGTCTCCGGGCTGAAGGACCTGGTCGTGATGAACTCGACCGACTCGGAGTTCTGGGGCTACGTCAAGGACAAGTACACGACGCTCCCCGAGGCCCACGACCGCATCCTGGCCACCGAGGTCTCCGCCCGCTGGCGGTTCAACTGGACCGACGACGAGCGGCAGATGCCCGACTGGGACCGGTCCTACGAGCAGACGAGGAAGCACCTGCTCCAGGCCTTCGCCGAGACGTACTCGCTCTCGCTCCAGCAGACCCTCTACCAGATGGGTTCGCGGATCATCGACCACCGCGGCGAGATAGACGAGGTCCGCTTCTCGCTCCCGAACAAGCACCACTTCCTGGTGGACCTGGAGCCGTTCGGCCTGAAGAACGCCACCGAGGACGGTGCCGTGTACTACGCGGCCGACCGGCCCTACGGGCTGATCGAGGCGACCGTCCTGCGCGACGGCTGCGAGGCGCGGATCCCGGTGGACCTCACCAACCTCTGAGCAACTCCATACTCGGCACCCGCGGCCGGTGACCTTCCGGACCCGACCTTCCGGACCGGCCGCGGCACTCAAATCCCCCGGGGTCCTGCCGTGCCCTCCTTCCCAGTCCACTGAGCGAAAAGGACGCATCATGGCAGCCGACCGGCGCACCGTCATCGAGAACTGTTCGATCGCGACCGTCGACGCCCACGACACCGAGTACGCCGACGGGTACGTCGTCATCGCCGGAAACCGCATCGAGTCGCTCGGCGCGGGCAGGGCACCCGAGGGCCTGGAGAACGTCGAGCGGCGCATCGACGCCACCGGACACCTGGTCACCCCCGGCCTGGTCAACACCCACCACCACTACTACCAGTGGATCACCCGGGGCCTGGCCACCGACCACAACCTCTTCGACTGGCTGGTCGCGCTCTACCCGACGTGGGCCCGCATCGACGAGCCGATGGTGTACGCGGCCGCGCAGGGCTCGCTCGCGATGATGGCCCGCGGCGGAGTGACCACCGCCATGGACCACCACTACGTCTTCCCGAAGGGCTCCGGCGACCTCTCCGGCGCGATCATCCGCGCCGCCCGCGAGACGGGTGTCCGCTTCACCCTCGCCCGCGGCTCCATGGACCGCAGCGAGAAGGACGGCGGCCTGCCCCCGGACTTCGCCGTCGAGACCCTCGAAGGCGCCCTCGCCGCCACCGAGGCCACCGTCAAGGAGCACCACGACGCCTCCTTCGACGCGATGACCCAGGTGGCCGTGGCACCCTGCTCTCCCTTCTCCGTCTCCACCGAACTCCTGCGCGAGGGAGCCGAGTTGGCCCGCCGTCTCGGCGTGCGCCTGCACACGCACGGCTCCGAGACGGTCGAGGAGGAGAAGTTCTGCCACGAACTGTTCGGCATGGGCCCCACCGACTACTTCGAGTCCACCGGCTGGCTCGGCGAGGACGTGTGGATGGCGCACTGCGTCCACATGAACGACGCCGACATCGCCGCGTTCGCCCGCACCGGGACCGGCGTGGCGCACTGCCCCTCGTCCAACGCCCGGCTCGCCGCCGGCATCGCCCGCGTCCCCGACATGCTCGCCGCCGGCGTCCCGGTCGGCCTCGGCGTCGACGGCACCGCGTCCAACGAGTCCGGCGAACTCCACACCGAACTGCGCAACGCGCTCCTCATCAACCGCCTCGGCGCACACCGGGAAGCGGCCCTCGACGCCCGCCGGGCGCTGCGCCTGGGCACCTACGGCGGCGCCCAGGTCCTCGGCCGGGCGAGCCAGATCGGCTCCCTGGAACCGGGCAAGCTGGCCGACCTGGTGCTCTGGCGGCTGGACACCCTCGCCCACGCCTCCATCGCCGACCCGGTGACCGCCCTGGTCCTCGGCGCGGCCGCCCCGGTCACGGCCTCCTTCGTGAACGGCCGTCAGATCGTCGAGGACAACCGCCTGTCGCACGTCGACGAGGACGCGATCGCGCGCTCCACCCGGGCCGAGGCACAGCGCCTGGCGCGGCTCTCCGCCCGGTAACGCCTCTCCTGCGCGAGGCACACGAGTTCCGGTCGGGAGGGACGGCTCCCGGCCGGTGGCCGTGCACCCCTGCCGGGGTCCACGGCGGCCGTCCCCCGGGCGCGCACGCCGGTCGTGCGCGCCCGGGAACGGTCACCGTCCTCCTCGGGTCCCGCACGACCTGGATCACCCGCACCACCTCCCAGACACCCGTGTCAGAGCCGACGCGTAACCGACCGGAGGAGAGCCGCAGTGCAACGAGTGCATCCCGTCGACGAGAAACTCCCGCCCCTGAAGATGGCGACCACCGGCCTCCAGCACGTGGCCGCCATGTACGCCGGGGTCGTCGCCCCGCCCCTGATCGTCGGCGCCGCCATCGGTCTGTCCGGCACCGAACTGACCTTCCTCACCGGCGCCTGCCTCTTCACCGCGGGCCTCGCCACCTTCCTCCAGACCCTCGGCGTCTGGAGGATCGGCGCCCGGTTGCCCTTCGTCAACGGCGTCACCTTCGCCGGGGTCGCCCCGATGACCGCGATAGCCGCCGCCACCCACGACCGCTCCGACGCCCTGCCCGTCATCTTCGGCGCGGTGATCGTCGCCGGCCTCCTCGGCTTCCTCGCCGCCCCCTTCTTCGGCAAGGCCGTCCGCTTCTTCCCGCCCGTCGTCACGGGTACGGTCATCACCCTCATCGGCGTCTCTCTGCTCCCGGTCGCCTTCGGCTGGGCCCAGGGCCCCGACCCGGCGGCGGCCGACTACGGTTCGGCGACGTATCTGGGCCTGGCCGCCGCGACCCTCCTGATCGTGCTGCTCCTGCGCCGCCTCACCCGGGGCTTCGCCCGGCAGATCGCCGTCCTGATCGGCATGGGCGCGGGCACGCTCGTCGCGATCCCGTTCGGCGTCACGGACTTCGGGCCGGTCGCCGACGCGGACCTCGTCGGCTTCCCGACCCCGTTCCACTTCGGGGCCCCGCAGTTCCAGATCGCCGCGATCCTGTCCATGTGCGTGGTGATGGTGGTGTCGATGACCGAGTCGACCGCGGACATGCTGGCGCTCGGCGAGATCGTCGAACGGCCCGCCGACGAACGGACGATCGCGGCCGGGCTGCGCGCCGACACCCTCGGCTCGGCGATCAGCCCGCTCTTCAACGGGTTCATGTGCAGCGCCTTCGCCCAGAACATCGGCCTGGTCGCGATGACCCGCATCCGCAGCCGGTTCGTGGTCGCGGCAGGCGGCGGGTTCCTGCTGCTGATGGGGCTGTGCCCGGCGGCGGCCTCGCTGATCGCCGTCGTACCCCGGCCGGTGCTGGGCGGCGCCGGTGTGGTGCTGTTCGGCTCGGTGGCGGCCAGCGGCATCCAGACCCTCGTCAAGGCCGGTCTGGACAAGGGCGACAACGTCCTGGTCGTGGCCGTCTCGCTGGCCGTCGGCATCGTCCCGATCACCGAGCCGGACTTCTACCACGCCTTCCCGCAGACCGCCCGCATCGTCCTCGACTCGGGCATCTCCACGGGCTGCGTGACGGCCGTCCTGCTCAACCTGGTCTTCAACCACCTGGGCCGGCGGCACGCGGAGGGGAGGGGTACGGCGGAGGCGGCCGTACCCCTGGTGTCCCCTCAGTCGATCTCGTAACCGTCGCCGTACACCTTCCACTTGAGCGGGGCGTCCAGGTCGAGGTTGCCCGCGTCCAGGAAGACCCGCTGGGCGGTCTCGACCCGGCTGACGTCGCTGTGGGCGGCCTCCTGCTTCATCGCCCACACCCGGGCGTCCAGGAAGGCGTCCAGGTAGGCGCGCTCGCTCCCGCCGTCGGCCGGGGTGTCCGCGGTGCCGCGGGCCCGCCGGCGGATGCCGCCGAAGCTGACGGCGTCCGTGCCGGGGCCGTGCATCACCATCGCGTCGTAGTAGACGAACTGGCCGAGCGTGCCGAGACCGTCCTTCTTGGCACGCCCGACCGCCGGGTCGAAGTAGACCCGGTCCCGCTCGTGGCGCTGCGCCCTGCGGAAGGCCGCCGTCCGCGCCGCCTCGCGCCACGCGGCGGGAAAGCCCGGATCCAGTCCCTCGTGGCTGTCGCTGCCGTCGACCGCCCGCAGCGCGGTGAGGTAGGGCGCGAGAGGGTTGTCCGCGTGCCACTCGGTGTACAGCCCGACGAGGGCCAGCATGTCGCTCGTGCCGGAGCAGAACCCGATGATCCCGCCGGTGTAGCCGCGCCCGTCCCCGATGTCCTCGATGTACTCGTACTGCGCCCGCCAGTCGAG
The DNA here is from genome assembly GCF_055583825.1 of Streptomyces sp. NPDC104367. NCBI lineage: Bacteria > Bacillati > Actinomycetota > Actinomycetes > Kitasatosporales > Streptomycetaceae > Streptomyces > Streptomyces sp. NPDC104367. The sequence continues at coordinate 84,147 of NZ_JBVJND010000017.1, read as the reverse complement.
GGAGGAGTTCTCCGCGCTGCTCACCAGCCGCATCGCGATGTCCTTCTTCAGCGGGTCGTCGAGCCCGGCGTCGGCGGCCTGTGCCGCGGGCCACCACGAGGTCAGCACCCCCGCCCCCAGCACGGCGAGCAGACTGCGACGGGCGGCTCTTCTGGACAGGATCGGCACGGCATCTCCCTGGCGACGGGCTGTCAAAGGCAGTTGAGACTGGCGCGGCACCTTGGGAAAGCCGTGGGACGCCGGTAGGAAGTCACTGTGACTCGGCGGACGGCCCGCGCCCGCACGGGCCCGTGCGGTCCACGGCCCCCTCAGAATCCGAACAGCTCGGGTTCCGCGGTGAGTTCCTCGAAGATCTCCCGCGGAACGGCGACCAGCCTGCGGGCCGTCAGGTCCAGCAGCCCGCCGACCGCCTCGACCTCGGCGGCCGGCGTGCCGTCCGCCTTCGTGATCGACTGGAGCACCCGGTACGTCTTGCCCCCGCCCCACACCACGCACTGATCCTCTTCCGGCATCCTGGCACGCCCGTCACACCCGGCGCGGGGATGCCAGCAGATAGCGCGTTCCGGTCCGCGGCTCCGTGTACTCACCGGTCTGCCACCCCGCCCGCTCCAGCGTGGCCGCGCAGGCGGCCAGCGGCCCGCCGCCGGGCGCGTAGACGGCGACCGCCTCCGGCTGCGGGGTGGCCCGTACCCGGTAGCCCGGGGTGCCCGGTCCCTCGGGCGGATGCCCGGCCGCCTCCAGGGCGAGCGCGGCGGCCCGCACGAGGTGCGTACGCTCCCAGCCGCACGGCCGGTCCACGGACCCGTCGGGACCGGTCATCCGGCGCAGCTCCAGCAGCCCCTGCCAGGCACTGTGCACCTCGCGCGCCCGCGCGGGTCCGCTGTCGGCGCGCTCCTCCCCGCCGACGCGCGCGGCGAACACGCCGTCCGGCTCGGCGGACACCCCGTCGGGCCCGTGCGCGCCCGGTGGCGCGGGCTGCGGTGCCTCCCGCACCCGGTGCCCCGCGGGCGTCAGGAAGTGGTCGTGCGGCGGCCTCGGGTGCCGGAAGGCTAGCCCCCGTCTCACCAGCGCCGCCAACTGCGCCGGGGTCCCGCGCAGCCGCCCGGTGACCGGATCGGCGGCACCGATCACCCGCAGCTGCGCGGCACTGAGCCCTCGGACCACGGCAGACACCTCCCCGGTACGGATTCGCCCCGTCCCCTGCCTCGAAGGTTACGGCCGGGTACCGACAACGGACGGGACGGGGACGGGCGGCGGGCAGGGCCGGCTCAGCATCCCCCCGGTTCGCCCGGACGGATGTTCCAGCCCGCGATCACCGGGCGGGCGTGCTCCGTGCCGAGCCGGCTCAGTGTTCCGGTCGCGAGCTGGAAGAGGGCTCCGGCGGCGGGGGGCAGGCCGAGCCGACGGGCGGTCAGGACGCGGAGGAAGTGGCCGTGGGCCACCAGCAGGACGACCCCGTCGGGGCCGGTGAGGGCGGCCTCGGCCCTGGCCAGCACGCGGTCGGCGCGTGCGCCGACCTGTTCCGGGGTCTCGCCGGGATGCTCCGGCGGCCCGGGCGCGACCCCGTCCGTGAACAGGAACCAGTCCGGCCGGGTGCGCTGGATCTCCGCTGTGGTCACGCCCTCGTAGCCGCCGTAGTCCCACTCGCGCAGGTCGCCGTCGACCCGGGCGTCCGGCACGCCGATCAGCTCGGCGGTCTCCCGGGCCCGTCGCAGCGGGCTGACGAACGCGGCGTCGATCCGCCGCGCACGGATCAGGGGCGCCAGCCCCCGTGCCTCGGCCCGGCCGTGCCCGGTCAGCGGTACGTCGGTCCAGCCCGTGTGCCGCCCGGACCGTGACCACTCGGTCTCACCGTGCCGGACGAGAAGGAGATCACCCATGCCTCAGAGGCTATGGGCCCACCGCTCCAGTTCGGCGAAGTCACGCGCCCGCAGTCCGTGCCGGGCATCGACCGGAAGGAGCAGCGCCGGGCCGCCGTGCCGGTCCGCGACATGGCGTACGTCGCGTTCGGTGACCATGTCGTCCACCCACACGAACGGCCGCCCGGCCGCCCACTCCACCACCGTCCGCGTCTTCCAGTACAGCCCGTCCGGGTCCTTGGCGAACAGCTCCGGCCACTCGATGACGGGCAGCTCGGGCAGCCCGACGACCGGCCCGATCACCTCGTTGGCCTGGTGCATCCAGGTGGTGGCCCACACCAGTTCGTACGGCAGTGCGAGCAGCCGCGGCCCGTGCCCCGGGCACAGCCTCACCCGCAGTCCCCGGCCCGGCCGCCGGAAGCCGCGCCCGCGCGGTGGCGACCAGCCCTGCGGGCACAGCCTGCGGGTGACGTACCCGCGATGCCGCAGGAACGGGGCCCGGAAGGGGTTGAGCGGGCCGTCGACGTCGAGGAGGAGCAGCGGACGCTGGGTCATGGGAAGGGCATACCCGGTGGAGCCGGGTGTCCGGCCCGGTTCCGGGTACTACTGCCGATAACCGCTCAGGAACCGCCCGATCCGCCCGATCGCCGTCTCCAGGTCGTCCGCGTGGGGGAGGGTGAGGATGCGGAAGTGGTCGGGGGCGGGCCAGTTGAAGCCGGTCCCCTGGACGACCTGGATCTTCTCCTGGAGGAGGAGGTCCAGCACGAACTTCTCGTCGTCGTGGATCGGGTGGACCTTGGGGTCGATGCGGGCGAAGGCGTAGAGGGCGCCCTTCGGCTTGACGCAGGAGACGCCCGGGATCTCGTTGAGCTTCTCCCAGGCCACGTTGCGCTGTTCGTACAGTCGGCCGCCGGGTACGACCAGTTCGCGGATGGACTGGCGGCCGCCGAGCGCGGCCTGGATGGCGTACTGGGCGGGGGCGTTGGGGCACAGCCGCATGGAGGCCAGCATGGTCAGGCCCTCCAGGTAGTCGCGCGCGTGCTGCCTGGGTCCGGTGACGACCAGCCAGCCGGAGCGGAAGCCCGCCACCCGGTAGGTCTTCGACAGCCCGCAGAAGGTCAGCACCACCAGGTCGGGGGCGAGGGCGGCGAGCGAGTGGTGGACGGCGTCGTCGTAGAGGATCTGGTCGTAGATCTCGTCGGCGAAGACCATCAGCCCGTGCCGGCGGGCCAGGTCGAGGATGCCCTCCAGGATCTCCCTCGGGTAGACGGCGCCGGTGGGGTTGTTGGGGTTGATGACGACCACGGCCTTGGTGCGGTCCGTGATCTTCGACTCCATGTCGGCCAGGTCCGGGTACCACTCGGCCTGCTCGTCGCAGAGGTAGTGCACCGCCTTGCCGCCGGCGAGGGTGGTGACCGCCGTCCACAGCGGGAAGTCGGGGGCGGGGATCAGGATCTCGTCGCCGTCCTCGACCAGTGCCTGTACGGCCATGGAGACCAGCTCCGAGACGCCGTTGCCGAGGAAGACGTCGTCGACGTCCACCTCCAGGCCGAGCGTCTGGTAGCGCTGGGCGACGGCCCGGCGGGCGGAGAGGACGCCGCGCGAGTCCGTGTAGCCGTGCGCCTGCGGGAGCATCCGGATCATGTCCTGGAGGATCTCCTCCGGCGCTTCGAAGCCGAACAGCGCGGGGTTGCCGGTGTTCAGGCGCAGCACGCTGTGGCCCGCCTCCTCCAGCGCGTTGGCGTGCTCGATCACCGGTCCGCGGATCTCGTAACAGACCTCGCTGAGCTTGTTGGACTGCCGGAACTCCATGCGCCCCTCCGGAAACTCGTGTTGCTTGGTTTTACCAAGTAGAAGCTTGGAAAGTCCAACATCATGTCTAGACTGCGTCGCATGTCACCTAGCCGAAGCTACGACCAGTTCTGCTCCGCGGCCCGCGCCCTCGACGCCGTCGGCGACCGCTGGACGCTGCTGATCGTCCGTGAACTGCTGGCGGGGCCGCGACGCTACACGGACCTGCACGCGGACCTGCCCGGGGTCAGCACGGACGTCCTCGCCTCCCGGCTGAAGGACATGGAACGCGACGGGCTCACCGGCAGGCGCCGGCTGCCGCCGCCCGGCGCGGCCTACGTGTACGAACTCACCCCGCGCGGGCGGGAACTGCTCCCCGTGCTCCAGGCGCTGGGCGGCTGGGGACAGGCGGAACTGGGCGAGCGCAGGCCGACCGACGCGGTCCGCGCGCACTGGTTCGCGCTGCCGCTGCTGCGGGCCCTTCGGGGCGAGGGGCTCGTCGAGGTCCGGGCCGACGAGGGCGAGTTCCACCTGCACGTCGGCGCCGAGGACGGCCCGGTGTACGGCGACGGTCCCGCGCCGCGCGAGCCGGACGCCCGGCTGGTGCTCGACACACGGACCTGTACGGCGCTGGCCCGGGGCGAACTCGGCCTCGACGAGGCGGTACGCGCCGGACGGGTGACGGTGACCGGGGACGGGGCGCTGGCCAAGGGGCTGCGCGAGGCCTGAGAACGGCGACCGGGCCCGCCGTGGACGGCGGGCCCGGTCGAAGGACGGTTCCGGGTCGGGTCAGGCGCCCGGCGGCACCCGTCCGGGCCGTCCCGACCCCCGGGTCAGCGCGTACCCGCCGATGCCCGCCAGCGCGGCCAGCACACCGCCGATCCCGGTCCACACCCAGCGGTCCGTCCACCAGCCGGAGGACCATCCGTCGTCGGGCTCGATGCTGGACAGCACCGCCGACTTCACGGACGAGGAACTGTCCTCGTCCGACGCGGACTCGACCGCGATGCCCGGCACCAGCGGCTTCGCCAGCGAGCCGTCCACCGCCGCGGAGCCGCCGATGTCCTTGGAGCCCACCTCGACCTCGGCGCTCACCGGCTGGCCCAGGTCGGCCGAGCTGAGGTCCACCACCGTCAGCCGGATGTAGTACGTGCCCGGCAGCGGGTCGTTCGCCCACGGCTCCGACCAGGCCCGCACGGTCCGCAGGACACAGGCCAGCTCCACCGAGGAGGTGCCCTGCGCGGCGGTGCGGGTCTGCGCGCCGTACTGGCAGGACTGGCGGCGCCGCAGACCGTCGTACACGTCGATCTGCCACCTCTGCGCCGCGTGCGAGTCGGGCAGCTTCACCGTCGCCCTGACGTCGGGACGCTGGCCGGTGTCGGCCGGGAACGACCAGTACAGGTAGTCACCCGTGGAGCCGCTGGCCGTGGCCTGCTGACCCTGGTCGATCTCCGTCGCGGTGCGGAAGGAGGTGCCCGCCGTCGTCGGCGCGGCGCCGTCCTCCGAGGCGCTCGGAGAGGGCGAGGAGTCGGCGGCCGCCGGACCCGCCGCCAGTCCCACCGCCAGCAGGGCGGCGCTCAGCACACGTGTGATCCCCATCAGTTGGTCCTCCAGACCGCGACCCGCCAACGAGACACCCAGCCCCACACCAGACCGGCGAGGAAGCCGGTCAGCACCAGCGCGCCGAGCAGCCACCAGCCGCGCCCGAGACCGAAGGAGGCCACGTCGCTCGCCTGCGAGGGGCCGTCCACCACGTCCACCGTCAGCTCGACGGGCAGACCGGGGCTGGTCTTCACACCGGCCGCGGCCGAGAAGGAGTTGGTCACCTGGAGGCAGACCGTCTCGGCGGTGGCGGCCGTGTCGGAATCGTCGTCGCTCTCCGCCTTCGGGTACCGCAGCCCGGTCGAGACGACGTCCGTGCGGCCCGTGCCCGACGCCTCGCCGCGCACGATCTCCCGCCCGTGCACCGTCACCGCGCGCAGCAGCACACCGTAGTTGGCGTTGACCGCCCGGTCGGCGGAGACGCTCACCGAGGCGCGCAGCTCCTTGCCCGGCGCGACGTCCACCTTGTACCAGCGCTGCTGCCCGAACTCCTCGCGGTCGGTGTACAGGCCCGACTTGAGCGCGGGCGCCGACGAGCACTGGTTCGTGCCCTCGGTCGCCACCGGCGTCACCACGGGGTCCGCGGCCCGGTCGACCAACTGGCCGACCCGGTCCGTCAGTTCCTCCTTGTGCTGCACGGAGGTGTAGGTGCCGCCGGTCGCGTCCGCGATGCAGCTCAGCTGTTCACGGGTCTTGGCGTCCGGCACCAGGCCGAGGGTGTCGATGGTCAGCCCGACGCCCTTGGCGGCTATCTCGCGGGCCACCTCGCACGGGTCCAGCGGCGGGCAGGTGTCCTCGCCGTCGCTGATCAGGACGATCCGGCGGGTCCCGTCGCCGCCTTCGAGATCGTCGGCGGCCTTCAGCAGCGCCGGGCCGATCGGGGTCCACCCGGTCGGCTGGAGCGTGGCGACGGCGGTCTTCGCCTCGGTGCGGTCCAGGGTGCTGACCGGGTAGAGCTGCGCGGTGTCCTTGCAGCCCGTCTTGCGGTCGTTTCCGTGGTAGTTGGCGCCGAGCGTGCGGATGCCGAGCTGGACCTCCTCGGGGGTCGCGTCCAGCACCTCGTTGAACGCCTGCTTGGCCGCGGCCATCCGCGTCCCGCCGTCGATGTCCGCCGTCCGCATGGACCCGCTGACGTCCAGCACGAGCTCCACCTTGGGAGCGGCCTGGTCGGTCTCGTCGGCGGCCGCTACCCCGGGGAACGCGATCCCGGCCGCCATGGCGGCGAGCAGAGCGCAGACTCCTGCCGCCAGCCGTTGTGTTCTGATCATCGGCGGATCCTATTGATCCCGGGCGCCGGTCTCCAAAACGAGGTCCGGGCCCGGAAAGGAGAGTGGCCGGCAGACCAACGCGGCGCGGCGGGCGGGCCGTCGGGTCACAGACCTCCGGTGAACGGGTTCGGCAGCGCCGCCCACTGGTCCCCCGGCGTCCCGGGAGAGAGCCGCATCAGCGTCAACGCCTTTGCGGGCAGCGGGCCTTGACGAAGTGCCGTCAGGTCGGGGGTGACCGGCAGGTCCGGTACGGCCGCCTCCAGGGCCGCCGCCAGCACCGGGCCCGAACCCGCCGTGCCCGCCAGCGCGCCCGCGACCAGCGAGCCGAACAGCTTGCGGCGCAGCGTCGTTTCGTCATCGGTGACCAGCCGGCCGCCGAGGCCGGGCCGGGCGATGTTGTGCCGGGCCAGCCGGACCGGGCTCAGACGGATGTCGGCCAGGTCGCGGTAGACCAGGCGCCGGGGCGCGCCGGTCCCGGAGAGCACCACCAGCAGGTTCTGGCCGTGCGCCTCCAGGGCCACGCCCAGGTCCAGCAGGCGCAGGCCCACGGTCAGCGCGAGACGGGTGAAGTCGGCGAGCCAGGAAGGCGATCCGGGCAGCCCGGTGGTGGCCAGGGCGGCCACCGGCAGGACCCGTTCGCCCGGCGCCGCGAACACCTCGGGCGACTCCCGCAGCACCGCCGCGAGATCGGGGGAGTCGGCGGTCGCGGCACCCAGCGTGCGGGTGATGTGCAGCAGCCCGTCGGTGCGGGACGCCAGGTCCGTGGCGAACGACGACAGGGTCATCGCCGCGTCGATCGAGTACGCGGAGATGTCCCGCACGGACGAGGTCAGCCGGGCGCTCAGCGCGGTCTTGACGTGCGGTCCGCCCGGCAGCGCCAGCGTGCGCAGGGACATCAGCGGATGCGCGGTCCGCCAGGGCGAGGCGCCGGCGCCCTTGAGGACATGGGTGCTCTGCCAGGGGTGCACCGGCATCAACAGCCGCTCACCGTCACGCAGTTCCTCCGGCCACTCGCCGGTCAGCAGACACGAACCGGCCGCGACCGGCACCGTCTCCAGCCGTACCGCCGGCCGGTGCTCCGGCCCGTACGCGAGCTGCTCCGCCACCGAGAAGCCGGGCCGGGAACGGCAGTTGGGGTGGAAGGGGTGCCCGTCGACCACCCGCTGCTCCCACTCCCAGTCCCGCGCGGGCCACTCCTTCGGGGGAAACTCCCGGTTGGCCCGCGACAGCGCCAACGAGACAGCGCTGTGCCCGAGTTCGGCGGCGAAACCCGCCGAGTTCGGCCACCCCAGCTCCGTCATCAGCCGCGCCGGATCGTCGTACGCCACCCCGTCCAGACGTACCGCGGTCACCCGGTCACCGGTGGCGTACGGATCCGCCGGCGGGCCGTGCAGCGCGCGCCCGTCGGCCAGCCGCAGGGCCAGGCTGTGCGCCCCGCGCACCCGGCCCGCCACCCACGGCAGCGGCTCGTGCGCCAGCGCCCGCCACAGCCGGGTCAGCACCGCCGCCCGCGCGCCGGGAAGCTCGGCCCGGTACCGGTCGACGAGATCCGGCCGCGCCTCGGCCAGCTCCGCGGCGAGCCGGTTTTCGATGGGGGAGGGACGGTGCACGGGAGGGCTCCTCGGGGACGGGTACGACGGTCATGATGACCGTTGACGACAGACATACTGATCACGATCGGACTGTGTGGACGTCAGAGAACGAATGGAACGCGTGGACCCCATGCCCCCCTGCGACGCCGTCGGAGAGCGCGCCGACGCGTACGCTGCCGCGCCCCTGCTCAACTGCCTGCTGCGGGAGGTGGCCCAGCCGCTCCCGGACGCGGGGGAGGGCGGGAGCCGGGTCTACCGGCTGCCCGGCGGCGGGCGGCTGCTGAGGGTCCGCGGCGAGCGCAGGCCGGCCGCCCCCGAGGTGTACGTCCGCGGAGCCTGGCACCGCCTCGGCCACACCGAGCTGGTGAAACTGGTCGCCGAGGAACTGCGCAGGCACACCGGGCTGTCCAACGGCGACCTGCCGGCCGAGATGATCGACAGCCGGGACGCGGTCGCCGCGCTGCTCACGGCACGCGCCCGGGCGACGGCGCCCGACGACCCGTATCTGCGCTCGGAACAGTCCCTCATCACCGGCCATCCGTACCACCCCGCCCCCAAGGCGCGCGGCGGCGGCCCCGTCACCGCCTGGCTGCCGTACGCCCCCGAGGCGTACGCCCGCTTCCCGCTGGTGCTGCTCGGGGTGCGCGAGGACGAGGTGGTGGAGGAGGGCGACACCACCGCGCTGGACGGGCTGGCCGCCGTACCGCCCGGCTACCGGCTGCTGCCCGCGCACCCCTGGCAGCTCGACCTGGTCGGCCGCGACCTCGCCCCGGCCTTCGCGGACGGGCGGCTGGTCCGGCTCGGCGAGAGCGCGTTCACGGCCTGGCCCACGGCCGCGATCCGCACCGTCTACGAGCCGGTGCGCGACCTCTTCCTGAAGTTCAGCCTGGACGTCCGGATCACCAACGACATCCGCCGGCTCTGGGCCCACGACCTGCGCGGGCTGCGCCGCACCGACGCCGCCGCGACCGCCGCCTTCGCGGCGATGGACGGGCCCGCGGCCTGGCTCGGCGACCGCGGCTACCGCACCGCCCGCTTCGCCTTCGAGGAACTCGCCGTCCTGGTCCGGGACGGACTGCGCGGCGCGCTGTCGGCGGGGGCGACGCCGCTGCTCGCGGCCGGGCTGGTGGAGGGCTTCGACGGCAGCCCGCCGGCCGCCGCCGCGGATCCCGGGGCCTGGTGGGAGGCGTACCTGCGGGCGGTCGTCCCGCCCGCGCTGACGGCGTTCGCCGAGCACGGCGTGGTGATCGAGGCGCACCTGCAGAACACGCTGGTGGCCGTCGACGCGGACGGCACGCCGGTGCAGGCGCTGTTCCGGGACGCCGAGGGGGTCAAACTGCTGGCCGACGTGGAGCGGGCCGCCGGCTGGGAGCGGCTGGTGTACTGCCTGGTCGTCAACCACCTGACGGAGGTCGCCGCCGTGCTCGCCGAACGCCACGCCGGGTTCGACCCGTGGCCCGCGGCCCGGCGGGAGCTGGCCCGGCACCCGCTGCCGGAGGTGGCCGAGCTGCTCACGGCGCCGACCCTGCCGGGCAAGACGAACCTGCTGCTGCGCTGGACGGGCGCGGACGGCGCCGACGCCCGCTACCTCCCGCTGCCCAACCCGCTGTCGGACCGGTAGCCCGACCTTCTGTCCGACCAGTAGCGCCACCGCTGCCTCACCGCTGTCCGACCCGTAGCCCGACCCGCTGTCCGACCAGTAGCCCCACCGCTGCCTCACCGCTGTCCGCCCCGTAGTCCGTAGCCCGACCCGCGGTCCGACCCGCAGCCCCACCACTGCCCGACCCGCGGTCCTGAGCCCCGGCCGTCCGGCCGGGCCGGCGTTTGCCTCGCCGGGGCGGCTTCCCTAGGCTCCCTTGAAGATCGGGAAGCAGGGAGGCAGCGCGGTGGAGCCGCAGGACGGCGGGCCCGAGGGCACGGGGGCGGCGGAGGACGCGGCGGCCGGGGCGTCGGATGCGCCGGGGGCGTCCGGGGAGCCGTTTCCCGACTGGTTCATCGAGAGCTTCGCCGACTACTGGCAGAGCATGGGGTCCTCGCGCATCGAGGGCCGGATCGCCGCGTACCTGATGGCCAGCGACGCCGCCGAAGGAGTGTCGGCGGAGGAGCTCGCGGAGGCCGTCGGGGCCAGCCGCGGTTCGGTCTCGACGTACACCCGCAGCCTGATCGCGGCCGGGTTCGTCCGGCTGGTGCGCCGCCCCGACGACCGCGCCCACTACTACGTCATGGACGAGGACGTCTGGGCCGGCTTCCTGGACAAGGAACAGGGCTATCTGCGCAGCCAGCGGGCGCTCGCGGCCCGGGCGCTCGCCGCCGCCACCCCCGGCGGGCCCGCCCACGCCCGCATCCGCAACATGCGCGACTACCTGGGCTGGCTCCTGGACGTCCAGCAACTCCCCACGGCCTGGCGCCGGTTCAAGCAGGAGCGGGACGCCGGGGAGCTTCCGTAGCCGAGGGCTACAGCGCTCCCCGGACACGGCGGGAGCGGACCAGCAGCCACAGCAGGCAGGGGGCGCCGAGGGCCGCGGTGACGACGCCGACCGGGAAGCGGGTGTCGAACGCGAACTGGCCGATCAGGTCGGCGGCCAGGACGAGGCCCGCGCCGGTCAGCGCGGCGGGCAGCAGAGGTGTGCCGTAGCCGCCGGTCAGCCGGTGGGCCACGGGCGCGGACAGGAAGGCGACGAACGCGATGGGGCCGGTCGCGGCGGTGGCGAGGGCGGTCAGCCCGACCGCGCACAGCACCAGTCCCAGCCGGCTCGCCTCGACCCTGACGCCCAGCGACCGGGCGCTGTCGTCGCCGAGCTGGAGCGCGGTCAGCGGCCGGTCGAGCGCCAGCAGCACGGCCGACAGGGGGAGCACCCCCGCGGCGAGCGGCCCCACCCCGTCCCAGAAGGCGGCGCCCAGGCTGCCGGTGAGCCAGCGCATCGCCTCCTGCACGTCCCACGCCGGGGCGCGCAGCAGCAGGTAGGAGACCAGGCTGTTGAGCAGCGCGCCGACGCCGATGCCGACCAGTACGAGCCGGGCGCCGAGCACGCCCTGACGGTAGGTCAGCAGATAGATCACGAGCGCGACCGCGACACCGGCCGGGACCGCGATCAGGAAGACCGCCGTCCCGGAGAGGCCGAGGACGACGATCGCGAACACCGCGGCGGCGCTCGCGCCCGAGGTGATGCCGATGACGTCGGGACTGGCCAGCATGTTCCGCAGCAGCGTCTGGAAGGCGGCCCCGGCCAGCCCGAACGCGAACCCGGCGAGCAGCCCGGTGAGCGCGCGCGGCAGCCGCAGCCTGCCCACCGTGAAGGAGGCGCCGGGCACGCTGTCGCCGAGGACGACGCGCAGGGCCTCGGACGGCGAGTACACCGTGTGCCCGACGCAGAGGCTGAGCAGGAAGAGCGCGGCGAGGAGCAGCGCGAGGCCGGCGAGCACCAGCCGTCTGCGCCGGATCCGGCGCGACCGCCCCCGGCCGACCGGTACGGGCGGGGCCGCGTCCGGGGCCCCGGCGGGCTTCGCGGGTGCGCTCACAGCTCCCGTACCTTCCGTCCGCGGGCGACGGCGACGAACACCGGCGCGCCGATCGCGGCTGTCACGATGCCGACCTGCATGTCGCCGGGGCGGGCCACCAGGCGGCCCGTCACGTCGGCGAGGGTGACCAGCGCCGCGCCGGTCAGCGCGGACAGCGGCAGCAGCAGGCGGTTGTCCGGACCGGTGAGCAGGCGGACCGTGTGCGGCACGACCAGGCCGACGAAGCCGATGGGCCCCGCCGCGGCGGTCGCGGCCCCGCACAGCAGGACGGCCCCGGTGGCGGCGACCAGCCGGGTGCGGGCGATGCGCGTGCCGAGCCCGGTGGCGAGGTCGTCGCCCAGGGCCAGCGCGTTCAGCCCGCGCGCCGAGGCCAGGCTGAGCAGGAAGCCGGCGGCCAGCAGCGGCAGCACCTGGAGGATGCCCTCCGCCGAGGCGCCGCCCACCCCGCCGATCTGCCAGAACCGGAAGGTGTCCACCACCTCGAGGCGCGGCAGCAGCACCGCGCTGACCAGGGCGGACAGCGCGGCCGTCACCATCGTGCCGACCAGCGCCAGCTTGGCCGGGGTGGCTCCCTCGCGACCGCGCGAGCCGATGACGTACACCAGGGCGGCGGCGGTTCCCGCCCCGGCGACCGCGAGCCACATGTACTGCCCCGGTGTGCTGATGCCGAGGTAGGCGATGCCGCAGACGACGGCCAGCGCCGCCCCGGCGTTGACGCCGAGGATGCCGGGGTCGGCCAGCGGGTTGCGGGTCAGGCTCTGCATCACCGCGCCCGCGGTGCCGAGGGCCGCGCCGACGAGCAGCGCCAGCTCCGTGCGGGGCACGCGCTGCCGGACGGCGGCCCGGGCGAGGGTCCCGTCCTCGCCGTGGACCAGGGCGGCGAAGGCGTCGCCGGGGGCGACCGTGCGGGCGCCGAGGAGCACGGACAGGACCGCGGCCAGGGCGACCAGGAGCACGCAGGCCGGCAGCCACAGCAGCACGGGGCGGGTCCTCACGTCAGCTTGGCGGCCGCGTCGGCGAGCAGCCCGGCGTACTCGTCGGTGGTGGCGGGGATGGTGAGCGCGGTGGGCGGGGAGAGCGCGGCGGCGAGTTCGGAGCCCTGCGGGATCACCACGACGGCGCCCTCGGCGATGGCCGGGATCTTGCCGAGCAGCGGGTCCTTCTGGAGCCGGCCGAGGAGCTTGCCGTCGCCGTAGGTGACGATGATGTCGACGTCGTCGAAGGTGTCGGCCTTCTCCGCGCTGAGCGTGGCGTAGAACTCGTCGGTCTTCGCGGACAGCCGCTTCAGGCTCGCCGGTAGCTTCATGCCGAGGTCGAGGGAGAACTGGTTGCGGACGTCGTGGCTGGTGTAGTAGCCGACGGTGCTGAAGTCCTTGGGGTCGAAGTAGCCGACCATCGCGGTGCGTCCGGCGATCTCCGGGTGGCTGTCGGCGGCCTCGCCGATCGTCTTCTCCAGGCCGGTCACGAGCGCTTCGCCCTCGGCGGCCAGGCCGAGTGCCTTCGCGTCCAGCTCGATGGTGTCCCGCCAGCTCGTGCCGAACGCGGTGCCGGGGTAGGCGACGGTGGGGGCGATCTCGCTGAGGGTGGTGTAGTCGGCCTTGGAGAGGCCGGAGTACGCGGCCAGGATCACGTCGGGCCGGGTGTCGGCGATCGCCTCGAAGTCCAGCCCGTCGGACTCGTCGAACAGCTCGGGGGTGTCCGCCTTCAGCGCGGTGAGCCGGTCGGCGGTCCAGGACAGCACGCCGTCGCCGTCCTGGTCGCCGTAGGTCTGCTTCGGGATGCCGACGGGGACCACGCCGAGGGCGAGGGCGGCGTCGTGGTTGCTCCACACGACGGCGGCGACCCGCTCGGGCTTCTTCTCGATCGTGGTGGTGCCGAGGGCGTGCTCGATGGTGACCGGGAAGGAGCCGCCGGTGCCGGAGGCCTTCGCGGTGGTGGCGGCTTCGTCGCTCGCGGCGCAGCCCGTGAGGGCGAGCAGGGCGGCGGCGACGCCCACGGCGAGGGTTCTGAGGGAGGGGAGGTGTCTCACAAAGGTGAGGCTAGCCTTACTTGCCCCGAGCTTTCAAATTTTTTGAAAGATGCCGGCCGTCGCGCTGGTTACTCTTGGCGGGTGCTGAGAGAGGTCACCGCCACCCGCTACGTCGAGCCCCTGACGTCGGGCGGCTCCGTCCCCGGGGTCGTCGAGGCCGACGACCTCGGTACGTACGTCGTGAAGTTCACCGGCTCCGCGCAGGGCCGCAAGGCGCTGGTCGCCGAGGTGGTGGTGGGGGAGCTGGCCCGGGCCCTCGGGCTGCGCTTCCCCGAACTGGTCCTGGTGCACTTCGACCCGGCGATCGCCGACCACGAACCGCACCAGGAGGTGCGCGAACTGCACGCGGCCAGCGGCGGGATCAACCTCGGCATGGACCACCTGCCGGGAGCGAAGGACCTCACCCCCGAGATCGCCGAGGTCTTCCCCGTCGGCCCCCTGGAGGCCGGCCGGATCGTCTGGCTGGACGCGCTCACCGTCAACGTCGACCGGACGGTGCACAGTTCCAACCTCATGGTCTGGCCCACCTTCGGCACCGCGCCCGCCCGCCTCTGGCTCATCGACCACGGCGCCGCCCTCGTCTTCCACCACCGCTGGGACACCTCGGTGCCCGAGAAGGCGTACGACTTCCGGCACCACGCCCTCGGCCGGTACGGCCCCGACACCCGGGCCGCCGACGCCGAGCTGGCCCCGAAGGTCACCGAGGAACTGCTGCGCCGGATCCTCGCCGAGGTCCCGGACGCCTGGCTCACCGACTTCGGCACGCCCGACGAGATGCGGGACGCCTACGTCCGCTATCTGCTGGCGCGGGTGCGGGCGTCGCGGCGGTGGCTCCCCACCGACTTTCCCGGCCGCGACCAGCTCGTGGCCGAGGAGGCCGCCCGCGCGGCCAGATCGCAGCAAGGACGCCCGGACTGGCTGAAGCAGGTGCCCGACCTGCACGGCAAGCCCGCGGCCCGACAGGATGGGGCGGTGCACCTCGGATGAGTGACATCCAGCGCGTCGAGATCGAGTACTGCACCCAGTGCCGCTGGCTGCCCCGCGCGGCCTGGCTGGCGCAGGAGCTGCTGACCACCTTCGAGGCCGAGCTGACCGAACTGGCCCTGAAGCCGGGCCGGGGCGGGGTCTTCGTGGTCCGCGTCAACGACGAGGTCGTCTGGGACCGGCGGGAGCAGGGCTTCCCGGAGCCGACGGCCGTGAAGCAGGCCGTACGCGACCGAGTGGCCCCGGGCAGAGCCCTGGGCCACTCGGACAAGCCCGCCTCCTAGCCCCTGAGCTGCTGGTACGCGGGCAGCGTCAGGAAGTCCGCGTAGTCGTCGTCCAGGGAGACCTGCAACAGCAGGTCGTGGGCCTGCTGCCAGTGGCCGGCCGCGAAGGCCTCCTCGCCGATCTCCGCGCGGACGGCGGCGAGTTCGGCGGCGGCGATCTCGCGGGCCAGTTCCGGCGTGGCCTTCGCGCCGTTCTCGAACTCGACGCCCGCGTTGATCCACTGCCAGATCTGCGAGCGGGAGATCTCGGCGGTCGCCGCGTCCTCCATGAGGTTGAAGATGGCCACCGCGCCCAGGCCGCGCAGCCATGCCTCGATGTAACGGATGCCCACCTGGACGGCGTTGACCAGACCGGCGTAGGTCGGCTCGGCCTCCAGCGAGTCGACCGCGATCAGGTCGGCGGCCTCGACGCGGACGTCCTCGCGCAGCCGGTCCTTCTGGTTCGGCCGGTCGCCGAGCACCCGGTCGAAGGACTCCATGGCGATCGGCACCAGGTCGGGGTGGGCGACCCAGGAGCCGTCGAAGCCGTCGTTCGCCTCGCGGTCCTTGTCGGCCCGGACCTTCTCGAACGCGACCCTGTTGACCTCGGGGTCCCGGCGGGACGGGATGAAGGCCGCCATGCCGCCGATCGCGTGCGCCCCGCGCCTGTGGCAGGTGCGGACGAGGAGTTCGGTGTAGGCCCGCATGAACGGGGCGGTCATCGTCACGGCGTTGCGGTCCGGCAGTACGAACCGGGGCCCGCCGTCACGGAAGTTCTTGACGATGGAGAACAGGTAGTCCCAGCGCCCGGCGTTCAACCCGGAGGCGTGGTCGCGGAGTTCGTAGAGGATCTCCTCCATCTCGTACGCGGCCGTGATCGTCTCGATCAGCACGGTGGCCCGCACGGTGCCCTGCGGGACGCCGACGTGGTCCTGCGCGAACACGAACACGTCGTTCCACAGCCGGGCTTCGAGGTGCGACTCGGTCTTCGGCAGGTAGAAGTACGGCCCCTTGCCGAGGTCGAGCAGCCGCTGCGCGTTGTGGAAGAAGTAGAGCCCGAAGTCGACGAGGGCGCCGGGGACCTGCTCGCCGTCGACGACCATGTGCCGCTCGTCCAGATGCCACCCGCGGGGCCGCATGACGACCGTTGCCAGCTCCTCGGCCGGGCGCAGGGCGTACGACTTCCCCGAAGCGGCGTCCGTGAAGTCGATGGTCCGGGTGTAGGCGTCGATCAGGTTCAGCTGGCCCAGGACCACGTTCTCCCAGGTCGGCGCGGAGGCGTCCTCGAAGTCCGCGAGCCACACCCGGGCGCCCGAGTTGAGCGCGTTGATGGTCATCTTGCGGTCGGTGGGGCCGGTGATCTCGACCCGGCGGTCGTTCAGGGCCGCGGGGCAGGGGGCCACCCTCCAGGAGTCGTCGGCGCGGATCGCGGCGGTCTCCGGGAGGAAGTCCAGGGTCGAGGTGCGGGCGATCTCGGCACGGCGCTCGGCGCGGCGGGCGAGGAGTTCGGCGCGGCGCGGCGTGAACCGCCGGTGCAGCTCGGCCACGAAGGCGAGCGCCGCGTCGGTGAGGACCTCCTCCTGCCGGGGCAGGGGCTCGGCGTCGACGATGGCCAGCGGAGACGGCGCTGGTGCGGACATGAGCTGTCACTTCCTTCGGCGGTGGCACCGGGTGCCAGTCGTTCCGGGTAGAGCGGAGCACGCCCGGTCAACGGCCGGGAGCTTCTGAACAGTGGATACTAGTTTCCTCATCGTGGAAGTTCAATGGATTGTTGATGTCGAGATTCTCCGGGTCGAGCCAGGATGGCGCTCAGTGCCATCCCGCTCACTCAAGGTGGCCCAGATCGGCTTCGGTGTCGATGTCGTACGGCTCGGCCACGTCCCCGCACTCGACGAGCGTGATCGCGTCCGCGTGGGCCCCGAGGTAGCCGCGGGCGCCCTGGTCCCCGACCGCGCCGGCGGCGATCCCCGCCCAGTGCCGGGCGCCGAACAGCACCGGATGCCCGCGCACACCGCCGTAGGCGGCCGACACCAGCGAGTCCTCGTCCCGGTATCCGCCCAGCACCCGCGCCACGGCCGCGCCCCCGATCCCCGGCTGGTCCACCAGCGAGACGACCGCGGCCCGCACCCCCGCCCCCGCCAGCGAATCGAGGCCCACCCGCAGCGAGGACCCCATGCCCGTGGCCCAGGCCGGGTTCTCGACGACCACGCAGCCGTCCAGCCGGGCCCGCTCGCGCACCTCGCCGGCGCCGGCCCCCAGCACCACGTGGACCGGCCCGCAGCCGCCCGCGCGCAGTACCGAGACCGCGTACTCCACCAGGGGCCGCCCCCGGTGCGTCAGCAGCGCCTTGGGCCGCCCGCCGAGCCGTCTGCCGCCGCCGGCCGCGAGCAGCAGCCCGGCGATCGGGTCCTGTGTGTCCGTCATGCGTCCTGCATACCCGACACCGGGGCGGGCGGCCGGTTCCGCAGGGCTGAATTTCGGTCCGCGCTGTAGCGCTTTCCGTACGGAAGGGCGTTTACTGACCCGCGTCCCCAGGCGCCCGACCAACGCCGCGGGACACCTGGCGAGGGGGGAGAGCTGTGTTGCGGAGCTTGGGACAGAGGCCAGTGACCGGCAGTAACGATGATCCGAGAGTCACCGAACTACGCACGGCGGTCTCCCGGCTGCGCCGTGAACTGGCCGCCCATCCGGCCGAGTTCCCGGACCGCGCGATAGCGGAGGACGAACTGGCGGCCCTGGCCGCCATGGCCACCGGCGGCATGCCGGAAATCCCCCGCCTGCGCCGCTCGTTGCTGCTGATCGCGGGGGCGATCGGCTCGGTGAGCGCGCTGTCCCGCGGACTCTCGGACGTGCGCGAGGCGGTGGACCTGTTCGGGGAGCCGAGGCGGTGAGGCACCGCCGGGCCCGCGCGTCCGCGGGGTTCAGACGCCTGAGCTCGCCAGTGCCTCGGACAGTTCGACGGCCACCTGCCGGAGCACCGGCACGATCTTCTCGGTGGCCGCCTCGGTGACCCGTCCCGCCGGTCCGGAGATCGAGATGGCCGCGGCGGTGGGCGAGTCGGGCACGGACACGGCGAGGCAGCGCACCCCGACCTCCTGCTCGTTGTCGTCCACCGCGTACCCCAGCTGCCGTACCTCCGCCAGGGCGCTCAGGAAGCCGTCCGGCGTCGTGATCGTCCGCTCCGTCGCCGCGGGCATCCCCGTCCGCCCCAGCAGGGCCCGTACCTCGGCGTCGGGCACGTTCGCCAGCAGGGCCTTGCCCACGCCGGTGGAGTGCGGCAGGACCCGGCGGCCCACCTCGGTGAACATCCTCATCGAGTGCTTCGACGGCACCTGGGCCACGTACACGATCTCGTCGCCGTCGAGCAGCGCCATGTTCGCCGTCTCCCCGGTCTCCTCGACCAGCCGCGCCAGATACGGCCGCGCCCAGGTGCCCAGCAGCCGGGACGCCGACTCGCCGAGCCGGATCAGCCGCGGCCCGAGCGCGTACCGCCGGTTGGGCTGCTGGCGTACGTAACCGCAGGCCACGAGCGTGCGCATCAGCCGGTGGATCGTCGGCAGCGGCAGCCCGCTGCTCGCGGACAGCTCGCTGAGCCCGACCTCGCCGCCCGCGTCCGCCATCCGCTCCAGCAGATCGAAGGCGCGCTCTAGGGACTGGACCCCGCCGCCGGACCTGGCGGAGTCGGGGGTGCTGGCGCTGGACGTCGGCACGGCGCGTTCCTTTCGGGGCGGGCGGAAGGGCAGAAGCCTACCCGGCGGTCGGTTGACTCCCCGCTTGTGCGTAGCTACGTTCTGCTTGCCGGAAGTCTAATTCCGCTTTGTGGAAACGTCCAGAGTGGGCGCCCGTGGTGCCCCGGGAATCAGTGTGCCCTTGACGGCGTGCGGGCGGGAGTGAAGACTCCTTCAACAGAACGTTGAATTCCGTTACATGGGTGTAAATCCCGTTTCCCGGAAGTAAAACGGCGGCAGAGAGAGGGGTCCGGGTGTCCGACGCTGAACTGGTGCTGCGCTCGACGCGCGTCATCACCCCGGAGGGGACACGGGCCGCCTCGGTCACCGTGTCCGCCGGGACGATCACGGCCGTACTGCCCCACGACGCTCCCGTCCCGGAGGGCGCCGCGCTGGAGGACCTCGGCGACGACGTCCTGCTGCCCGGCCTGGTCGACACCCACGTGCACGTGAACGACCCGGGCCGCACCGAGTGGGAGGGCTTCTGGACGGCCACCCGCGCGGCGGCGGCCGGCGGCATCACGGCCCTCGTCGACATGCCGCTCAACTCCCTCCCGCCGACCACCACCGTCGACAACCTCCGGGTCAAGCGCGAGGTCGCCGCCGACAAGGCGCACGTCGACGTCGGCTTCTGGGGCGGCGCGCTGCCCGACAACGTCAAGGACCTGCGCCCGCTGCACGAGGCCGGCGTCTTCGGCTTCAAGGCGTTCCTGTCGCCCTCCGGCGTGGACGAGTTCCCGCATCTCGACCAGGAGCGGCTGGCCCGGTCCCTGGCGGAGATCTCCGCCTTCGGCGGCCTGCTGATCGTGCACGCCGAGGACCCGCACCACCTGGACGCCGCCCCGCAGCACGGCGGCCCGAAGTACGCCGACTTCCTCGCCTCCCGCCCCCGCGACGCCGAGGACACCGCGATCGCCCAGCTGATCGCCCAGGCGAAACGCCTCCACGCGCGCGTGCACATCCTGCACCTGTCCTCCTCCGACGCGCTGCCCCTGATCGCCGAGGCCAGGCGGGACGGCGTCCGGCTCACCGTCGAGACCTGCCCGCACTACCTCACCCTCACCGCCGAGGAAGTCCCGGACGGCGCCAGCGAGTTCAAGTGCTGCCCGCCGATCCGTGAGGCGGCCAACCAGGACCTGCTCTGGCAGGCGCTGGCCGACGGCACCGTCGACTGCGTGGTCACCGACCACTCGCCCTCCACGGCCGACCTCAAGACCCCGGACTTCGCGACCGCGTGGGGCGGCATCTCCGGCCTCCAGCTGAGCCTCCCCGCCGTGTGGACGGAAGCCCGCAGACGCGGTCACGGCCTCGACGACGTGGTCCGCTGGATGTCCGCGCGCACGGCCGCGCTCGTCGGCCTCGACGACCGCAAGGGCGCCATCGCACCGGGCCGGGACGCCGACTTCGCCGTCCTCGCGCCCGACGAGACCTTCACCGTCGACCCGGCCGGCCTCCAGCACCGCAACCGGGTCACCGCCTACGCCGGGCGGACCCTGCACGGCGTCGTGCGGTCCACCTGGCTGCGCGGCGAACGCGTCTTCGCGGACGGCGTGTTCACGCCTCCGCGCGGCCGGCTCCTGACCCGCCCCTGAACCCCGCTTCCCCTCCGCACCCGCAGCGGCCGACACCGAAAGGAAGACCTTTGACGGCGATCCCGACCTTCACCGGCGACGCGCACCCCTACCCCGGCGGCGACCCGTACGCGGACTACCGCACCGCCGACTTCCCCTTCACCCGGTACGCCGACCTCGCCGGCCGGCAGCTCGGCGCCGGAGTCATCGCCGCCAACGACGAGTTCTTCGCCCAGCGGGAGAACCTGCTGGTGCCCGGACGGGCCGAGTTCGACCCCGAGCACTTCGGGCACAAGGGCAAGGTCATGGACGGGTGGGAGACGCGCCGCCGCCGCGGCGCCTCGGCCGGGCACCCGTGGCCGACGGCCGAGGACCACGACTGGGCGCTGGTCCGCCTCGGCGCGCCCGGGGTGGTCCGCGGGATCGTCGTCGACACGGCCCACTTCCGCGGCAACCACCCGCAGGCCGTGTCCGTCGAGGGCACGTCCGTACCCGGCTCGCCCTCCCCGCAGGACCTGCTGGCCGACGACGTCAAGTGGACGACGCTCGTCCCGCGCACGCCGGTCGGCGGCCACGCGGCCAACGGCTTCGCCGTCTCCGTCGAACAGCGCTTCACCCACCTCCGCGTCAACCAGCACCCCGACGGCGGCATCGCCCGCCTGCGCGTGTACGGCGAGGTTGTCCCGGACCCGCAGTGGCTGGCGGCGCTGGGCACCTTCGACGTGGCCGCCCTGGAGAACGGCGGCCGGGTCGAGGACGCGTCGGACCTCTTCTACTCGCCGGCCACCAACACCATCCAGCCGGGCCGTTCCCGCAAGATGGACGACGGCTGGGAGACGCGCCGCCGCCGCGACCGGGGCAACGACTGGATCCGCTACCGCCTGACCGCCCAGTCCCAGATCCGCGCCGTCGAGATCGACACGGCGTACCTGAAGGGCAACAGCGCGGGCTGGGCGTCGGTGTCGGTGCAGGACGGCGAGGACGGCGAGTGGCGCGAGATCCTGCCGCGCACCCGCCTCCAGCCGGACACGAACCACCGCTTCGTGCTGCCCGCCCCCGCGGTCGGCACGCACGCGCGCGTGGACATCTTCCCCGACGGCGGCATCTCCCGGCTCCGCCTGCACGGCTCCCCGACGGAGGCGGGGGCGGCGGCCCTGACGACGAGGCACCGCGAACTCTCCTGACCCCCGCCGCCCGTCCGTCCGCCCGCCTGGGTGGGCGGACGGTGGAACCCGCGGGCCGCCCGCTACGTTGTTCTCCCGTGACCCTTCAGCAAGAGATCGTCGGCAACGCCATGCAGATGGCGGTCGTCAACCTGCACCCCGGCCAGACCGTGTACTGCGAAGCCGGCAAGTTCCTGTTCAAGACGACGAACGTGACCATGGAGACCCGGCTCGGCGGACCGTCGGGCAACGGCGGCCGGCAGCAGGGCGGCGCGGGCGGCGGCATGGGCGGCATGCTGCGCCAGGCCATGGGCACCGCCATGCAGGTCGGCCAGCGCATGCTCGCGGGCGAGTCGCTGGCGTTCCAGTACTTCACCTCCCAGGGCGGCCAGGGCACCGTCGGCTTCGCGGGCGTCCTGCCCGGCGAGATGCGCGCCCTGGAACTGACCGGCACGCGCGCGTGGTTCGCGGAGAAGGACGCGTTCGTCGCCGCCGAGTCCACCGTCGAGTTCGGCATCGCCTTCCAGGGCGGCCGCACCGGCATGAGCGGCGGCGAGGGCTTCATCCTGGAGAAGTTCACCGGCCACGGCACGGTGATCATCGCCGGCGCGGGCAACTTCATCGACCTCAACCCCGCCGACTTCGGCGGCCGTATCGAGGTCGACACGGGCTGTGTCGTCGCCTTCGAGGAGGGTATCGAGTACGGCGTCCAGCGCGTCGGCGGCCTCAACCGCCAGGGCGTCATGAACGCCGTCTTCGGCGGCGAGGGGCTCTCCCTGGCCACCCTGGAGGGCAACGGCCGGGTGATCCTCCAGTCGCTCACCATCGAGAGCCTCGCCAACGCCCTGAAGAAGGCCCAGGGCGGCGACAAGCAGGGCCCGACCGGCGGACTGTTCTCCACGCACACGGGGTGACGCGCGAGGTGCCGGGGCGGCCACCGATGAGTTGCGGGCGGCCGCGGGGTCTGAGCTGATGACAGACAGCCCCCACCCCAGGAAGAGGCACCCCTCATGGGCAAGCTCGTCTCCACCCTGTTCGTCACCCTCGACGGCGTCTACCAGGCGCCCGGCGGCCCCGAGGAGGACCCCGGCGGCGGCTTCACGCACGGCGGCTGGACCCATCCGTTCGGCGACGAGGACTTCGGCGGGTTCGTCGTCGAGAGCTTCGCCCGGGCCGGGGCGTTCCTGCTCGGCCGCCGTACCTACGACATCTTCGCCTCGTACTGGCCGAAGGTGACCGACCCGGCCGACCCGGTCGCGAGCAGGCTGAACGCGCTGCCCAAGTACGTGCCGTCGGCGACCCTGACCGACCCCGCGTGGTCCGGCACCACCGTGCTCGGCGGCGACCTCGCCAAGGAGGTCACGGCCCTCAAGGAGCGCACCGACGGCGAACTCCAGGTGCACGGCAGCGGCGCGCTGGTCGGCTCCCTGCTGGACCTGGGCCTCGTGGACACCCTCCACCTGCTGACGTTCCCGGTCGTCCTGGGCTCGGGACGCCGTTTCCTCCGGGAGGGCGCGGTGCCGACCAGGTTCCGGCACACCGGCGGACTGATCACCACGACGGGCGTCTCCGTCCAGTCGTACGACCTCGACGGCCGCCCCACGTACGGCTCGTTCGCCGCCGACGGGAACGTAGGTTAACTCCCTGAAAACTCCGGCGACTTGGCGGGAAATTCTTCGGGCTTGTCATTGACATGCCACTGTCTACGCGCGTCATCATGGAGGCATGAGATTCCCCCCACGAATCACCCGCATCGGCGCCGCGGGCGCCCTGCTCTCCGCGCTCCTCGTCGGCGGCGCCGTCTCCGCCACCACGGCTGACGCGGCCGCCGCCTCGGTCGGCAGCATCTGCTACAGCGATCTGCCGTCGCAGGCCTACGACACGCTCGACCTGATCGCGTCGGACGGTCCGTTCCCGTACTCGCAGGACGGGACCGTCTTCCGCAACGCGGAAGGCATCCTGCCCTCCGAGGCCACCGGTTACTACCACGAGTACACGGTCATCACGCCCGGCTCCTCCACGCGCGGGGCGCGACGCATCGTGACCGGCGAGGAGTACCAGGAGGACTACTACACGTCGGACCACTACGCCTCGTTCGACCTGATCGACTTCGACTGCTGAGTCGTCGATCGGGCCGGCCGGTCCGGCGCCGGGGAACGGCGCGACCAGCCGGAGGTCCGGTCCGCGTTCAGCCGGACCTCCGGCTCCGATGAGCTCCACCAGCCGTCGCACACCACGGCTCTCGCCCCGCGGCCTTCCCCCACGCCGGCCGCGGGGCGAGTCGTACCCGCCGCCGCGGACTGCCGCCACGCGCGCGTGGGCCCTGGGACGGCGGCCACGCGCGTGTGGACCTTGGGACCGTGCCGCCAGGTGCCCGGGGGCCCTGGGGCGGCGGCAGCTGATGCTGACCCTGCGCGACCGGGCCCGGCGCGCCGAGACCGAGGCCGGGCTGCGGGCCGAACGGGCCCAGCGGCTGCCCCCGGAGGCGATCGCCCGCGAGATGCACGACGTCCTCGCGCACCGGCTGACCCTGCGCGCCGGTGGTGAGGGCCGTCAGCCGGCCGAGGGCCCCCAGGCGAGCCGGTCCGGGATCTCCGCGAGCGCCACCGGCCTGCGTTCGTGCCGGGACAGCTCGCAGGCCTCCGCGATCCTGAGCGCCTGGAGCGCCTCGCGCCCGTCGCAGGGGTTGGCCAGCTCGCCGCGGACCACGTCGACGAAGGCGCACAGCTCGGCCTCGTAGGCGGGCCCGAACCGCTCCAGGAAGCCGGGCCAGGGCTTGTCCGCGGGAGGCGGCCCGGTCGGCTCGGTGGAGGCCACCGGCGTCCGGTCGTCCAGGCCGACCACGACGGTGTCCCGCTCCCCGGAGAGCTCCATGCGCACGTCGTACCCGGCGCCGTTGAGCCGGGCCGCCGTGGCCGTGGCCAGCGTGCCGTCGTCCAGGGTGAGCACCGCCGCGCCCGTGTCGACGTCCCCGGCCTCGCGGAACATCGCGGGCCCCGCGTCCGAACCGGTCGCGTACACGTCGACGACCTCGCGGCCGGTCACCCAGCGCAGCACGTCGAAGTCGTGGATCAGCGTGTCCCGGAACAGCCCGCCGGACAGCGGCAGCCACTCCGGCGGGGGCGGGGACTGGTCGGAGGTCAGCGCCCGTACGGTGTGCAGCCGCCCGAGCCGGCCCGAGCGCACCGCCTCCCGGGCGCCCACGTAGCCCCTGTCGAAGCGCCGCTGGAAGCCCATCTGGAGCACCGTCCCGGCCTTCTCCACCTCGGCCAGGGCGTGCAGCGTGCCCGGCAGGTCCAGGGCGATCGGCTTCTCGCAGAAGACCGGCAGCCCGGACCGGGCCGCCCGGCCGATCAGATCGGCGTGCGCCGAGGTCGCGGTGGTGATCACCACGGCGTCCACGCCCCACCTGAAGATCTCGTCCGTCCCGGGCGCCGCCGTCTCCCCGAGGCGATGCGCCAGATCCTGGGCCCGTGCCGGATCCACGTCCGTGAGGATCAAGGACCCGACCTCACGATTGCGGCTGAGCGTGTTCGCGTGGATGGCGCCGATGCGACCCGTACCGATGACCCCGATGCGCATGGGAACAAGGTGCTGGTGCACCCCGTGCGCTGTCAATCCGCATGTCCGGACAACCGAACTACACAACTTCCCGTCAACCCGGCACGGGGATACGCTCGGGCCCGTGCCGAAACCAGAAGTGGACCCGACCGTGACGCTCGACCTCAGCGTGGACCGGAGCTCGCCGGTCCCGTTGTACTTCCAGCTGGCCCAGCAGCTGGAGGCCGCGATCGAGCACGGCTCGCTCACCCCCGGCAGCCTGCTGGGCAACGAGATCGAGCTGGCCGCGCGGCTCGGCCTGTCCCGCCCGACCGTCCGCCAGGCCATCCAGTCCCTGGTCGACAAGGGTCTGCTCGTCCGCCGCCGGGGCGTCGGCACCCAGGTCGTGCACAGCCAGGTCAAACGCCCGCTGGAGCTCAGCAGCCTCTACGACGACCTGGAGTCGGCCGGCCAGCGCCCCGCGACGACGGTGCTGGTCAACACCGTCGTCCCGGCGTCGGCGGAAGTCGCGGCGGCGCTCGGGGTCGCCGAGGACACCGAGGTGCACCGGATCGAGCGGCTCCGTCTGGCACACGGCGAGCCGATGGCGTACCTGATCAACCACCTGCCGCCCGGTCTGCTCGACCTCGACACCGGGCAGCTGGAGGCGACCGGCCTGTACCGCCTGATGCGGTCCGCGGGCATCACCCTGCACAGCGCCCGCCAGTCCATCGGCGCGCGCGGCGCCACCGCCGTCGAGGCCGAGCGGCTGGCCGAGGCGGAGGGCGCCCCGCTGCTCACCATGCAGCGCACCACGTACGACGACACCGGCCGCGCCGTCGAGTTCGGCGACCACATCTACCGGCCGACCCGCTACTCCTTCGAGTTCCAACTGCTCGTACGGGCCTGAGCGCCGCCCCTGGGAGCGCTGCGCCGGTCATAATGTCCGGACAATGTGACCCGTGTCCGGCCCCCGCCTCTGTAAGGCGTGTACCCCGTGTTCGATACTGAAGTGTTTGGGGCAGGTGAGGTCGCCGCCGGTGGTCACCGACGGTGAGCGCGCCCGCCCCTCTCGCATGTGAAGAGCACGGCAAGAAGGGCACGGCCTCGTGGCACGGTTTCGGACCTGGGTGGGCATCGCGGTGGCGGGGACGCTGAGTCTCTGCCTCGCCGGGTGCAGCAGTACCGGCGGCAAGCGGGCGGAGGACGCCCGGGCGGCAGCGGCGGCCCAGGGCGAGGCGGCGGTGAGCACCCCCCGCTGGACCTTCGCGATGATCAGCCACTCGGGCGACGGCGACACCTTCTGGGACATCGTGCAGAACGGCGCGGAGCAGGCCGCCCGCAAGGACAACGTCAACTTCCTCTACTCGCACGACGACGAGGCCCAGCAGCAGGCGCAGCTGGTGGACGCGGCGGTCGACAAGAAGGTCGACGGGATCATCGTCACCCTCGCCAAGCCCGACGCCCTCAAGGCGGCCGTGGCCCGCGCCGAGAAGGCCGGCATCCCGGTGATCACCGTGAACTCCGGCTCCGCGGAGTCCAGGGCCTTCGGTGCCCTCGCGCACATCGGCCAGGACGAGAAGGTGGCGGGCCGGGCGGTCGGCGAGGAGCTGAACGAGCGCGGCCGCAAGAAGGTCCTGTGCGTCCTGCACGAGCAGGGCAACGTCGGCCACGAGCAGCGCTGCGCCGGAGTCGCCGAGAAGTTCGACGGCACCGTCGAGAACCTCTACGTCAACGGCACCAGCATGCCCGACGTGCAGTCCTCCATCGAGGCGAAGCTCCAGGCCGACAGGTCCGTCGACGCGGTCGTCACGCTCGGCGCGCCCTACGCCGACACCGCCGTCAAGGCACGGACGGAGGCCGGCAGCAAGGCCGAGGTCGACACCTTCGACCTCAACGCCAAGGTCGCCGCCGGGCTGAAGGACGGCACCCTCGGCTTCGCCGTGGACCAGCAGCCGTACCTCCAGGGCTACCAGGCGGTCGACCTGCTCTGGCTCTACAAGTACAACGGCGACGTCCTCGGCGGCGGGCAGCCGGTGCTCACCGGCCCGCAGATCGTCACCAAGGACCAGGCGGCCGCCCTGGAGAAGTACACCGAGCGGGGCACCCGATGAGCGCGGCGCTGGACAAAGCGGTTGATGAAAGGATTCTGCGGACCTCTCCGCTGCGGAAGCTGCTCACCCGCCCCGAACTCGGCTCGGTCGTCGGCGCCCTCGCCGTCTTCCTCTTCTTCGCCCTGGCCGCCGACGGCTTCCTGCGCCCGTCGAGCCTCAGCACGGTCCTCTACGCCTCCTCGACGATCGGCATCATGGCCGTCCCGGTGGCGCTGCTGATGATCGGCGGCGAGTTCGACCTCTCGGCCGGCGTCCTGGTCACGTCCTCCGCGCTGGTCTCCTCGATGTTCAGCTACCAGCTGACGGCGAACACCTGGGTGGGCGTCGCGGTCTCCCTCGTCGTCACCCTGGCCGTCGGCGCCTTCAACGGCTTCGTGCTCACCCGCACCAGGCTGCCCAGCTTCATCGTCACCCTGGGCACCTTCCTGATGCTGACCGGCGCGAACCTCGGCCTCACCAAGCTGATCGACGGCACGGTCTCCACCAAGTCCGTCGCCGACATGGAGGGCTTCGCGTCCGCCCGCGCGGTCTTCGCCTCGACCCTGACCGTCGGCGGGGTCGACGTCAGGATCACGATCCTGTGGTGGCTCGCCCTGGTCGCGGCCGCCTCCTGGATCCTGCTGCGCACCCGCGCCGGCAACTGGATCTTCGCGGTCGGCGGCAACCAGGACGCGGCCCGCGCGGTCGGCGTCCCCGTCGCGAGGACCAGGATCGGCCTCTACACGGGCGTGGCGTTCGGCGCCTGGGTCTGCGGCCAGCACCTGCTCTTCTCGTACGACGCCGTCCAGTCCGGCGAGGGCGTCGGCAACGAGCTGATCTACATCATCGCGGCCGTCATCGGCGGCTGCCTGATCACCGGCGGCCACGGCAGCGCGGCCGGCTCGGCGGTCGGGGCGCTCATCTTCGGCATGACCAGCAAGGGCATCGTCTTCGCCGAGTGGAACCCCGACTGGTTCAAGTTCTTCCTCGGGGCGATGCTGCTCCTCGCGACCCTGCTCAACACCTGGGTCCGCAAGCGCGCGGAGGCCACCGCATGACCCTCGTCCAGCTGTCCGGCGTCAGCAAGCACTACGGCACCGTCCGCGCCCTGGAAGGGGTCTCCCTGGAGGTCCACGCGGGCCGGATCACCTGCGTCCTCGGGGACAACGGCGCCGGCAAGTCCACCCTCATCAAGATCGTCGCGGGCCTGCACCGGCACGACGGCGGCACCCTGCGCATCGACGGCGAGGAGACGGTCCTCACCTCCCCGCGCGACGCCCTGGACCGCGGCATCGCCACCGTCCACCAGGACCTGGCGGTGGTCCCGCTCATGCCGGTGTGGCGCAACTTCTTCCTCGGCTCGGAACCCCGCAAGGGCGTGCTCAGGCGCCTGGACGTCGACTTCATGCGCCGCACCACGCACGCCGAACTCCTCCGCATGGGCATCGACCTGCGCGACGTCGACCAGCCCATCGGCACCCTGTCGGGCGGCGAACGCCAGTGCGTGGCCATCGCCCGGGCCGTGTACTTCGGCGCGAAGGTCCTGATCCTGGACGAGCCGACGGCCGCACTCGGAGTGAAGCAGTCCGGCGTGGTCCTCACATACGTGGCGGCCGCCCGTGACCGGGGACTCGGTGTTGTGTTGATCACCCACAACCCGCATCACGCGTACCTGGTGGGGGACAGTTTCGTGCTGCTCAGGCGCGGCGAGCTGGTGGCCGCCCGGACACGTGACGAGATCACGCTGGAGGAGCTGACGCGCCAGATGGCGGGCGGCAGCGACCTGGACGCGCTCCGCCACGAACTGCGGCGCCCCTGAAAAGGGCGCGGGAAACGGCGCGACCGGCCCCACACGCCGCGTCCGGCAGCGCACCGGTTCCTTATCTCCCCCAAACGGCGCCGCCCCTTTCGGTGAGGCACAATCAAGCCCGATGAGCACCTACCGCGACCTCACCGCCCCCATCGGCTCCCGCCGAGCCCCGGTCCTGCGCACCGTCGGCACCCGGGAACGCCGGTCACACCTGACGGCGCCCCGCGTGCCCACCGTCGGTATCGACATCGGCGGCACCAAGGTGATGGCGGGTGTCGTGGACGCCGACGGCAACATCCTGGAGAAGCTCCGCACGGAGACCCCGGACAAGTCCAAGAGCCCGAAGGTCGTCGAGGACACGATCGTCGAACTGGTCCTGGACCTCTCCGACCGGCACGACGTGCACGCGGTCGGCATCGGCGCCGCCGGCTGGGTCGACGCGGACCGCAACCGCGTCCTGTTCGCCCCCCACCTGTCCTGGCGGAACGAACCGCTGCGCGACCGCCTCTCCGGCCGCCTCTCGGTGCCCGTGCTCGTCGACAACGACGCCAACACCGCCGCCTGGGCCGAGTGGCGGTTCGGCGCCGGCCGCGGCGAGGACCACCTGGTCATGATCACCCTCGGCACCGGCATCGGCGGCGCGATCCTGGAGGACGGCCAGGTCAAGCGCGGCAAGTACGGCGTCGCCGGCGAGTTCGGCCACATGCAGGTCGTCCCCGGCGGCCACCGCTGCCCGTGCGGCAACCGCGGCTGCTGGGAGCAGTACAGCTCCGGCAACGCGCTGGTCCGCGAGGCCAAGGAGCTGGCCCTGGCCGACTCCCCGGTGGCCTACGGGATCATCGAGCACGTCAAGGGCAACATCGACGACATCACCGGCCCGATGATCACGGAGCTGGCCCGCGAGGGCGACGCCATGTGCATCGAGCTGCTCCAGGACATCGGCCAGTGGCTCGGTGTCGGCATCGCCAACCTCGCCGCCGCCCTCGACCCCTCCTGCTTCGTCATCGGCGGTGGCGTCAGCGCCGCCGACGACCTGCTGATCGGCCCCGCGCGGGACGCGTTCAAGCGCCAGCTCACCGGCCGCGGCTACCGCCCCGAGGCCCGCATCGCCCGCGCCCAGCTGGGCCCCGAGGCCGGCATGGTCGGCGCCGCCGACCTCGCCCGGCTCGTCGCCCGCCGCTTCCGGCGCGCCAAGCGGCGCCGGGTCGAGCGTTACGAGCGCTACGAGCGGTACGCGGAGGCCCGCCGTACCCAGGACTCCGCATGATCGCGTCGCTGCCCCACCAGGCCGCGCCCCCGGACGAACCGAGGCGCCCGGCCGAGACCCCCGGCCACCGGGCCCGGCGCCGGACGCTGACCCTGCTGATCATCGTGCTGCTCATCGGCGTACCGGCCGGCTACCTGGTGATCTCCGCCAACCAGAGCCGCAACAGCGGCAAGGACAAGGAGGCCAAGTACTCGGCGACCGGCCTCAGCGCGGGCTGGCCGTCCAAGGTGCAGCGGCGCCTCTACCAGGTGCCCGTCCCGCATCCGGCCGACACGATCGCGTACTACGAGACGAACAACTGGAAGACCAGCCGTCTCTACGTCCAGTTCCGCACCAACAGCGCCGGCCTGGACAGCTTCCTGGCGGGCATCGGCGTCGACCGGGACGCCCTCAGGAAGGACGACATCACCATCGGCGCCCGCGACCAGAAGGTCACCGGCTGGGACTTCACCGGCCCGGGCACCTGGTCGGGCCTGACGCACACCCAGAAGAACCCGGAGCCCACCCAGGACGTGGTCGTGAACACGGCCGACCCCAACTACCCGATGATCTACGTCGTCTCGCGCACCGTGCCCTAGCGACCGGGCCCGGCCGGTCGCCGGGGCCGATTGTCAGACCCCGCCCGTACAGTCGGAGACATTCGATCCGACAGGCGGGCGGGAGGTGGCAGAACGTATGAGCGGCGCGGTGTCCGAGACCCAGACCGACGTGCCGGTGCGCCTGGCCGCCGTCTACCTCCCCGCCGACCTGCCCCGCCACGGCCGGATCGCCTTCTGGGACCCCGACGGGCACCCCCTGCCCACCCCCGGGACCGAGGAACTGACGGTCGTACGACGCCACGGGACCGGGGTCCGCCGCCGGCAGGTGCCCGCGCTCACCCTGCCGCTCGCCCAGGCGCTCCCGCTGCTCGTCCACGCCCGCCGCGACCCCGCCGCCCATCCCGCCACCGCCTGCTGGGGCGCCGCCGCCCTGCACGCGCTGCGGCTCGCCGCCCGCGGCCGGCTGCTGCCGGGCCTGACCCCCACCGGACACGACGCCTGGCGGGCCGGCCCCCTGGAGCCCGCCGACATCGCCCACGTCCGCGCGGTCGCCGCCGCCCTGCCCGCCGAGGGCCACGCCGTCCCGCTGCCCGGACCCGGCCCGCTCCGGCTGCCCCGGCCCGAGGCGCTGATCCGCTCCTTCCTGGACGCCGTCGCCGACACCCTGCCCCGCACCCCGGCCGCCCCGCACACCTCCGGCAGGCCCTTCGCCGCCCGCGAGGCCCAGCGCCTCCCCGACGCCCACGAGTGGGCCGCCGAGGTCGCCGCCGGCATGGACGCGGGCGTGCGCGTCTCGCTGCGCCTGGACCTGGCGGCGTACGACCTGTTCGACGACGGCGAGGGCGCCCACCGCGCGGGAGCGGCCGTCGTCCAGGTGCACAGCCTCGCCGACCCCACCCTGATGACCGACGCCGCCGCCCTGTGGGCGGGGCTGTCGGACGCCGGGTTCGGGCCCCGCGCGCGCGTGGACGCGGCGCTGGCCGTGCGCCGGGCCGCGCGTGTGTGGCCGCCGCTGGACCGCCTGGCCGAACAGGACACGCCCGACGTCCTCGCCCTGTCCGAGGAGGAGCTGGGGGAGCTCCTCGGGGTGGCCGCGACCAGGCTCGCGGCGGCCGGGGTCGCCGTCCACTGGCCCCGGGACCTGGCACAGGACCTGACCGCCGCCGCGGTGGTCCGGCCCGCCCCCGGCTCGGCCACCGACGGCACCGGCTTCTTCGAGAGCGAGGAACTGCTCCAGTTCCGCTGGCAGCTGGCGCTCGGCGGGGACCCGCTCAGCGACGCCGAGATGGACGCCCTCGCGGAGGCCCACCGCCCCGTCGTACGGCTGCGGGACCGGTGGGTGCTCGTCGACCCGGCCCTGGTCCGCAAGGCCCGCAAGCGCGAACTGGGCCTGCTCGACCCGGTCGACGCGCTGTCCGTGGCCCTCACCGGCGAGGCCGAGATCGACGGCGAGAAGGTCGAGGCGGTCCCCGTCGGCCTCCTCGCGGCCCTGCGCGACCGCCTCACCGCAGGCGTCCACCCCGCCGAACCGCCCGCAGGACTGCACGCCACCCTGCGCGACTACCAGCTCCGGGGCCTGGCCTGGCTCGACCTCATGACCTCCCTCGGCCTCGGCGGCTGCCTCGCCGACGACATGGGCCTCGGCAAGACGATCACCGTCATCGCCCTCCACCTCAAGCGGGCCCGCAGCGAACCGACCCTGGTGGTCTGCCCCGCCTCGCTGCTCGGCAACTGGCAGCGGGAGATCGCCCGCTTCGCCCCCGGCGTCCCCGTCCGCCGCTTCCACGGCCCCGACCGCTCCCTCGACGGCCTCGACGGCGGCTTCGTCCTCACCACGTACGGCACCATGCGCGCCGCCGCGGCCCGTCTCGCCGAACAGACCTGGGGCATGGTCGTCGCCGACGAGGCGCAGCACGTCAAGAACCCCTACTCGGCGACCGCCAAGGCGCTGCGCACCATCCCGACCCCCGCGCGCGTGGCCCTCACCGGCACCCCGGTCGAGAACAACCTCTCCGAACTGTGGGCCCTGCTCGACTGGACCACCCCCGGACTCCTCGGCCCGCTCAAGTCGTTCCGCGCCCGCCACGCGCGCGCGGTCGAGAACGGCGAGGACGAAGAGGCGCTGACCAGGCTCGCCCGCCTCGTCCGCCCCTTCCTCCTGCGCCGCCGGAAGTCCGACCCGGGCATCGTCCCCGAGCTGCCGCCCAAGACGGAGACCGACCACCCGGTCCCGCTCACCCGCGAACAGGCCGCGCTGTACGAGGCGGTGGTGCGCGAGTCGCTGCTCGCCATCGAGACGGCGGACGGCATCGCCCGCCGGGGCCTGGTGCTCAAGCTCCTCGGCGCCCTGAAGCAGATCTGCGACCACCCCGCGCTGTACCTGAAGGAGGAGTCCGGCGCCGAGGGCCTGGCCGTCCGCTCCGGCAAACTCACCCTGCTCGACGAGCTGTTGGACACCGTCCTCGCGGAGGACGGCTCGGTGCTGGTCTTCACCCAGTACGTCGGCATGGCCCGCATGATCACCGCGCACCTGCGGGCCCGC
Organism: Streptomyces sp. NPDC104367; assembly: GCF_055583825.1. Lineage (NCBI taxonomy): Bacteria > Bacillati > Actinomycetota > Actinomycetes > Kitasatosporales > Streptomycetaceae > Streptomyces > Streptomyces sp. NPDC104367. Next base: position 50,987 of record NZ_JBVJND010000017.1, on the reverse strand, counting down.
GCGGTCCCCGTCGACCTCCTGCACGGCGGCACACCGGTCCCGGAGCGGGAGCGCATGGTCGACCGCTTCCAGGCCGGGGCCACCCCGGTCCTCGTGCTGTCCCTGAAGGCCGCGGGCACCGGCCTCAACCTCACCCGCGCCGGCCATGTCGTCCACTTCGACCGCTGGTGGAACCCGGCGGTGGAGGAACAGGCCACCGACCGCGCCTACCGCATCGGCCAGACCCAGCCCGTCCAGGTCCACCGCCTGGTCACCGAGGGCACCGTCGAGGACCGCATCGCCGAGATGCTGGAGTCCAAGCGCGCCCTAGCCGACGCGATCCTCGGCTCCGGCGAGGCCGCCCTGACCGAACTGACGGACCGCGAGCTGTCCGACCTGGTGTCGTTGCGGAGGACGTCATGAACGAGGACGGACAGCGCCCCGCCGACGCCGCCCGCCGAGCGCTGCGCGCGGCACGGGGGCGCGGGGCGGAGACCGGGGGCGGGTGCGGCGAGGAGGCGGCTCCGGCGGAGGAGGCGGTGGCCGCCGTCGCCGGTACGACGGCGTCCGCGGCCGAGGACGAAGGCGGGCCGGGACGCGGGACGGGAGGCGAGGCGGGAGGCGGGACGGAGGACCCGGCCGTGGGCGCGGCTGTGGGCGCGGCCGAGCAGGTGGAGCGGACGTGGGGCGCGGCCGGGGCGGGGGAGCGGACGCCGGAGGCCGACTCGCGGGCGAGTGGAGCCGGGGTCCGGGCCGGGTCCGGGTCCGGAGCCGGGGACCGTACGTCGAGGCCGGGTGACGTTGCTCGGCTGGCGCTGCGGGCCGCCTTCGCCGCGAGGAACGCGGAGGGTGCGCAGCGCGTGCGGGGCGGAGCGGACACGGCGGGCAACGGGGACACGGCGGGCCGAGCCGACGCGGTGGGCAAGGGGGACGCGGAGGGACGGGCCGACGCGCTGGGCAACGGGGACACGGCGGGCCGAGCCGACGCGGTGGGCAAGGGGGACGCGGAGGGACGGGCCGACGCGGTGGGCAACGGGAACACGGAGGGCCGAGCCGGCGCGGCGGGCCATGGGGACGCGGAGGGACGGGCGGGTGCGCGGGGCCGGCCGGACCCGGCCGATGCGGAGGGCCGCGAGAAACGGGGCGACGAGGCCGATGCCGCCGTCCGCCCCCGCCCCGCGGCCTCGCCCGCTGCCGGGGTCCAGGCCCGCTCGGACACCGCTGCCCCGCCGCGCCCCGGAGACGTCGCCAGGGAGGCCCTGCATGCCGCGCGCGAGAAGCGGCGCCTGGCCGAGGCCGCCGCGGCGGCCGAAACCGCACCCGCGCCCGCACCGGCTCCGGCCGCAGAGCCCCGGCAGCGCACGGCCCGCGACCTGAAGCAGTTCCTGGCCACCGCCTTCCGCATGCCTCCGAACCAGGACGAGCCGGAGGGCCCAGAGCAGGCCGACCCGCCCGCCGACGGCGCCCCCACCGCCGACACCGCGACCACACACGCCTCCCACCCCGACGAGCCGTCACCCTCCACACCCGACGCCTTCCGTCGTCCCCGGACCCTGGCCGCCTCCCACCCCGACGAGCCGTCACCCTCCACAGCCGACGCCTTCCGTCGTCCCCGGACCCTGGCCGCCTCCCACCCCGACGAGCCGTCACCCTCCACAGCCGACGCCTTCCGTCGTCCCCGGACCCTGG